>NZ_JBJXRK010000029.1:0-30849 GCF_046224405.1 Gudongella ferriphila | reverse complement strand
ATCTCAAATGTTTCATCGTATCCGTAAGGGCCGGTGATGGTTCCAGTCACTTCATCAGGGAAGTCATCAAAGCCATCTGGATAACCAGACCATGTCTTGACGATCTTCAGATAGCCCTTATCCAAGCTGTTTATTATGCTGATGCTTGCAGCCTGAGCCTCGGTACCAGCAGTTACATCAACCTTGCCATCGGCAGGATTTAGTGTAGTGCTCCAGCCTAAAACATCATCCTCATCAATGGTGTATTCACCAGGAGGCAATGGACCAATGATTTCCTCCCAAACACCAAATTCATCAGGTTCAATCGTAAATGTTTCATCGTATCCGTAAGGGCCGGTGATGGTTCCAGTCACTTCATCAGGGAAGTCATCAAAGCCATCTGGATAACCAGACCATGTCTTGATCAGCTTCAGGTAACCACCTCTGGTATTTCCAAAGTTTGCATTGGTTATTGAAGTGTTGTTGATACCAGGTTTTGCACTCCAACCTATATCAGCCCTGTCCATTTCGTCGTAGGAGCTGTCCTCCGTAACATCAAATGGTACCTTCCACCAGGAAGTATCTCGGTTGTAGGATGGACCTGAAGGGTCAACATACATTCCTTCTCCCATTGAAGAGAGCGTTGGATATGACTGGGTGTAGCCCTCCATGACTCCTTCTGTGATCTCATAGACAAAGTTGTATGACAGGTGATCGAAAAGGAAGTATCCATTGGAATCTGTCATTATTGTTTTTTCCACATTGTGAATATCATACAGGTCAAATCTAATTGTAATTGGCCAGCCTTCAATTGGGGGCTCGCCCGGATCCCATATTTCGTTATTATTTAAGTCATTGAATTTGTATCCGGATATTCTTGCTTCAGGAATCCCAACGCTTGGCATCGGCAAGGTCTTTGCTCCTGCAGTTGAACCACCTGCTGTTCTGAAATAGGTCTGTGAGTTGGAAGGTGATCCGTTACTGTAAAGTCCAGCGCCATAGGATGTTGTCATACCAAGGAAGTCCTCAGTGTATAGCCATCCACCCCAGTCATAGGGAGGTGCTGTCTCTTCTGAATAAACATTTATAAGTGGAACATCAGGTGTCATTGGGTCTCCGTCAAGGTCTCCCAAGCTGTTCCAAAGGAATGATCTTGCAAGGTGCATCTGATAATATACATAGATTGTGCCAGGTTTTGGATCTGCTTCTTCAAGCTCCAATGCATCAAGTATCTGATCCCTGGTAACATACCAAACCCTTGTTGTGTCAAATCTGCTACCTATTATATCTGTAGATTGACCTTTTGCATATGCAGCAGAGATATTGATTTGCTCCTTGATTTCTTGTTCAGAAAGATCTATTTTGCTAAAGCTACTAAAAATATACTCATTGTCCTCATTCTGTGCAATGTTCGCAGTATCCCTATCTGTTATTGGGTAAGGATTACCATTCATATCAGGGAATCCGTAGTTGTTGGTAAAGACAGTCGGGTCTGTACTTACAGAAATGTTTCTGACAAGGTCAAAGAACACTGATCCCTTACCATCCTTAGCCACACTGCTGTCCTGATAGAAAGTAAATTCAGTACCAACTCTATCCAGCGCTGATGACGAATTCTGATCCCAGACAACATTGTCTATCCTGGTAATGAATGAAACCCATTCACCCTCTTCATAGGTTTTTCCTGCATTACCAGAGCTCCAGCCATTGTTGTTGAAGTTTTGGCCGATGTTGAAGGCATGAGGGAACAGGTCGTTGTCACCTGCGTAAACAAGCGACATTGGCATTAGAAGCTGCAGTACCATTGCAAGCGTAACTATAAAAATCAGCCGAAATTTATTCGTGCTACGCTTTACCATGCTCGCATACATATAAATTCTCCTTTCTTGTAGAAATTATTTTTACCATTAATTATGGGAAAACTAGTCAAGATTTATTGTCGAATGTTCTATTATCTCACCTCCTTACAAAGTATTTTGCTTCTACACCCCAACATACGCACCACCTCCTTGAATTTTATGTATATTCAATTGATTGTAAAAGGCTAAATATGGTATAGTAAAAGCACAACAAGCCAAACCTATACATAGGATTGGAAGTTGCAGGAATCCGGTATAGCTGTCCAGGCACCCCGGATTCCTTCTCTATTTAGAATCGATTCCCATAAAAACAGGGTCTCAAAAACTACAAAAACCGACCAAAAGGTCGGTTACGCTATTGGCTCATAAAAGGAAAAGCGTCCATAATAATTCCCTTTAATCACGGCCACCAAAAATACTATATTTCAGTTATACTATACCCCCATAAAACTTCATTACTCTACCTTGAATATGAATTTATTGTAAAAATTACAAAAATACTACACATTGCCTTCTCAATAAAATGTGATGACTAAAATTAGAGTTGTTTTGAGCTGATCTAAAGTTAAGAGGGTTGGAAACCTGGCTTCCAACCCTCTTAAGACTACTGCATCTATTTGCTGATATCTGATTCCTACTATTCTGGCATTACTTCTGGATGTGGAAATCCACATGGTACATATGAATCAAAGTGAACTGCCACAAATACTGGTTTACTGTAATCGATAGCAGGATCAATTATAAGTTTACCAGGTGCATTGGTCATTGCGCCTCTAAACAGTGGCAACTCTGTATTTCCGATCCATACCATCATATTCATTTCAACTATATTCTCATCAATGTCTACATTTCTAATCTCAACATCAGTACCATTCCACCAGATATCAAGATGACCTATCAGGTATCCTTTTGTGATATCGTTTTGGGCTGCACCTGCGTAGATTGGTACATTTTCTTCAATTGGATATGGATCTGTACTTTGCTCAACAATACCCAATCCTAAGCTCCAGCCCCAATTCTGAGCAGGGATACCCAAATCTGAGTGAAGAATGTCACCAAACATCCAGGCGGTCTCATCAGTGTGGCACAGGTTGTAGAAGTCAAATGATTTTTCTACTGGAGGTGGTGGGCATATGCAGTCAATTGAAATTTCGCCACAATCGCCACATTCCATTCCATCTTCAGGCAAGCTGGCAAATATATATTTGTCCTCTGGGCCTACTTGAAGCCAGTACTTGCCATTCATCATCCAGAATCCATCCTTCTCACCATCTGCCTCTTCTGACAATCTGTACTCTCCTGCAGGAAGATCAAGGAAGCAGTATTTGCCTAATGAGTTGGTTACATCTCTATCGATTTCAACCCACTCATCATCCTCAAATCTTTCAAGGATTATTGTCCATCCAGGAAGAGGATTGTCAGTTGGCCATGGATCATCCATGAAGCCAGCATAGTCAAGACCATACTTGAAGCCGCACAGGTCAAAGAATTCTTCTTCTTCGTTCACAAAATGCTTACCTGTTGCCCTAACACCAGCAGCGAGTTCAACTGTCCAGAATCCCTCGGTCGGATATGTTTGTACCCAACCATCCTGCATTAACTCATATACAAAATATGTGTCTGGGCATAGAAGATCGAAGAAATAGAAACCATTGCTATCAGTAGTTGTCCACTTGAAAGCATCAGCTTTATTCGGTTCACCAACGGCTGGTTCTCCCTTGTAAAGCAAGATTTCCCAACCTGATAGGGTAGTACCAGTTCCAAGAGTATCTTTAAATTTTATACCTTGGATTTTGCCTCGTCTGTTTACAAAATCCTGGTCCACTGCATTGCCATCATTACCATCATCAGGTAGAGTAACCTCTATCATACCGCTGATTGGATCAAATGGCCCATAGCAGTCATCAAACATCTCGTATACATAATAGGTTCCTGCAACTAGGCCGCAGAACTTGTAGTCGCCAAACTCATCTGTCATTGTGGAAGCCAGCAATCCTTCTGTTGCAACACCTGGTATTTCACCTGGGTCTAATGTACGATCATACAGATAGATTGACCAGTCTTCCAATGGAACTCTTGTTTTAAGTCCAGTGTAAAAGTCTTCTGTTTTGGTACCTTCGATGCAATACCTTGGTACTGGCATTACAAAGTCACCATAGGCATATGGTCTGTAGCCGACCTTGATTGAGCCCTCAGGACTTCCATCATGAGGATCAAATGCTACCAAGTAACCACCTGATGTATCTCCATCAGTACGGCAAACTGCCCACATCAAGCCAGCCTCATCCATTCCAACACCAACTGGTGTTGTACCGATAGGCAATGTAATATATCCACTTGTGCCAGCTCCAATGTCATACCAGCAGACCCGATTTCCACCGGATCCTGCAGTTGTGCTTGCTATCCAGATTTTGCCCAGTCCGTTAAATGACATACCACGAAGGTTCTGTGCTCCTGAGATAGCCACAGTACCTGTTCCCTTAATCCATAATACATTACTATAGCTTGTTGCATACACCTGACCTGAATCAGGGTCGATAAGTAATGAGTATGGAGAGTCTACATTCCATTCTTCAGTAAATTCACCATTGTTTGGGTTAAAGCTCCAAACTCCATAATCTCCACTTCTAGTAGGTGTAGAGTTTCTGCTTGAGATATAGAGCATCCCATCAGGTGCGAATTTCATTTCATAGAAATTTAACTTTGGATTTGTAACTATTGTTTCTCCTACTTGATTTAAGTCTGTTCCGTCAAATTCAAACTTCATCAACGCTCCGCTGCTGTAGAAGCCTATCCAAATATATCCATCCTCGTCTATAGCAATTGCCCTTGGCATATCACCAAGTCCACCAACATTGAATACCTTGACAGCTTCGTCTGTACCGAATGCAAGCACTGGGTCAGGGTAGGCATGTGTTGTCAAGCCTGTAGTATCTGCTTGAATTCTAACAACTGAACCTTGAAGATTAACGCCATCTGCACCTGTATTAAGCACCCAGGCATTGCCGTAAGCGTCCATGGCAATACGTGAGGTACGCCAGTTGTAATCTGCTGTCGGGCTTACACGTGGTTGAGTGTAATACCTGGCAACTTCAGTTTTATTGACCAAGTCAACCTTTGATACACTTGCTTCACCAGAGTTTGGAACAAATCCAAAGTTAGGTTCGACTATTGGCTCGGGCTCTGCAAATGCATTTGCCGGAATCAGTGCCAATATCATGGTCAAAGCCAGTAAAATTGAAGACCATTTTCTCGGTTTCATCATTTTTCCTCCTCAAAATATATTTCGTTACCATCAATTAAGGGAATTTCTATTAAGTTTGAAACTAATCAATTGTTATCCAATCACCTCCTCGTAATTTATTTGCTTATGCAACCCATCATCCGCAACACCTCCTTAAGTTTTAGATTTATGATTGATTTAAAATGGCTAAAATAGTATAATATAGACACAACAAACAGACCTTTAGCGAGGATTGGATGTTGCAGGAATCCGGCTATGCTGACCAGGCTCTCCGGGTTCCTTCATTTTTTGAGGTTTGTTTAATATATTATACACAAAAAAACCGACCATCTTGGTCGGTTACGCTATTGGCTCATAAGGGGGAAAGCGTCCATAGTAATCCCCCCTAATCAATGCCTCCATATAGTTTATGTACTTCAGTTTTTACATAATAACATATCTCGCTAATAATATACCCCTAATTTCATAAACTACCACTATAAATCGTTAAAAAGTTTTCAAGATTTTGTTTTGAAAACGTAATTATTATGCAAGAAACCTTCATGCAGTTTTAGGGGGTAGAAATAAATTTACACTTCCTGTACAATGAAAAGAGGGAATAGGATAAAAATAGCTAAAACTGGGGGATATGACAATGACCAAGGAATTGAGATCAAGTCTCTTGCTGCTTTTGACAGCTGCAATATGGGGGTTGGCCTTTGTGGCACAGAGGATTGGAATGGACTATCTGGGGGCATTCACCTTCAATGCATTAAGGTTCGCACTGGGAAGCCTTTCCCTTATACCTGTGATATATTTTGTGGAGGGGTCCAACAAAAGGAAGGGAATAGCTGAGGATGCGGGCGAGAATGACACTAGGAAGATTTTCATGTACGGAATGATTGCTGGCAGCGTTCTTTTCACAGCTGCAGCCCTCCAGCAGGTTGGTCTGATCTATACAACTGCAGGTAAGGCCGGCTTTATTACAAGCCTATACATAGTACTTGTGCCCATATTGGGTCTCTTTATAAAGCAGAAATCCAATGGATTTATCTGGGTTGGAGCAATCGTAGCTGCAATAGGATTATACTTCCTTAGCATCAACGAGGATTTGACCATCCAGTTTGGAGACCTTTTACAGCTTATTGGAGCCTTCTTCTGGGCAACCCACATCCTTGTGATAGGACACTTTGCCTCAAAGGTCAACACCCTGAAGCTTTCATCGGCACAGTTTGCTACCTGCTCCTTGTTGAGCCTTATGGTTGCGCTTGTGTTTGAGGATATCCAGGTTGCAAATATCTTAAGCGCAGGAGTCCCGATACTTTACGGAGGCTTGATGTCAGTTGGTGTTGCCTATACACTGCAGGTTGTGGCCCAAAGGCATGCAAAACCTTCCCATGCAGCCATTGCATTAAGCACCGAAGCGGTGTTTGCGGCTCTTGGGGGAGCGGTCCTTCTAGGGGAGATCATGTCACTGAGGGGATACTTTGGAGCCTTTCTTATGCTTGCGGGAATGCTGATTTCCCAGGGTGATAACATCATAGGCAGAAACAGCAAAAAGAACGCCATTAGTGAATAGCTTAGAAAATTACGGCCCAAGGGCCGTTTTTTTGTGTGAAAAACCAATATGTCATAATTAGGTCACATTTGTGTCCCATAATTAAGATAAAGATAAAAACAGACGAGGGGGAATCGTGATGATGATAATTGTAGCCTTGCTTATTGGGGTTGCTGTCTACTACCTTGTAACAGGAGATAATCCTGTTGGTAAGGGACCAGTAAGAGGCAATGGTCCTGAGGACAAGCTAAAGGAAAGGTTTGTAAATGGAGAAATCGACGAAGAGGAATATATTAGAATGAAGGAAGTTTTGAGAAAATAAGGGGGGATGAATCATGATGTTTAACAGGGGCTTTTATAGATTTGGATTGGGAAATTGCTGCGGCTTCTTCGGAGGCTGGGACCTTTTGATTGGCATTGGTCTGCTGGTGGGTGCAGTTGCACTTATTCTTTGGATCAGGTCAAGAAACAGAAGCAACAGGGATGATTCCTATCTGGAGACATTGAAGGATAGGTTTGTCAGAGGCGAAATAACCGAGGAAGAGTATTTGGCAAAGAAAAATATTTTGGAAAGGAAGTAGATGTGATGATGAAAAAAACAATAGCGGTTCTATTGATATTTGCAGTTGTATTTACAGCAGGTGGAGTGTTTATGAAGTATAACACCTATGCCATGGGCTTTGGAGGCTACTACAACGATGACCAGCAGGATGAATACTATAGGGGAAGAATGCCTGGTAGAGGCTACATGAATCCCTACTGGGATGATGAAGGATACAGAGCACCTGTGGAAGACCAGGAAGATGTGAATGCATGGCCATACAGAGGGTATCAATATCCTAACCATCCAATGTGGAGATATTATGAAGACGGAGACTTTCCCCTTTGGGAAGACTTTGATGAAAATCAGGGCTATTTCAGGGGATGTCATGGATATTACTACAGGGATGAGATCATAGAGAGATAGAGATTGAGGGTGAAGTGATGGATTTCAAAATACTTCTTGTGGAGGACCAGGAGGAAATCAGCTCCATAGTGGCAAAATACCTTAACAAAAACGGCTACAAATATGACATTGCAAAGGACGGATTTGAAGCATTGGAGCTTTTCTCCCAAGCGGCCTACCACCTTGCGGTCCTTGATATCATGCTGCCTGGAATAGATGGATTCCAGGTCCTTCAGGAGATCAGAAAAACATCCGATATCCCTGCCATCATGCTAACAGCCCGTGAGCAGGAAGCAGACAGGATAAAGGGCTTTGAGCTGGGTGCGGATGACTATGTTGTCAAGCCCTTCAGCCCCAGGGAGCTGATGAAGCGGATAGAGGTTTTGCTCAGAAGAGTATACAATGAATCAAACGAGGTGGTTCTGGCAGTTGGCGACCTGAGGCTTTATACAAGGAGCATGAGGCTATTGAAGGGCCAGGGGGAACTCGAGATCACATCAGCCGAGTACAAGCTACTTCATACCTTTATGAAGAACAAAGGCTTGATTCTAACAAGGGAACAGCTAATTGAGAAGTCCTTCGGTCACGATTACGATGGCTATGACAGGACAATCGACACCCATATAAAAAGGTTGAGAAGAAAGATAGAGGATGACCCAAGGAATCCAGAATATATAGTGACAAAGTACGGGGTTGGCTACCAGTTCGGAGGTGAAGGGGCATGACCATAAGAAAGCTTCTCCTTATTGTGATGGTCCTAGTGGTTGTGCTGTCTGTTGGATTAAATGCAACCATACTGACATCCCTTACTGACCGGTACTTTGTGGACTACCTTGATGAAAGCTACGAGAACCACACAGAGCAGATCATTGAATATACAAGGGCTGCCCTGGAGAGGGAGGATCTTTCCTATTCACAGATGAGCAGGGAATTGAGCTCGCACCTCATAGAGCCGATTGTAAGGATCAGGCTTCTGGATACTGAGGGTAGACAGCTTGTGGATGTTAGAGCTGACATACCAATGATGGGTGGACATATGATGAACAGCAGAATGTATGAAAGGTTCACAAGCAATTCCGCGAAGGAGTTCATGTACCAGGTAACATCCAATGGTGAGCTGGTCGGGAATCTTGAGATTACAAGATTCGGTTCCACGGAAAATACATCCGGGGCGCTGCTGTTTAAATCAGCCTTGATTAGGAACAGCGTATTTTCAGCCCTGATAGCCCTCCTTATAGCAATTGTCGTGGGCTTTCTGATCAGTGGGCGCATGGCTGGGGAGCTAAAGAAAACTGCCAGTCAGGCAACCGCAATACAGGAGGGGAATCCGTCGCCTGTGGAGAAATCATTTATACAGGAGATAACAAGCATCAGGGAGACCCTTGAT
The DNA here is from genome assembly GCF_046224405.1 of Gudongella ferriphila. Classification (NCBI taxonomy): domain Bacteria; kingdom Bacillati; phylum Bacillota; class Tissierellia; order Tissierellales; family Tissierellaceae; genus Gudongella; species Gudongella ferriphila. Next base: position 21,897 of record NZ_JBJXRK010000029.1, on the reverse strand, counting down.
GACCTGAATGTAAGGCTGAAGCTCAGACAAAAGAGCAGGAAGGAACTGACGGACCAGCTGATCCATCAGACCAGAACTCCCTTGACCATACTGAAGACCCATCTGGAGGCGATTGAGGATGGCATGGTTGAAGTGGACCAGGAGGAGATAAATATACTGGAGGATCAGATACAAAACATAACTGCCATAATCTCAAACATGAGTGAGCTCATAGATGCTGAATCCACCAAGGGTGAAATAAAGTTTGAAGAGGTGGAGCTAAATCAGCTGATCAGAAAAATAATGGCGGGACTTAAGCCTCAGTATTCCAGAAAGGGAGTTCAGCTTAACCTCCTTACAAATGATAAGAGGACCATAAGTACAGACAGGTACATGCTTAGCCAGGCAATATATAACATCATGACAAATGCCTACAAGTACACCGAGGAAGGCGGCAGGGTTGAAATTAGTTATGGAATGCAGGATGGGAGGCTGGGTATTGAAATAATGGATACAGGTGTTGGAATCCCTGAAAAGGATAGGGATAAGATATTCAATGCATACTACAGTGGAGAAGGTGATTCAGGAAAAAGTGGAGAAGGTATCGGGCTGTATGTTGCTGCAGAGAACCTAAGACAGCTTGGGGGACGAATATCCGTGCAGTCTGAGAAAGGAAAGGGCAGCAGGTTCATCATTGAGCTGCCTGCAGATTAAGGGAGAGATTAGATGAAAAAGTTCAAGAAAAAGCTGAATGAATTTATAGAGAAGCTTGCAAGGGCCAATGAAAGTCAGTTTGGAAACAGGAAGTTGGATTGCTGCAGTCTAAACAAGACACAGAAATAAGCCAAGTAAATTAAAAATGGTGCTCCAGGTAAAGGGAGCACCATTTTTCGATTATCAGTGAAATTTTCTTGGTAATAATATCCCAGTAGAGTATAATAGAGATAAGCAGTTTCAAATCCAACTAGGAGGGCCCCAAATGCTGTTGTTTATTAAGATTCTACTGGTTTTACAAATGCTGGCTGCAAATATGCATCTGACTTTGAAGAGCTCTAGGCTAAAAAAGGGCATGAGAGCGACTTTGGGTGTGCTGTTTTTTGTAACCTTGCTTTTTATAGCAGCCTTTTATGCAGTGGCATCTGTGGTACCAAAAGGATACCTGTTTAATGGTGATGGACTCTACCTTGTATTTACACTGGTTTACTACATTCCTCTCAGGTTCCTTACGGATCAGCCTGCCAGGAATACACTCACCATAATGGCAACTGCATGGGTGTACACTATCTTTATCTACATCATTTCCCATAGAATTGCATATCAGATAGATCCGGATAATCTTCAGCTTAACTCACTTATTATCCAGACAGCCTTCTATTTGATTACCTACAGTACATATTTCAGGTTTATGAGTGAAAAATTCATATATACAATAAGAAACATGGACAAGCTATCTGTGAATATCCTTATGACACTTAGCATCTCGACAGTCAGCATTCTTTTCCTAATGAACTTTTCATATGTATACGGACATTCCCTCTTCAGTGAGATGGTTGAGCCTACTTTGTTGATATTGATATCCACATTATCATTGCAGCTTGCAAGCTCCTTTGTAAAATCCAGCAAGGATGCTGAATCCATAGGTAGAAGAGTTCGAAGGGATCCTCTGACAAGACTGGGAAACAGGGAGGCCATGATGGAGGATGTCACCAGAAGAATCTCCAGAGATGAGGTGTTCGGATTGATATTTGCTGATTTGGATCAGTTTAAGCAAATCAATGATAACTATGGTCACCAGGCCGGTGATGATTATCTTGTTGCATTTGCCAATACGGCAAGGACTTTTTTGGGACAGAAGGATAGATTTTACCGGATTTCCGGAGATGAGTTCGTGGTTGTCTGCGATTTTGACAATTGCGACGCCCTGATGAAGAGATTTGACGATTTCCAGTTCCTTAACAATCCAAGAGGCATAGAATTCTTAGGGTTAAGCACAGGTCATGCCCTTTATCCAAAGGAGGAAAGAGACGTTGTAGATCTATTGACAAAGGCTGATGAAAGAATGTATCAGGTAAAGAAAGTAAAACATAGAAACCAGGTCAATTGATTGTGGAATGGATACATAATCTGTGATAGAATAAGTACATAAAATTATTATTTAATACCCTGAATTTAGAGCTTCAGGGTATTTAAGCGATAAAATGAAATTTGGTGATACTTTGAAAAAACAGATTAAATCCACAACTGTAAACAAAAAAAATTGTCCTTCTTCCATTCCTTTTGGTATTCATAGCCTATCTGCTGGTCACGATTTCCTCTGTCAACAGCAGGATTGAGTACTACAGAGAGCATCTTATGATGGATTCCATGGAGTATGCAAAAAGCTACGCTGTTGGGATAAGTAAATCGGCGGAGGCAAGGGATACCCTCAATGAGCTTCTTGAAGAAAGGCTTCTCGTCGCTTCAAGGTCAACGGTCCTCCTGCAAGGAGCGCTGGATAACGATAGACTTGCGGAAATGGCTGAAAGGTACAGGGTGGACGTAATATATTCCTATAACGCTGAAGGAGAAATTGTGTTCTCAAGCGATGGAGAATACATCGGGTGGCAGGCTCCTGAAGGGCATCCAGTGTATGAGTTCATGAACAATCCTCTACGGTTCCATGCAGAGGAAATCAGGCAGGATTCAGAGAGCGACCGATATTTTAAGTATGCATATTTTCAAAGGGAGGACGGTAGATTTGTCCAGGTGGGAATATATGCTGAGGAAATTCATGATTTTCTGGGAGGATTTGAGATGCAGCAGCTTCTTGATGAGATCAAGGATGCTGAGCTTGTCCACAGCCTGTACTTCATAGATGAAAACCTTGAAATAGTAAGCAGTACCATTGAGGAATACATTGGAACTTCGATCACAAATACTGACCTTGTGGATGCAATAAGGAGAAACAAGGAATTCAACTCCAACATTGACATTGAGGGTCAGGAGCTTTACTATGGTCTTGTTCCAATCTATATGGGGGAGGACAAGATTGGGACCCTTGCAGTTGCCCAGTCCACTGAGGACATGGATCTTGTTGTGAGTGAGGCTGTCAAGAATGGAATTTACAATCTTACAAGTGTCTTTGTTGTAATAGGAATATTTGCAGCCTATATTATCAGAAAAAATAAGCAGCTTGTTGAATTGGCCTACTATGATGGTTTGACTGGCCTTCCAAATCAGGAGTACCTTAAGGAATACATCCAGGAGGCAATCAGTGAAAAAAAGGTGGATGAAAAGGCTATACTTCTTATTAACACACAAAACTTCAGATATATCAATATGACCTACGGCTATGATTTCGGGGATGAGATACTAAGGGAAATTGCTAAGAGGTTGAGGGCTGTAATTGGAGACAGCCATCTCATAAGCAGGTTCACCTCTGACAGGTTTGTTGTCTTTATTGAAAGGTACAGGGACAAGGATCAGCTTATTCAGCTGACTGAATCAATAACGGATATGCTGGACAAACCAATTGAAAACAGCAGGAACAGGCAATACATCAACAGCCAGATAGCAATAGTTGAATCAATAAAGAATTATGTTGATGTGGATAACCTTTTAAGGGAGGTATCAATAGCCCTTGACCATCTTCCAAGGGAGTCCTCAAAAAACTACATTTTCTTCAGCGAGGACATGGGTGAAAAGGTAAGCAGATGGGATACCATTGAAAATGAAATCAGGGACTTTGTCCTGAATCCAAACTCAGAGACAATCTACCTTGAATATCAGCCAAAGATTGAACTGTCAACGGGAAGGATATCAGGATTTGAGGCCCTTGCAAGAATGAACTCGGAAAGCTTTGGGACAATTCCTCCAATGGAATTCATAGATATTGCAGAAAAGAGACTTATCATTTCTCCTCTTGGATACAGGCTTTTGGAAATGGCAGTCAGGTTTGCCAAGGGCATGGAGTGCGATTGGTGCAGGGATGCGACAATTGCAGTGAACATTTCAGGTATTCAGCTCTTGAGGGATGATTTTGTGGATCGGGTGAAGGGTATACTTGATAGGTATGAGCTGAAGCCTGAGAGATTGGAGCTAGAGATTACAGAATCCATCCTGCTGGAGAACTATCATATAATAAATCAGAAGTTGAAAGCCCTTAAGGATGCTGGAATAGAAATATCCCTGGATGACTTTGGCACAGGCTACTCATCCCTTTCGAGACTTGGTGAGCTTAATGTGGGCTTAATTAAAATAGACAGATACTTTATAAAAAAGATTGATGACTTCACTGAAGACAGTCACCTTACCCACGACATAATATCAATGGCTCATAAGAGTGGCCTCAAGGTTGTTGCTGAGGGAGTTGAGACGGATGTTCAGCTGGAATACCTTAGGAGAAATAGCTGTGACTTTATGCAGGGGTATCTTTTCAGCAAGCCGGTACCCCCAGAGGAGGCCATGGAGCTTATGGCCAGTACCAATAAGAAAAATTAATACTGAACGGTGGTAATAGAATGAAAAGAAAAGGATTGAGTTTCCTTTTTGTTATAGTAATGATGATTTTAACCAATCCATTTTCATGGGCCAGTGATGCACCTGATTTCTATGATCTTGTGGATAGCCACGGCTCCATGATGATATTCATTGATCCAAGCAATGGAAGAATAGTCTATGCCAACCAGGCAGCTGTTGATTTCTATGGATACGAGAAAAAGATGTTGGAAACAATGGATGTCTATGATCTGAGGACTGGAACAAGCTATGACAGGGTTCCCAGATGGAGTGAACTAAGCAGCAGAGATAGAAACACATATACGGTTAATCACAGGATGGCGGATGGAAGCATTAAAACCCTGGAAGTACAGTCCTATCCCTATGAGTACGGGGGAAGGACAGTACTGTTTTCAATTCTTGAGGATATAACCCAAAGGACAATTCTTGAGGCGAACAACAAGAAGCAGACAAACATAATAATAAGCGGCGCTTTGATAAGCATTGCAGTCCTTTTGTTTATAGCTGAGGCACGAAGAAAGATAAATGAGGATATTGAGGAAATCAACACAGAGTTAAACAGCAGCAAGGATAAACTTCAGCTTATTCTGGACTCAACCGTGGAAGGAATCTACGGTATGGACAGGGAAGGATTATGCACATTCTGCAATCAAAGTGGACTTGAAATACTTGGCTATGAAAGTCAGGAAGAGCTGCTTGGCAAAAACATGCATTATCAGATACATCATTCATACAGAAATGGTGATATTATGCCGGTAGAGGAATGCAGGATCCTGAAGTCCATAGACGAAGGCATCCCAGCTTTTGTAGATGACGAGGTTTTCTGGAGGAAGGACGGATCCTGCTTTGATGTCGAATATGATTCACATCCGCAAAAGGAGAACGGAGAGATTGTAGGCGCAGTGGTAACCTTCACAGATGCAACTGAAAAAAGAAAGATTCAAGAAGAACTTCAGTATCTTAGCTTCCATGATCCTGTAACAAACCTGTACAACAAAACCTTTTTCCAGGAGGAGGTAAAAAGGCTTGATGTTGATAGGAATCTGCCCATATCTGTTATAGTTGGAGACATCAATGGGCTCAAGCTTACCAATGACATTCTAGGACATGAGGCCGGAGATGATTTGATTAGGGCGGCTGCCCAGACCATGAAGGAGATCTGCAGGTCAGATGATATAATTGCCAGGACAGGTGGGGACGAGTTCACCATATTGCTTCCCTCAACTACACTCCAGGATGCGGAAAGGATATGTGAACGAATAAAGAAGAGTATTGAATCCAAGAAGATCAATATATTCAAGGGTAGCATTTCCACTGGGTGTGCTGTGAAAACAGAAACAGGGGAAAGCATGGATGAAATCCTGAAGCTGGCCGATAAAAGAATGTATCTGGACAAGACACTGAATTACAACACAGTATCAAAGGACCAGCTTAAAAACCTCATGAGTACCCTCCATGAGAGAAGTTTGAGGGAGAAAAGCCATGCCGAGGAGACTGCAAGAATCAGTGGGATGATTGGGAAAAGCCTTAATCTTAGACCTGAGATTCTAAAAAGGCTGAAGGATGCGGCATACTATCATGACGTTGGGAAAATAATCCTATCTGATGAGATACTCAAGAAAAAGGGGGAACTGACAGAAGAGGAAGAGCTTGAGATGGAACAGCACCCAATTGCTGGCTACAGGATCCTTAACCTTTTCAATGAGACAGTAAACATAGCAGAAATTGTGTTTGCACATCATGAGAGATGGGATGGAGAAGGGTATCCTAAAGGACTTAAGGGCATAGAGATCCCGGTTCTTTCAAGAATAATTTCCGTTTCTGAGACCTACGATTTTCTTACAAGGGATAAGAACGGAGAGATGCTTACAAAGGACCAGGCCATTGAACAGATAGAATATGATGCTGGAAGAAAATTTGACCCCATGGTAACTGGGGCATTGATTAAGATAAAGGATGAGATTTGACACTGAGAGAGCACGTAGCTCTCTCTTTACTTTATATTTTTCTGTATATATGCAAGAAAACAGGGTATCTCTATTAGAGGGGGTGTGAGATGCTGGATAAGTGTATAGCAAGAGCAAGAAATGCAGAAATATATTCCTGGGGAACCGACCTTGTACTTAAGCTATTCTATGATTTTATTCCTGTGGAGAAGGTGGATGGTGAGTTTTCAAAAACCCTTATCATCAGAGAAAAAACCCAGATTTGTCCTGAAATCCATGACAGGGTCTCGCTGGAGGAAGGGGAAGGGATTGTTTATGAAAATATTCAAGGCAAGTCCATAACATATAATCTGTTGAATAATCCTATCCGTGTAAGGGGGTACGCAGCAATAATGGCCCAAACCCACAGAAGCATACATAAAATTACTGTTGATGAATTACCCAAAGTGACGGATGAAATCGATCAGAAAATAGGAAGCTCAACCATGCTTGAAGATGAACAGAAGCTTAAACTGTCTAAGATTCTAAAGTATGTATCGGGAGATGATAAACTTTGCCACATGAATTTTCATCCTGACAGCATATTTGTTGGAGATAAGGGGCAAAAGGTCATCGACTGGATGGATTCCGGAAAAGGAAACCCTTTGCTAGATGTCGCAAAAACTGTAATATTGCTAAGGTTTTCATCATCGCCCTTCCATAATGCTCTGTTTCGGGGAGTCGTTAAATTAAGTAGAGAGATACTCATTAAGGAGTATCTCGATGAATATTTCCAGGATAAGGGGTACTGTGAAGATGAATTCAAGAAATGCATGCTCCTGGTTGCAGCTGCAAGAATAAATGAGAAGCTGCCTGAATCTGAAATTGGGAGGCTAAAGAACTTTATTCAGGAGGAACTGTAGATGATAAGGAAGTATGGAGTGGATGATATTCCTAAGGTAATTGAGCTGTTTAGACTTCATCATCCTTTTTCGGAGGATGAAGGTGGTGAGCTTGAAGGTGAACTGGAGGATGGAATTAATATTAAAGTAAAGTAAATAGATGGCAAAATAGTGGGAATGTACAATCTCCACCTATGGAACAGCCCTGAGTGGGGAAGGTCAGGTGAGCTTGTAATTTCTGTCTACAACGAAGTCTATAACAGGGGAGAGGCCTTGGATGAGCTGTGGAGAAGGGCTGAAAGGGAAATAGAAACCAATATGCTGGAGTTTGTTATGGCATCCCATGATACAAAGGACCATGACCTTGAGCAGCTCTTTTCCAAGAATTATTTTAGAGAGTGGTTCTGTGTTATTGGTATGGTATATTCAGGAGATAGAATGGCTGATTCCGGACTGGAGTCAAGATTATATATAAAGGATGACTTTGACGCCTACCATAGGGCAATGGGAGATGCCTTCGAAACCATGAGAAAAGAGATAGATGTAAGGCCACACAATATATTTGAAAACAGATCCCCTGAACGGATGGAGATACTCCAGAAGCAAATGGAGAACTTGGTTGAAAATACATACTTGTTTTTCCAAGATGGCACCTGGGTTGGCTCGGCAATGATCAAAGGAAATGAAATTGATGAGGTTTTTGTGGTTCCTTCCCAAAAAGGGAGAGGCTATGGCAGAAAAATACTAAATGATTGCGTTAACCGAGTTCTTGAAAAAGGTAATGGCGAAGTGTTTCTGAAAGTAGTGGATTGGAACAAGACAGCGATGGATTTGTACAAGCAATCAGGCTTTAGGGAGTATGTGAAAATGAGGTATCTTAGGAAAATAATCAAAGAGCAATCATAAACCGTATCCAGAAATCACATAAAAAGTGAAATTGCAGTATACACCAGAAGCAATGCCATAACTGAGTTCACAAGCCTATGGTGTTTTTTCATGAACATTTGAAAGATGGAACCAAACAACCCCCAGCTGACAGTTGATATAAAGCCTAGGATAGCCATTAATAATGCAAATAGGAACAAGATGACCGGAGATGAATAATAAGGAATAATAAAGGTAGATGCTGTAGTAACACCATAGATTATACCCTTTGGGTTCACAAACTGCAGGAGAAATCCCTTGGTAAATTTTGTGGTGCTTTTGCCATCGTCCGTGGCATTGCCTGAGGGAGGTTTGCTATTAAAGGTCTTCCAGGCAAGCCAGGATATGTAGGCCGCTCCAATAAAGGTCATATATGGCTTTATCATAGGAATGAATTCAAAGAGGGTTCTACTGAATAGATTACTTAGAAGCAAAACCGTAAAGAATCCGGCAAAAACCCCATAATTGAAGTTGATGCTCTTTTTCAACCCATATCTGCTGGAGTTTGACATGGACATAATGTTATTTGGACCTGGTGTAAATGTGGTTATGAGTACATATGATAAAAATGCAGGAAAATTAGGCACGTAAATACCTCCTCGCAACAATTTAAAGAACTGAAGCATTACAATATTTTAACTTATATATTGATAGCTGTCAATAAAGTGGATATTATCAAGAGCATTGACAGATGCTCGTTATGGGGAATCTTTTCAGCAGAAAGGATGATTTAAATGGAAAATAAAAAGGTAGTGTACTATCTTGCAACAGAGGAAAATGTTGACCATGTGGCAAGACGGGTCTATGAGGTCCTTGAAAAAGGTCTTCAACTGGAAGAACTTGAGATACTGGTTGATGGTAAGCCTGTTATGAGACATGTGGACGAGAACAATTGCATATTTGATTTTGTAAGGACTGATAGGGTGGTTTGCCATGACTATAGAAGATATCTCCCTATAATGAAGGAAAGGTTTTCTGACTACCACGTGGCCGGACTCATAACATGGCACGAGGGAGAAAATGCCCCTGACGGAATTCTGTCGGTACATACAACCGGTGATGTGGAGACAGGAAGTTTTGGAAAAGCCAATCCAAGATTTATGCATAACCTATTGGTTGCACTTGAAAAAAACAGAAGGGATCAAAATCTTGTTGATTTTTTCGTGACAACAGAGGCAACCCATTGGTCGGGGATAGTATACGGGGATATTGGTCCTGAAGCCATATTGGAGTATGAGGTACCAATTATGGATATTGAAATTGGTAGTGGGGAGGAAAGCTGGAAAAACGAAAATGCTGTAAGGGCACTTGCAATGTCTCTCTTGGAGATTTTTGAGGATGATGGTTTGAACCTGAGGAACATACTATGTGTAGGTGGAACTCATTTTGAAAGAGGTTTTTCAGGTGAAGTGTTCAAAAAATGGGATGGCTGCGCATTTGGTATTTCCCACATAATACCTAACCAATGGCTGGTATCGGGAGAATATGAAAATGAATCCGGCATTGAAAAGCTGCGCGCATGTGTAGACTCGATTGAAGGAGGTATACATGGCATTGCCATGCATGATGGGTTGAAGGGAGCATATAAGCAGCAGCTGAGGAACCTGGGTGAGGCACTGGGGATTCCGGTTTTTAAGCACCAGTTCCTGCGAAAACCGGAAGAAGTCAAGTGGTAGATTCACAGGGGTGTGTCTTGGGCACAAGGTCATGATAATTTACAAACAAGCAATTGACAGGGATATAACGATATCTGACAAAGAAATAACTTTTCAAAAATGCCAATAAATTGATATATGTGAATATAAATTGGGTATAATCTCCTTAGAAAGACTATGAAGGATACATAGTGTGAAGAGGAGAGTGATGTGATGAGCATATACAAGGAAATAAGAACTGATTTATGGGAATTGGCAAGCAACCTGGACAGGCATACCAGAAAGAAGCTGGAGCTGCAGGTTTACTCGAATATAGTGAATAGAATGGAACATTTATGCAACGATTATAATGAATGCAGCATTTTCTTGGAGGACATGTCCTCAACAATAAAGGAAATCAAGGAAAAGGAAGGCGATCTAAAAAGGGCAGATATCCGTGCAATGAAAAAGGTAAGGCGGGATGTTGAATCCTATCTTGAAGATGAACATGACCTGATAAGAAAGGGTAAATATATGTTCAGATACATGACAGCAGGAGCAGGAGTTGGAGCTGTTATCGGATATTTCTTTATGAGCCTTATATCCGCTGGCGTCTTGTTGGGTGCAATAGTTGGAATTGGAATAGGTACCAAGTTTGATAGGGACGCAAAAAATGAAGGTATTCAAATTTGAAGCATAATTAGCCGGATTGATTTCCGGCTTTTATTTTTTTTGGCAAAGCATGGCTTGGTTCTGGTATAATTGTATTACAATAACGGATTACATAAAGGAGTGTTCTGTATGACAAGTTTTATCAAATTGAAGGGCTTGGGTGTCATGTTATCTATGATTATTATATTAGGTGTAGGCTCTGGAAATGTACAGGCTGAAGGGGACCTTCATAAAGTCATGGGGTATTCTGAGGATGTGACTGACTTCACAGTGTCAAATGTAGTAGAAACCTTTGATGCATCGACAATCGACATTGCTTTTGATGCTGGTCTTGTTGCTGAGATTCCTGTTGAGATCGTAGTTGAAAATGAGGGGGGATCAAGCTTTGGCACCTACAGGCTTAAAATGTCAGAGGATGGACTATATGGGTACAATCCAGAGGAGCAGCTGAAAGTAAGTGGAGAGGTTTCCGCAATGGTACCGATGCAAGGGGCAAAGAAAAACATATTTGGTAAATATGATCCAGACCTACTGGAAGAGGCAACTATAGACATTGAAGATCTTGAAAATTTTCAGTATCAGGAGCTTGAGTACCTTCCTGGAGCAAAGACTGTCATTGATGAGCCAGGGGAATATTATGTGATGTTCAGGATCAAAGGGACAATGGGTGCAACAGAGGCTTTTTTAAAGGTGATAGAATCTGAGGAGGCTCCTGATGCTTTGGATGAAATGTTTGAGGCTCCGGAAATGGTGGAGGCAATACCTTCAAACACAAGGATTCTTTTGGATGGTGAAGAAATATCTTTTGATGCCTACAACATAGAGGGAAATAACTTCTTTAAGCTTAGGGACCTTGCCTATGCTTTGAATCAGTCACAAAAAGAATTTGATGTCAATTGGATTGAGGAAGATAGAACCATTGAAATCTTAGGGGGGAGACCATACACATTGGTTGGTGGAGAAATGGAATCCAGGGATTCAGTCGATAGCCTTGGACTCATCAACAATGATCCAGTTATCTTCAACAGTGAGGAAATAGACCTATTGGCATATAACATAGGTGGAAATAACTATTTCAAACTTAGAGACATTGCTGGATTAATTGATTTTGGGGTTACCTGGGATGCTGAATCAAGAACTATTGAAATAAAAACTGAGAACTCATATGTAGAAGAAATACCACAAAAGCAGATTTTTTGATTCTGCTTTTGTGGTACTTTTTTAGGGCTCAAAGATTGTATAATCCTCAGGAACCTTAAAAAGGCTCATATCAACCGAGTCTCTGAAATCTTCAACATACCAGATTGACTCATAATCGGATCCCTTCATCTCCATCCCAATTAATTCTTCATCATCAAAATAGTATCTGATTGTACCACCTTCAACCACATACTCCTCATATCTCCTTGTTTCACCCATGAACTCAGAAGTGCCGCTTTGGGTGTATTCCATTCCATCAGTTTCCAGAACCTCATTTTCGTTTACGTCAAACTCAGCAGCCTGGTCCGTATCCTCAGGAAACACCATCACCATCCTCTGGTCATGCATTACTAAATAGAGCTTGCCGTCCATCTGGATCGTGGTGCTGTTGGCTAGCTCCGAGTTAAATACAGTGGCAAAATTATCTCCATCCACAGCAGTTGTTACAGTTGCTTCGTACTCCTGCCCCTCGATATTTGTGATAGTACGGTATCTCATTGTGTACCTGTTTCCCATCATTATATCTGCATAGCTTGCCGATAGTAGTCTTTCCTCCTGCTCCTCCTGAGGTTCTTCATCAGCCTGCGATTCACTTCCAGCCATTTCAGGGCCTTCGGATTCCACAGCTTCAGGCTCGGCTTCCACAGGAATCTCCTTGCTACAGCCAACAAATGACAATGATAGTACGATAATCAATCCAGCTATAAATATATATCTTTTCATTTGTACATCCTCCTTAACATAATTAATAACTCAAAAATTATATACCCCATGGTCATTCACATATTCAATACCATCAAGCCATGGTGATTTGTCATGATTCATGTGGTATAATTGAAACAGCATAATGCTTAGGAAGAGGGTGAGAAAATGTCTGGTGCCAATGATCAAAGGTATATGGAAAAGCTTTTGGATAAATATGACCGATTGAGGAAAAAAACAGCAAAGGCAATCAAGAAAAGAGACCGCATGAGCTACCACACCTATGTTGATTACAAAACAAAATATGTCATGGAAGTCGGGTCCTTGGAGTACGAGTTCCTAAAGGTGGAAAACAATCTCTTAAGAATGCGTAGAAAGATTGAAATCATCCATAACCTGATGGACAATGATGAAAAAGTGGATATATCTCTTATAGAGCACATGCTGGACAGGGAGTTTGAAGAGAATGAACTTAAGCTTAAGAATATGGAAAAGGACATAGAAATCGCAAACATTCTTAAAGCAGACAAGAGGCTTTCATTGAAGGAAGAGAGAGATTTAGATAGAATATATGAGGGTATGATTCTGGAGCTCCATCCGGATATAAATTCAGAAGTCTCATCAGATCAGGGCTTGGATTGGGAAAAAATTGTCTGGACATATGAAACATCAGACCTTGCCACCATGAGATCCCTCAAGGAAGTTCTGGAGAAAGGTATTCCATCCTATGGATTGCAGGAAGTGGGCTTTTACAGGTTGGAGGATAGAGTGAAGGCTCTTAGTGAGACACTGGGGAGGGTGGAGTCTGAAATTGAAGAGATGAGTACTAACTTTCCTTTTGATATGGTTGATCTGCTCAAGGACAGGGAATGGTTGGAGGAGAAGAAGGAAGAATTAAGGGAAAACACTGAAATCTATAGGGAAGTGGAGGAAGAGCTTGGGAATTATATACTTAAGATACTTCCCCAAAGTGCAATTTTTAAGAATTAATTTCTGATTATGAAAACAATGGAGGTAGAGTTGATGAAAGCGAAGAGGGACTTGCAAAATGATATTGCTCAGTTATCAAGTTCGTTAAAGGAGAAGGAAAAGGTTGTTCTCGAATTGGAGTTATTTGAAAAAATGATTATCCGGTTGAATTCCCTTTCCGGGAAATGCCAGGAATGCAAGAGTCTCCTGGATGAAGCAAAACCTCACTTTAAGGAACTTATGGACAATCATGGAGAAACAGACAAAGCAATGAGAAAAAGGCATGATAAGCTTATGGAACGGATGCTTAAGCATCTCAGAAAAGTGCATGGACTTTACAGGGTGGGTCATTTCATGAGCATCTACTTACCTTTGGGAATTGCCATAGGTGTAACTTTGGGTCTTATTAACAGCAAGATTCTTTATTATACAGTTGCAGGAGGAGCTTTTGGATATTTGATAGGTCTTTTGGTTGAAAACTATATCATGAAAAAAAGAAGTAGAATCTAGAGCCTAAGTCGGTTAAACACCCGTCAACAGAGAAAAGAGGATTATGAATGCCAGCATATGAAAGGATCAATGAATCAATAGATGTTCTAGAGAAAACTCAAAACAAACAGATTTTAAGAAAGCTTGACAATAGGCTCCTTCGAAGATTGTCAATAAGATTTGATGAGTTTTCAGATGAGTGCAGTGAGTGCAGGGCTATGTTAAAGGATATGGACTTGTACCTTAAAAAACTAAATGATAGGGATGCTGAAATAGACAAGGACTTTCTAAAAGACCATTTTAAAAGGAAAAGTAAATATGTGGCCCACTTGAACAAGAATCATGAGCTAATACAAATGGGTCAAAACACTGGTTTATGGATGTCGCTTGGAGTGAGTATAGGCGTCGTGTTAGGGCTTACAACATTTGACAACCTTGCAATTGGGATACCCATAGGGATGTCCATAGGACTTTTAATAGGTTCGGCAAAGGATGCCTTGGCCAAGAAGCAGGACAAGGTAATCTGATTTTATTATTGAAACAACAAAGAGGTTTTAAATAAATAGTGTGGAATTTCACACAGATTACAATGTGGTTAAAATTTGTGTAAATTTGAATATTCAGTGTGAATATGGAGTATAATGGGAATAGATGATGAAATCCTGTTTGCTCCATTTTTTTTGGGTGGATTCACTTTACTGTGGGTATTCCTCATGGTGGAATAAATGATGAAGAGGTGCAAAAATGCGAAAGTTATTATTTTTACTATTGATATTTACAATGGTTATTGGATCAACCCAGTCTATGGCAGCTCCCAGTGAGTGGGCTGTTCCTGAAGTTGAAAGGGCGAAGGATAATAATCTCGTACCTATAAATCTAATGAGTAATTACCAGAACAAGATTACCAGAGAGGAATTCTCTGAAATGGCGATCAGGCTTTACGAGGCATTATCAGGAAAAGTAGCAAGGAACCAATCCGAGAATCCATTTTCAGACACATCTAATCCAGAGGTGCTTAAGGCTTATGACCTTGGAATAGTAAAGGGCTATGGAGACAGTACATTCAGACCTGCGAAAACTATCACAAGGGAAGAGATAGCAGCTTTGCTCTTCAGAACCCTGGAAAAAGTCGATCCTGCACTGACACAGGGAACCTTCACAATCGGTTTTTCAGACAGAGCTGAAATAAGCTTGTGGTTCAGAAATGAAGTGGGCTTTATGAGCAAGAACGGAATAATCAATGGTATCGGCTCAAACACATTTGCTCCAAAGCTTGAAACCACCAGAGAGCAGGCGATTGCCCTTGTTGTAAGACTTTTTGATCAGTATGGTGGAGATGAAAAACTTACTTCAGAGGAGATAGGCTCACTTTCCAAAAGCGCCGTACAAATTTTCACCCATTATGACAACGGAGATTTTGGCTACGGGAGTGGTTTCTTTTTTGCACCAGGGAAAATTGCAACTAATTATCATGTGATTGAAGGAGCACAGGAAATTACCATAGGGTATGATGACGGTTCCACATACGAGGGTGACATCAGAGTTGCAGGATTCGATAGTGGCCTTGACCTTGCGGTTTTGTCCGTTGAGGACACCTCTATAAAGCCTATGGAGCTGGGGGACTCTTCGAAGCTTGTTAAGGGACAGAAGGTTTACTCAATAAGTAGTCCCATTGGATACAGAAACATTCTAACAGAGGGCATTATTAGCGGAGTCACCAACGATGAAATACAAGTAACCATTCCATTAAGTGAAGGAAGCAGTGGTGGGGCTCTCATTGATGAATATGGGAGGGCTGTTGGTATAGTGTTTGCTAGGATGTACGGAGTGGAAAGCCTTGGCTTTGCAAAGCCAGTAAACACCCTTAAATCCTTGGATACTGGAATAAGCATGACAATAGATGAGTTCAACAGTGCTGAGGAGATCCTAAATCCACCTATCAACATTACAGCTAGACAGGACAATGCCCAGGAGATATCTCTAAGCTGGGACTGGATGGATGCGGATTATTTCCTGATCTTTAAGTCTGTTGACGGTGGAGAAAACTTCCAGAAGGTTTTAAATGAAAATGGAAGCGATAGATGGCAATACAGAAATGAAATTAACATTCCCTTGGGTGAGTATAAGGAAGGGACAAGAATAATGTTTTCAGTGTCATCAGTCAAGGATGGAGTGATTTCTGATAGGAATCATTCCAACTATCTGTCTCTTTTCAAAGGAATGTCGGAAAGCGATGTTTTTGACGACCTTATACAGAATCTGCCTTCAATAAGTGCCGAAGGTACCCTGATTGATTTTGAGGGATACGATGTACAAAGAACCAGCGATAATAGGATAACCAGAATATATGCATATGTTAATGAGGATGGCTTTGAAAAAATGCTGGCTGCAAATTCTGACGTAATTAGTGGGATTGCAGTGAGGCTAAAAACAGTTAGTGAAAGGTATGCAGATCTTATACAGACTGATGTTGAATTGACGGTCCTATACCTTGGACTCTACGATGAATACCCCCACTTTCTTGAAGGTAACTACATTAATCCGGATGGCATAAGAAGGGACCAATTTATTGGTCTTTGGGAAGCGGAGTATCCACTCATTAATGTTGCAAACAACTCAGGAGTCTACATCACTTGGTATGGACCATATAGCTTCTAGAAGTAAAATAGCAGTGGAGACCACTTCTAATAGATTATTTTCTTTACTGGTTAATGTTTTAATGCGGGTATAAATATAGTGTAAATGATTACAGACTTAGTCTGGAGGTTTTTAGAATGAACAATTTTAAATCTGCGATTTCAGGAGTATTCAGAAGAGCGGCAGAGGCTTTTCAGACATATCCCTCTGCAATGGGAAATGCTCTTCTGTTCGCATTGGTATCAATTGTTAAAATTCATATGGATTGGGAGATTCAGCGGGAATACAGCATATTGCTCAATTCTCTGCAATGGGGGATGGCAGTGGGTGCAATATGGAGCCTAACGGCAATCACCTGGTCAAAGAGCAGGTACAATACCAGTAAAGCATTTACAGCTGCTAACATATTTGGATTTGCAGTTACGGCAGTGACATTTATACTTTTGTATCTGTTTGGAGAAATCGGACTGGATACGGAGTACCGCTACCTTTCTTCAATATCACAGTCCAGAGCATCCATTGCAATTGCAATAGGTCTGGTAGTATTTGTTTATCTGGCATCATTTCCAAGGAAGGAGTCAGATTTTGCAAGGTCATTCTTCATGACCCACAAGGCCTTCGTTGTAGCTGCACTGTATGGAGCTGTCCTTATGATGGGAGCCTCAGGAGTGGCTGGAGCCATTCAGGCCCTATTATATAACGACATGAGCAATAAGGTATTTCAATATATAGCTGTCATAGCGGGATTTATGACCTTCAGTATATTTATTGGCTATTTTCCTGATTTCAGGAAGGATGTCGAGGATCCAAGAAGACACGAGCTTCAGGAACAGCCAAGGTTTGTTCAGGTCTTGCTTGGATACATCCTGGTTCCCATTTTGCTTGCCTTAACGCTGGTATTGTTGTTGTGGACAGTTCGAACGGTCATGTCCGGAGTGGGATCCTCATTTATCAGACTTTCAGGGATAGCAGCAAGCTATGCCCTTGGGGGGATTTGGCTCCACATAATGGTAACAAGACAGGATAACGGCCTTGTTAACTTTTTCAAGAAGATTTATCCGTTCACTGCCCTTGTTATTTTGGCATTTGAAGCATGGGCGCTTATTGTTCAGCTTAATGACACGGGATTGAAGACTATTGAGTATAATTTTATAATGGTATGGATATTCACTGTAATTTCAGTACTGCTCCTGATTTTCATGAAGCAGGAATCACACAGGAAAATTGCACTGGTTGGAAGTCTCATTGCAGCTATAGCAGTACTTCCGGTGGTTGGCTACCATGCTCTACCAGTAAAGTATCAGATAAACCGACTGGAGAAGGTCCTCATATCAGAAGGAATGCTTCAGAATGGACAAATCGTTCCAGCCACAACAGAGCCTGGCAGGGAAGTCAGGGAGGATATTACAGATGCTGTAAGCTTCCTTTCCTACAGGGAGAATAAAAATTTACCTGATTGGTTTGATGATGAAATTTATAATGACAAGGAGTTTGAGAATACCTTTGGTTTTAAGAAAACCTGGCCTGAGTCGGATATGGAAATACCACGTCAATATCTGAGCACAAATCTCGTTCTCCAATCCGGAGTTGTGGAGATTGACGACTATGATTGGGCTGTTAGCTTCAGGGACTACTATGGAAGTGAGGAAGTAAGGACTGAGATAGAAGGAAAGAGAGGAACCTATTCAATATCTTGGATATCAACCAAGGAGGGAAATCCTGAGTTGAATGTTGAGCTTGATGGAGAGCTGATTCTGGAAGGTGATTTCGAGGGTTTCTTCGAGGATATAGTTGAGAGATATCCACCGGGCGCTAGGGCTCCTGTGGAAGCCAGCATTGAAGAAATGAGCTTTGTAATGGAATCAGATGAGCTCAAGGTCCTGGTGGTATTTGGTAATCTTGAAATAGGTCTGGATACAACCAATAACAGGAAGAATCAATGGTTTATGCTGTCGGGGATGTATATTGAAGAAAAATGATTTAGTCGTACTTCTTTACAGAAAATTGAAGGCTCACCTTTTGGTGAGCCTTCTTCATAAGTACCTAGAATGAAACTGCGTTATGTGGACATACCTGAATACATCTTCCGCAACCAATACATTTTTCGTCGTTAATTACAACCTTTCCCATAAAAAAGCCAGCCCTTTCAACTGCACCGGTTGGGCAGACCCTTTTTACAGGACAGAAGGGAGATCTGTCGCATTTTGCTTCAATGACTCTTGCTTTTTTTGATTTACTGCTGCTTTTATTGTTGCTTCTTTTCTGTTTTTTCAAGCTACACCTCCAAAAGTTAGTTCCATTAGATTATACACCCGTGGGGGGTATAAGTAAAGAAATGAATTAGGTGAAAGACCTTAATATTGGAACTACTTCAGTTTCACCGTTCATTTAACAGGGTAATAAAGTAAAGAACATTTCTTGATGATTTTCAAAGAGGCAATGGACAAGGAGGTTTGTTATGAAAGAGGATGATAAGAAAATAACCAGTAAGAATGATGTTAAGGGCAAAGATTCCAGAATGACAACTGCTGCTGGATCTCCTGTAACAAACAACCAGGATTCAATGACAGTTGGTCCAAGGGGACCAATAGTTCTTCAGGATCTTTGGTTTATGGAAAAGATGGCTCATTTTGACAGAGAGGTAATACCTGAAAGAAGAATGCATGCAAAAGGATCAGGAGCTTTCGGTGTTTTTACAGTTACCCATGACATTACTAAATACTCTAAGGCTGCAATGTTCTCTGAAATTGGAAAGAAGACTGAGATGCTAGTAAGGTTTTCGACGGTTGCAGGAGAAAGAGGGGCTGCTGATGCAGAAAGGGACATAAGAGGCTTTGCAATGAAGTATTATACTGAGGAAGGAAATTGGGATCTGGTGGGAAACAATACACCTGTCTTCTTTTTTAGGGATCCCCTGAAGTTCCCAGACTTGAATCATGCAGTGAAGAGAGACCCAAGAACCAACCTTAGGAGTCCTAATACAAACTGGGATTTCTGGTCTTCACTACCGGAAGCTCTCCATCAGGTCACCATTACAATGAGTGACAGGGGAATTCCATTATCCTACAGGAACATGCATGGATTTGGATCACATACATACTCAATGATCAACGCAGACAACGAGAAGGTATGGGTGAAGTTCCATTTCCATACACAACAGGGGATAAGGAATTTGACCGATGAAGAAGCTGGAGAGCTGGTAGGGAAAGATAGGGAAAGCCATGGAAGGGACCTTTATGAAGCAATCGAAAAAGGTGACTACCCTAGATGGACAATGTTCATTCAGGTTATGACCCTTGAGGAAGCGGAGAACATGCCTTATAACCCGTTTGACCTTACCAAGGTGTGGTACAAGGGAGAGTTTCCGCTGATTGAGGTGGGATATTTTGAGCTTAACAGAAACCCTGAGAACTATTTCGCTGAAATAGAACAAGCTGCTTTCAATCCAGCAAACTTTGTACCAGGGATATCATACTCTCCGGATAGAATGTTGCAGGGTAGGCTGTTCTCCTATGGAGATGCTCAAAGGTACAGACTTGGTGTTAACCACAACCAGATACCAGTGAATGCTCCCAAGAATGCAAAGAATGTCCATCCATATCACAGGGATGGGATGATGAGAGTTGATGGCAACCTTGGCTCCGAATTGCATTACGAGCCAAACAGCTATGGTAACTGGACTGAATACAAGGAGCATGAGCTTCCTGAGGAGAAGGCTGATGGAAATATTTCACGTTGGAATTTCCGTGAAGATGACGATGACTACTACACACAGCCAGGAAAGCTTTTTAACCTCATGAACGATCAGCAGAAGAAGGTTCTTTTTGAAAATACCGCGAGAAATATGGGCGATTCTGAAGAGATGATAAAGCTTAGACATATCAAGAACTGTTTCCACGCCGACCCGGAATACGGAAAGGGAGTTGCCAAGGCAATGGGCATGGAGATTGACTTCACTGACTGGATGTAATATTTAGAGTTGTGGTAAACTAGATGCAATGGGCTGGAAAGTCCATTGCATCTTAATGAGAATTGAGGTGTCAATATGAAGGTGAAGCTAAAATTCATGGGAGTTATTGATATTGAAGCCCCTACAGAGCTGCATATCCATGGGGATGCAACTGTAATGGAGGTAATTGAGTACCTGGAGAATATGAATTCAATAGAAATTCAGGGTTTGACTGTATTGGTGAACAAAGAAAAAGCCTCCCTGGACAAGAGCCTCAAGGAGGGAGATGAAATACTTCTTTTACAGCCTATTGGAGGAGGATGATGCTATAGATTCACATATCCCAATTTAATTGCTGCAAATAGGGCAAGATGAAGAGGATATGCCCAATAGAAAGCATATTGAAGAGGCTTGATCCTTGGGCCAGGTTTGTTATTGTAGGTCAGAAGTATAGGAAGGGACAAAAGTGAATACTGTTGGATCCATCCCGTTGAAACCAGGTTTGTTAAAAACACCATGCCTGCAACTAGACTCATCCTTCTGATTGCTGGTAGATTCCTGCTGTAATAGAATACAAGAATGTAAATAATACCGATGAAGCTGTAATCAGTTGCCAGGAATGTTGCTGCAGCTGCAGCTCCAACAGCTATTAATGGAGTTGCATTTTCCTGCACATCCTCTCTATCGATGAAATACATAGCCACAAGTCCAATAAAGAGGGTGAAGAAAATATTCTGATGCCCCCAGTGAAGTCCCCCGTAAAAAGCATAATCAAAGGGTAATTCAGATATAACAGCAAAAGCAAACAATCGAGAGGCATACTTTTTTACATTGCTTGTATGTAAAAATCCTTCGACCAACAGAAAACAATATATTGGAAAGGCCAGCCTTCCAATCATTCTGAATGTCATCTCCGAAGGCTGAAAAATTGCACCATAATGGTCAATTATCATGGTGGATAGAGCAATTAGTTTCAATATGAGTCCATTCAATCAGATCACCGCTTTCCTAGAGTAATTTGATTATAACAAAAATCTTCTAGATATAATACCTTGTTGAGCAATTAGCTGATATAATAATTTAAGTAATAAATTTAACAGGAGGTAGCAAATTCATGGCAGAAATCAAATTTGAAATAACAGACAGGCTTGGAGAGATAAGTGAGTCTCCACGAGGATGGAAAAAAGAAATAAACATGGTTTCATGGAACAACTATCCTGCAAAGTATGACATAAGGGAATGGGATCCCGATCATGAGAAGATGGGTAAGGGAGTTACATTCAATAAGGATGAGATCAGAAAACTTAGGGACATTCTTAATCAACTGAATCTTGAAGACTAAAAAACCACTGTATCAGGTCTTGATACAGTGGTTTTTTAGTGAGTTTAGGAAATTCAGACTTTTTTTATTACAAATA
>NZ_JBJXRK010000028.1:0-31956 GCF_046224405.1 Gudongella ferriphila | reverse complement strand
CTTATGTATCTCGACAATATATACCCCTAAACATATAAGGATAACCCAATAGGTGTTTTTTGAGTTACTTATTTTTTTGAGGGTATAAAGAATTTGTTAAATGAATTGAGGTGATTTTATTATGAGTTATTCAATGGATGCTCTTTCTGAGTGCATATTATTCAATAATCTAACCAAGGAAGAGATATCAAGATTAATGGAAGGAGTCAACTACTCCATCAAATGCTACAATGATAAGGATATTGTGGCTATTGAAGGAGAACCCTGTGATAGCCTTTCAATAATACTTTCAGGTGACATTGAAATCCACAAGCCTTTCTCATCTGGAAAGGTAGTTACCATCAGCCACTTCACAGCGGGAAATGTTTTTGCCGAGTCCTTGGTTTTTTCCGATATGAAAACCTACCCAGCAACGGTTGTATCCTCCTCTGATAGCTGTGTGATGAATATCCCCAGGGTGGAGCTTGTGCAATTGCTTAGCAGGAATTCAAAGGTTCTAGAAAACTTTGCAGGTGTCCTCTCAAGGAGAATCCATATGCTAAATGACAGAATCACAAGTCTGTCACTTGACAGTACCAGAAAGAAAATTGTAAACATACTCCTTCTTGAATATGGGAGACAAAAATCCCAATACCTTTTGCTTCCATATAGCAGAAAGAAGATGGCAGAACTCTTAAACATACCAAGGCCTTCTCTTTCCAGGGAACTGATCCGAATGAAGGAAGATGGACTCATTGATTTCTATAAGAACAGGATAAAGATACTTGATCTGAAAAGCCTTGAGGGAGAGTTGAAGTAAAAAAGTATCTGAAATGCATCAAGGAAGTTTTTCATGATACTCATATGATAAAATGTCAAAATTCACCACGATGTAAAAAGCAGAAATTTCCTACTCGTATAAATATGAAAAATAAATGTTGACATTACAACACTTTAGTATAAAATATAGGGGTAAGATGAATTCTGACCGAAGGAGGCCATGATGATGATAAGACTAAACGGACAATTAAAAGCAAACTTAAAACACTTTAAACAATACTATGGCCTTAATCCAGGAGCCAGGTTCAAACCTGCTTCCATCTAGGCGTATGCCTAAAATTAACAGTTAACAATTGAAATGACACTACAGCCATAGGTTTTTACCTATGGCTTTTTTTTGGAGGAAAACAATGAGACAATTAAAAAAACTATTACCCCTTCTTTCGGGGTACAGATTAACTTTTATACTTGCAATGATAACCGTAACACTATCACAGCTGTTCTATGCAGCTGGTCCAATAATATTGAGCACTGCCATTGATTCAGTAATTGGCAGCGAACCTGCAACAAACCCGGCTACCATGAGAATAATGGAATTTTTGGGCGGAAGGGAAGTCTTAAGATCAAGCCTATGGGTTCTCGGATTGCTGATTGTAGCAAATACAGGCCTTAGAGGTGTGTTTCTTTATCTAAAGGGCTACTATTCAGCAAAGGCTTCAGAAAATATTTCCATGAATCTTAGGGACAGACTTTATGACCATATTCAAAAACTTCCCTACAGCTACCATGTTAAAACAGACACAGGAGACCTGATACAGAGGTGTACCTCGGATGTTGAAACCATTAGAAGATTTCTTGGGGTTCAGCTTGTGGAGGTTGCAGGCTCACTCTCCATGCTGTTTTTTATTCTATGGTCAATGCTATCCCTTGACAGGGGCATGACTCTGTACTCAATGGTACTTGTTCCCGTAATATTCGGATTCGCTTACGCTTTTTTCAAAAGAATCCAGAGGGACTTCAAGGAAGCGGATGAAGCTGAGGCCAAGCTTTCTACAACACTCCAGGAAAACCTTACTGGAATAAGGGTTGTCAAGGCTTTCGCCAGGGAGGCCTTTGAGCTTGAAAAATTTGATACAAGGAACTTATCTTACAGAAATTCAGTAAACAAGCTAATAGACAATCTTGCGGTTTATTGGTCCCTTTCAGATTTCCTGAGCATGTTCCAGGTTGGCCTGGTTATTGTGGCAGGTTCAATCATGGTAGTTCAGGGAAGAATTGCAATTGGTGTACTGGTGGCGTTCATAAGCTATGTCAATATGCTTATTTGGCCTGTAAGGCAGCTTGGAAGAGTCCTGACAGATATGGGAAAGGCAACTGTATCCATAGACCGTGTGGATGAAATTTTAAGCATCCCTCAGGAACCTTTGGTGGTAAACGGGTTGGAGCCAGAAATAAGGGGCGAAATAGAATTTAAGAATGTTAGCTTTTCCTACGATGGTAACAGGGATGTTCTACATGACATTAGCTTTCACCTTAAGAAAGGGGACACTGTTGCAATAATGGGACCTACAGGTGCCGGAAAAAGCACTCTTGTGAATCTGCTTCCAAGACTCTATGACTATACCTCAGGATCAATAAAAGTAGACGGAAATGAGCTTAAGGAAATCGATAGGCATTGGATTAGAAAAAACATTGCCCTTGTGCTTCAGGAGCCTTTTCTGTACGCACGAACAATCAAGGAGAACATTCGATTCACAGATCCTGAAAAGCAGGATAAATCTGTGTTTCAAGCGGCCAAGGTGGCTTCAATACACAATGATATCATCTCATTCGATAAGAAGTATGAAACCATGGTAGGCGAAAGGGGTGTTTCCCTATCTGGTGGTCAAAAGCAGAGGATGGCTATTGCAAGAGCTATAATAGCAGAGACACCCATAGTTATATTCGACGATTCTTTGTCTGCAGTTGATACTGAAACAGATATGGAAATCAGGAAGGCCTTGGAAAAGCGAAAGAACATTGCTACCACATTTGTCATATCCCACAGGATATCCACTGTTTCCAACGCAGATAAGATAATTGTCCTGGATAAGGGTAGGATTATCCAATCAGGAACTCACAGTGAACTGATCTCTCAGGAGGGCCTATACAGAAGAATTTACGACATTCAGTCATCGGTTGAAATGGATGTGCTGAATGCTTAGGAGGAATCACCATGGATAACATAAATACTGAAACACCGAATAAAATAAGTGTGGGAATATGGAAGGATTTTTATACCTACCTCAAGCCATACAAGGCCAGTTTCCTGAAGCTTATTGTTTTGATGGTGCTACTTGGAATCATGGATGCAACTTTTCCGCTACTTTCCAAGTACGCCATAGACGAATTTGTCAGAAGGGGGAGTCTTGATGGTCTTCCGCTCTTTATAGGTATGTACCTTTCAGCAGTGCTGGCTTTAAGTCTCTTGATTCTTGTTTTTATAAAAATAGCTGGCAGGCTGGAGACTACAATTGCACATGACATAAGAAGACTAGGCTTTATACAGCTGCAGGAGCTCCCACTATCATACTATGACAACAAGGCGGTTGGCTGGTTGCTGGCAAGGATGACTTCTGACATAACCAGATTAAGTGAGACCATCTCATGGGGCATTGT
Organism: Gudongella ferriphila; assembly: GCF_046224405.1. Lineage (NCBI taxonomy): Bacteria > Bacillati > Bacillota > Tissierellia > Tissierellales > Tissierellaceae > Gudongella > Gudongella ferriphila. The sequence goes on along the minus strand of NZ_JBJXRK010000028.1, from coordinate 28,539 downwards.
GGATCTGGCCTGGGGATTGGCCATAATGACCGGAATATCCATATACATGATTATCCTTAATCCATTTCTGGCCATGATCACCCTTTCAGTGGTGCCACTTCTTGCAGTCTTGAGCATTGTCTTCCAGAAAAAAATACTTTCGGCACAACGAAAGATCAGAAAAATAAATTCACAGATAACCGGTGCCTTCAATGAGGACATACAGGGTGCAAAAACCACCAAGACATTGGTTCGGGAGGAAAAAAACCTGGAGGAGTTCTCTAACCTGACCGGCTCAATGAGAGCCCAATCAATAAGGGCTGCTATCCTTTCATCGGTATACCTGCCTCTGGTAATCGGGCTTGGAAGCGTGGGAACAGCCCTGGCCTTTTCCTTTGGCTCAGGCTATATCATGGAAGGAATCATAACCTATGGAACTCTAGTCGCATTTATTTCCTATACAGCTCAGTTCTTTGAGCCCATTAGGCAGATGGCTGTGATTTTTGCGGAATTTCAAAGTGCCCAGGCTTCTGCAGAAAGGGTTTTTTCACTTTTGAAGGAAAAACCTGAAATCAGGGATGAAAAGGAGATTATTCAAAGGTTTGGGGATATCTTCCAGCAGGAAAGGGAGCTTTTACCACAGATAAAGGGAGGGATAACCTTCGAAAATGTCTCCTTCTCATATCAGACCAATGAGCCAGTTCTAAAGAATTTCAACCTGGACGTCAATCCAAGTCAGACAATCGCACTTGTAGGAGAGACCGGATCTGGAAAGTCAACAATAGTTAATCTGTTTTGCAGGTTCTATGAACCCACAGAGGGACGGATTCTTGTGGATGGTCTGGACTACAAAAAAATGCCCCTTCAATGGATTCACAACAATCTGGGCTATGTACTGCAAAGTCCACACCTGTTCAGCGGTACCATTAAGGAAAACATTCGCTACGGGAAGCTGGATGCCACTGATAAGGAAATCCAGGAGGCCTGCATGATAGTCAATGCTCACGAATTCATTATGGAGCTTGAGGACGGTTATGATACCCAGGTTGGTGAGGGAGGCGGAATGCTGTCAACAGGTCAAAAGCAGCTTATCTCATTTGCCAGGGCCATTATCAGAAATCCTTCTCTATTTGTCCTTGACGAAGCGACCTCGTCAATTGATACTGAAACTGAAAAGATTATTCAGGATGCCATCACAAAGGTCCTGAAGGGACGAACCAGCTTTGTAATCGCCCATAGACTATCCACCATAAAAAATGCAGATAGAATCCTGGTTGTTAAGAAGGGTGAAATTGTTGAGGATGGAACCCACAGGGAGCTATTGATGAGAAAGGGCTATTACCACAGACTCTATACAAACCAATATCTTGGTGAGGAGAGCATTTAAAAATATTTTAAGGGATTCCTATCAGATGGAATCCCTTTAATATATTACGGATAGCAAATTTCTTAATGCACTTCAGATGCTTTTTTATTCCTTACAACATACATATATGCCTCATAGAATACATAGCCTGCTGAAAATCCACCTATTACATCAGTGGGCCAGTGCACACCCAGAAACACCCTGCTGGCTCCCATCAAAAGCACATAGGCTAGAGCACCTATCCATATTCTCCTATTAAAGCTTAATCGGCTTTTGTTTCTTGTTAGCAGGTAGGCTATTGTCAAAAACATAGTCATGGTTACCATTGAATGTCCACTGGGATAGCTAAGGCCTCCCTGCTCCACCAAAAAGTACTCATAGGGTCGTGGTCGATGAAAAATCTGCTTTAGTAGATGATTCATCAGCCAGCTTCCCAATGAGGAGGTCAATAGAAGTCCCGCTACAAGATATCTTTTCTTGATTGTAAAGTATGCTATAGCTGTACCCATTACAGGAAATAGAAATGCCTCCGATCCAAGAAAGGAAATTATCTCCATTACCCTGATCAATGACATGTTGTTATTGCTGTGTACAAAACTCATAATAGGCTGGTCAAAAAGTACCCCTTCTGATTTTCCGGCAACCATAAAGCCTAGAATCAGGAATATGACCATGCTAAGGGCAATAAGTGCCTTTTTTTCTGTTTTCATATGTGTCCCCCTGAATACAGCAAGCAACGGGTTTCCCCGTTGCTTGATTATCTTCTTCTTTTTCTCTTGGGTGCAATGTGAATTGCAGCTTCATCAAGTCCCAATGCCGCCTCAAAGAAGGCTTCCGAAAGAGTAGGATGAGCATGTATTGTCCTTTTTATAGCAGCCACATCCATATTGTTCGATATTGCCAATGCTCCCTCGTGAATAAGGTCGTTTGCATGTGGCCCAAGTATGTGGACCCCTAATATTCTGTTATCCTCATTTGAGGCAAGAATCTTGATGATTCCTTCCGGTTCTCCCAAGGAAAGTGCCTTGCCGTTTGCAGAGAACATGAACTTGCTGGACCTGTAGTCCACTTCCTTCTCCTTGAGCTGTTCCTGGGTATAGCCCACCTGAGCTACTTCTGTCATTGTAAATACACATGAAGGCCAATGTTCGTGATTCAAGTCCGGCTCATGGCCCAGTATCTTTTCGACAACGTACTCACCTTGTGATGAAGCAACGTGTGCCAATTGAATTCCTTTGGAATTCACATCTCCGATTGCATAGATTCCAGGAACGGAGGTCTCGTAGTTGTCATCTACCTTGATTCCCCTATTTGAATACTCCACTCCGGCTTCTTCAAGCCCAAGACCATCCACAAGGGGGCCTCTTCCAGATGCAATCAAGACATAGTCGCCGACAACCTCTATCTCCTCTTCCTTTTCCTTGTACTTGGCAAGAACCTTAAGTCTATTGCCTTCCTTGGAAATTTCCTTTGCGCGGATGTTGACATAGGTCTCAATACCCTGCTTTTTAAGCATAGGGAGAAGTCGCTTCCCGATTTCCTTGTCCCCATCCTTGAGGATTCTCGATGCCAATAGTATGACATGTGAACCCAGTTCCTGATAGATGCTTGCAAACTCCAGGCCAATTACTCCTCCACCTACCACAATCAAGGTTTCTGGAATGTGGTCCAGCTCCAGTATATCATCTGATGTTATAACTCCAGGCAGATCCACACCCTTTGTTTCAGTCATCTGTGGATAGGAGCCTGTTGCTATGATAATGTTGTCGGCTTCTATTTCCCGGGTTCCCCCTTCCAGAAGCTCTACAGTCAATGTTTTACTGTCTTTAAATGATGCCTTTCCAGGTACGAACTCTATATTGCTGTAGGATGATATAAGCTTTTCAATTCCGGATACAAGGTCATAAACCACCTTGTTTTTTCTCTCCAGAAGAGCCTTGCCATCAAGGCTGTAGCCCTCCACACTTATACCAAATTCGTCGGCTCTCTTGAGGGATGACATTATTTCAGCATTTCTGAAATATGTTTTAGTGGGGATACACCCCCTGTTAAGGCATGTACCCCCAATGTCTCTGTTTTCTATAAGAAAAACCTCTGCCTCAAGTTGCGCAGCCTTTATGGCTGCGACATAGCCACCCGGTCCTGCACCGATAATAGCTATTTTCTTTGTCAAGCAATACACCTACCCTTCGTATTTTACGTTGATGTCTCGTGCTGCCTTGACTTCATTAGGTCTTCTTACCTTTGTTCTGTTTGGAGCTGACTTAAGGATAGCAGGATCTGATTCCGCCTCCTTGGCAATTTGGATCATGGCCTGAATAAACTCATCCAGGGTTTCCTTGCTCTCAGTTTCAGTCGGCTCTATCATAAGTGCCTCATTGATTATCAATGGGAAGTAGATTGTTGGTGGATGGTATCCAAGGTCAAGGAGTCTCTTTGCAATGTCAAGAGTTGTAACCTCGCTTAAGGTATCCTTCAATCCACCCAGTACAAACTCATGCTTGTAGATCGTATCAATTGGAAGATGGTAGTAATCCTTCAATTGACTGCACAGGTAGTTTGCATTCAGTACTGCCATTTCTGAAGCTTTCTTAAGTCCATCTGAACCCATTGTCAGTATATAGGTGTAGGCTCTTACAAGAATACCGAAGTGTCCGTAGAAATCCTTAACCTTTCCGATTGAATCCGGATAATCATAATCAAGGAAATACTTGTCGTCCTTCTTCTCAACCATTGGTACTGGTAGGAATGGAACAAGCTCCTTCTTAACTCCTACGGGACCAGCTCCAGGTCCTCCTCCACCATGTGGTGTCGAGAAGGTCTTGTGAAGGTTGAAGTGAACAACGTCAAATCCCATGTCTCCAGGTCTGGCATAGCCCAATATCGCATTGGCATTGGCTCCATCGTAATAAAGAAGTCCTCCTGCCTCGTGTACTATCTCAGCAATTTCCTTGATTCCCTTGTCAAATATACCAAGAGTATTTGGATTTGTAAGCATCAATCCTGCTGTATCATCTCCAACTGCTGCACGAAGTGCATCAAGGTCAACTAGTCCGTCCTTCGTTGATTTGATCTCAACGATCTTATATCCTGCCATTCCTGCTGTAGCTGGATTTGTGCCGTGTGCTGAATCAGGAACTATAATCTTGTTTCTGTGGGCTTCCCCTCTTTTTTCATGGTAAGCCTTTATTATCATTACTCCTGTAAGCTCACCGTGTGCACCAGCTGCTGGCTGAAGCGTGGTCCTGTCCATTCCAGCAATTTCCGACAAGCTCAATTCAAGCTCGTGAAGCAGCTGCAAGGATCCCTGAATACAGTCAGCTGGCTGCAAAGGATGCAAATTAGCAAATCCGTCATATCTTGCGGTATCTTCATTTATTTTTGGATTGTACTTCATTGTACATGATCCAAGTGGATAGAAGCCTGTGTCAAGGCCATAATTCTTGTTGGACAGATTTGTATAATGTCTTATTATGTCCACCTCGTACAATTCAGGAAGATCCAGCTCTGAATCATTTAAAAACTCCCCAGGTATAAGGCTATCTACAGCAACATCCTCCACGTCATTTGCAGGTAACATATATGCCTTTCTACCAGGTTTGGAAAGTTCGAATATCATTTTCTCGTAGTTTCTCATTATATCCCCTCCATTACGCTGGTCAGTTTATCAATTTCATCTTTCGTCCTCTTCTCTGTCACTGCATAAAGGATGCCATTCTCAAATTGGGGATATTCTTTTCCTAGGTCATAGCCTCCGATGATATTCTCTTTTCTAAGAGCTTCATTTATCTTTTCAGGTGCAATGTCAGAAGTCAATGCAAACTCCTTGAAGAATGGCTTGTCAAACATTGGCTTGAACTTACCTGATTTTGTAAGCTGTTCATAAGCATAGTGAGCTTTTTTTGTTGATTGGAGAGCAACCTCTCTAAGGCCTTCCTTGCCCATTGTGACCATATAGACAGTAGCTGCCAATGAATTAAGTCCCTGGTTGGAGCAGATGTTTGAAGTTGCCTTCTCCCTTCTTATGTGCTGCTCTCTGGCTGTAAGAGTCAATACAAACGATCTCTTGCCATCTAGATCCTCAGTCTGTCCTACTATTCTTCCAGGTATCTTTCTGACATAATCCTTTTTGACTGCCATGAATCCAAGGTAAGGTCCTCCAAAGCTAACTGGTATACCAAGTGACTGACCTTCTCCAACAACTACATCAACATCCATATCTCCAGGCTTTTTAAGGATGCCCAGTGAAATTGGATCAACAGACGCTATAAATGTTGTTTTCTTGCCTTTGTGTGCAACCTTGCCAATAGCCTCAAGGTCTTCGATTATTCCGAAGAAGTTAGGGCTTTGAACAATAACTGCAGCAGTATTGTCATTTACAAGACCATCAAGAGCCTCCATGTCAGTAACTCCATCCTTCACGTCAACTTCAATGACCTTAAGGTCTTGAACGTGTGCATATGTGTGAAGAATCTTTCTGGCATCAGGCTTGACTGATTTAGATATGATAATCTCATCTTTTTTTGAATATGCAGCTGCCATAAGGGCTGCCTCCACAACTGCCGTACCACCATCATAAAGGGAAGCATTTGCTAGATCCATACCTGTAAGGTTTGCTATCAGGGTCTGGAATTCGAAAATGTACTGCAATGTTCCCTGGCTTATTTCAGGCTGGTAAGGCGTATATGAAGTGTAGAACTCACTTCTTGATATTACGTGATTTACTATTGATGGTATATAGTGATCGTACGCACCTGCTCCCAAAAAGCTTGTAAGCTCACTGATGGAACAGTTCTTATCTGCTAGTTTCTTCAGATATGAACTTACCTCAAGCTCACTTTTTGACTTAGGTAGATCAAGCTCTCTAGAAAGCTTGATATCCTTTGGAATGTCGTCAAACAACTGGTCTACATTCTCCAGACCAATGGCTTTGAGCATTTCCTGGATATCTTCAGGTGTATTAGCGATATATGGATGCATCTTATTCCTCCTCAGCTAAAAACTTTTCGTAGTCCTCATCATTCATTAGTTCTTCTACTTCAGATTTGTCAGCCAGTTCAACTTTTATCAACCAGTTTTCAAATGCATCCTGGTTAAGTAATGCTGGATCATCCATAAGCTCCTCATTGATTGCAACTACCTTTCCACCTACAGGCATGAATACATCAGAGGCAGCCTTAACTGATTCAACTGCAGCGAAATCTTCGCCCTTTTCAAATTCGTCATCCACATCAGGTAGCTCAACATATACTATGTCTCCAAGATGATGCTGTGCATAATCGGATATACCGATAAACGCCTCGTCTCCCTCTACCTTAACCCACTCATGATCCTTTGTGTAAAATAATCCTTTTGCTACTTTCATTTGATTACCCCCTAGAATTTATTTTTTAAGAAATTTCTTGCTTATAACCTTAGCCTTTGCAAATTTGTTTCTGATCTTGACATCCACCTCTGTTCCAAGCTCAGTGAATTCTGTCTTGATAAGTGCATTACCGATTACCTTGCCAAGGGTTGGGCTCTTATAGCCTGTTGTAATATGACCAATCTTCTCCCCATCCTTGTAGACCTCGTATCCTTCTCTTGCAATACCCCTGTCAAGAAGCTCTATTCCTGCAAGCTTTCTCTCAAGACCTTCGCTCCACATCTTATTTAGGGCTTCCTTGCCAATGAAGTCTGATTCCTTGTCAAGCTTTACAAAATATTTGAACCCAGCTTCAAGAGGAGTGATTTCATCATCCATCTCATGTCCATAAAGTGGAAGTGCTGCCTCAAATCTCAATGTGTCTCTACAGCCTAGTCCAGTAGGTTTAATACCCTCATCCTGTCCAGCCTCAAGAATTGCATTCCATACCTTCACGATGCCTTCATTGTCGGAATACACCTCAAATCCGTCCTCTCCGGTGTAGCCAGTTCTTGAAACCATGCAATTTACTCCTGCAATCTCTACATCTCTCTTAAGGTGGAAAAACTTGATCTGTGAAAGGTCATAGTCAGTAAGCTTCTGAAGTACCTTTTCTGCCATTGGCCCCTGAATTGCAACCTCACCTACTGAGTCTGATATGTTTTCGATTTCAACGTCGAAATCACCCTTGTTGTCAAGAATCCACTTGTGGTCCTTTTCAATATTTGCCGCATTGACCACCAGATAGAAGAACTCCCCATCATATCTGTACACAAGCAAATCATCCACGACCCCTCCTGTTGGATGGCACATGAATGTATAAATAACCTGATTGTCAACTATGGTGCTTATATCATTGGTCATAAGATAATTGACATAGGCAAGGGCGTCCTTCCCCTTTACAGTTATCTCTCCCATGTGTGATACATCAAAAAGCCCTACTGCATTTCTTACTGCCTCATGCTCAGGTACAAGTCCTTCATACTGCACTGGAAGATACCAGCCTGCATAGTCGACAACATTTCCCCCCAGCTTGACATGCTCGTCATACAAGGGTGTCTTTTTTGCGTCCATTCAATCACTCCTTCCTGATATTTTGTGGTATAATTTCCATATACTATCCTATAACTACCCCATTGGGTGGTAGTTAAACTACCCAGGATTACATGAAATTTACCTACTAAATGGTATTTCAGTAGTATACTTCAATTATACATAAGGGGGATTTTTTATGCAATACCGTGAATTTTCTGTCAACAAGTTAAAAGTTTCACTATTAGGGCTGGGCTGCATGCGTTTTCCCGTTTTGGAAAACGACAATTCGAAAATCGATGTGGAAAGGTCCACTGCAATGGTGAAATTTGCTTTAGGGAAAGGCATTAATTATTTCGACACAGCATATCCTTATCATGGCGGGGAATCTGAGGCTTTTCTGGGCAATGCCCTGGAAGGGATCCATAGGGAGTCATACCATCTTGCAACAAAATCTCCAGTATGGCTTGTGGAAAATCATGAAGATTTTATGAAGTATCTGGATGAACAGTTGGTTAATTTAAAGACAAACTATGTGGATTTTTACCTTTTCCATGCCCTAAACAAGAAATCTTTCGAAAAAATAAAATCTCTTGAATTTGAAAAATTCGTACAAAAGGCAAAGGATGAAGGGAAAATTAGACACATCGGCTTTTCCTTTCATGATGAACTGCCTGTATTCAAGGAGATAATAGACCATTATGATTGGGAATTCTGCCAGATTCAGTTAAACTATATGGATACCGATTATCAGGCTGGACTTTCCGGGCTGGAATATGCTAGAAACAAAGGTATTGACGTTGTTGTAATGGAGCCCCTCAAGGGAGGCAAGCTGGCACAATCCCCTGAAGATGTGCCCAGGTATGGAACAGGTCGCAAACCTTCCGTACGCCTGTCAAGTGGGCTCTGAAGTGGCTTCACAGTCTTCCCGGTGTCTCAGTTGTACTAAGTGGCATGTCCACAATGAAACAGCTTGAAGAAAACATTGAAATCAGTTCAGATATTGACACCCTGTCCCCGGAGGATATGGAAATTGTCAAGAAGGCAGCTCAGATATACCGCAGCAGGACAAAGGTGGACTGTACAGGCTGCAAATATTGCATACCATGTCCACAGAATGTTGCAATTCCTGAAGTTTTTCAGCTTTACAACAATGCCCATGTATATGGTTCATTTGATGAGTCATCAAGATCATATTCCAACCTGATTCAGAAGGAGGAGGACAGCTCCAGGTGTGTGGAGTGTGGACTGTGTGAGGAAAAGTGTCCACAGAATCTCACAATTATCCAATATCTAAAGGATGCCAGAGACGACCTATATAGCCGATAAACAGCTTATGATACACATGTTCGAGGAGTTATCCACTTTATCCACATTATCCACAGCCCATAGGGGATAACCTTTGTCAACAGTCAAATAATCATAAAAAAAAGCACCCATGGGTGCTTTTTGTATTATCTCTTGCTGAACTGTGGACTTCTTCTTGCCTTCTTTAGACCGTATTTCTTTCTTTCTACCATCCTTGAATCTCTAGTAAGATGTCCTGCCTTCTTAAGTATTGGTCTTAACTCTCCGTCTGCTTCAAGTAGAGCTCTGGCAATACCGTGTCTGATAGCTCCGGCTTGTCCTGTGAAACCACCGCCGTGAACATTTACAAATACGTCATACTTGTCTGCTGTTTCAGTTATAGTCAAAGGCTCTTTTGCAATTACTCTCAATGTCTCGTAGTTGAAAAAGTCCTCGATATCTCTCTTGTTGATTGTGATATTACCGTTACCTGGTACAAGTCTTACCCTTGCAACGGATGTCTTTCTTCTTCCTGTTCCTAAAAATTGTGTTGCAGCCATTTACAGTCCTCCCTTCATCAATTAATTAAAATTCGTAAACTTCTGGCTTCTGTGCCTCGTGTCCGTGCTCTGTACCTCTGTAAACCTTAAGTTTCCTGTACATTTGTCTTCCCAGACTATTCTTTGGCAGCATTCCTTTAACAGCCAGCTCGATTATCTTCTCGGGATTCTTCTCCATCAGCTTTCCGTATGATACCTGTCTCAAGCCTCCTGGATAACCTGTATGGTAAGTGTAGTTCTTCTGCTCCAGTTTCTTTCCAGTAAGTTTGACCTTGTCAGCGTTTATAACTATAACAAAATCACCTGTATCAACATGTGGTGTGTAGATGGGCTTGTTTTTACCTCTCAGGATAGTTGCAATCTCTGTGGCCAATCTTCCCAATACTTTATCTTCTGCGTCTATTATATACCATTTTCTTTCAACTTCATTGGCTTTTGCCATATAGCTTTTCATCTATTTCCCTCCTTACAACAACATTCGTTTTAAGGTGTCTACTAAAAAGTTTCCGGGCTTCTTTTTAAACACTCTTATATATTCTAATACAAGTAACAATCAATGTCAAGACAGATTTTACCTGTAGTATACTTTTTCCAAAAATAGTCCCTGGGCTGGTGCGGTTCTTCCAGCGGACCGCCTATCCCTATCCTGAATCATTTCGGGGATCTCCTCCTTAGCCCTTTGGCCAGCTCCCACCTCAATAAGAGTGCCAGCAATTATCCTGACCATATTTCGAAGGAAGCTGTTTCCCTCCAATGCTATTTCAATTATCTCATCATTTCTCTCTATTTCGATTGAATAAATGGTTCTTACCGATGATTTTATGGAGGTTCTCCTTCCCCTGAATGACTTGAAGTCATGGGTACCAACAAAGTATTTTGCAGCATCCTTCATCAATTCAACATCAAGGGGATACTTGACATGGCAGGTGTAGTTTCTAAGGAGTGGCCTTTCAGGCTCTCCATTGTAGATCCTGTAGACATATCTCTTGTGTGTTGCACTGAACCTTGCATGAAAATCCATTGGCACTTCCTGCGACCTAATGATCTTGATGTCGTCAGGTAGTTCAATGTTCAATGCATACTTGAAGCGCTCTCCAGGTATGGGGGATTCCGTCCTGAAATTGGCAACATGCCCAAGGGCATGGACCTTGGCATCTGTCCTTCCTGATCCATAAAGCACGGTCCTCTCACCAGTCACCTTGTAAAGAGCCTTCTCAATCTCCTCCTGGATTGACGGGAAATCTTCCTGAGTCTGCCATCCCCAGTAGTTTGTACCATCGTATTCTATTACAAGCTTGATGTTTCTCATACTATCACCATATATACCGTGTAGATATTATCGCAGCAAAAAAGATGGTCATACCTGTAAGAACAGCATAGTCCCTCCCAACGAACTTCAGCTCGTTAAGCCTAGTCCTGCCGTCACCGCCTCTGTAGCACCTAGCCTCCATTGCAGTTGCCAGCTCGTCTGCCCTTCTGAAAGCGTTGATGAACAGGGGAACAAGCAGCGGAACAAGATTCTTTGCCCTGCTGAGGATATTTCCCGATTCGAAGTCTGCTCCCCTTGCCATCTGAGCCTTCATTATCTTGTCTGTTTCCTCCAACAGTGTTGGAATAAACCTAAGAGCTATTGTCATCATCATGGCAAGCTCATGGGAAGGAAGCCCAATTCTGCTAAAGGGTGAAAGGAGCCTCTCAATTCCGTCAGTCAATGCTATGGGTGATGTGGTCAATGTCAGCAAAGATGTTCCAGTAATAAGGAAAACAAGCCTCAGAGCCATGAAAACCGACTGTCTCAAACCCTCTTTAGTAATGACCAATGGCCCCAGTTCGACCAGAACCTCTCCCTTGGTCATAAACAGGTTTATGGCAAAGGTTATTAAAATAATAAACATCAAGGGCTTCAGACCTTTAATTATGAATTTCACCGGTAGCTTTGCGATGGATATTACTCCTCCAATAAAGGCTACTATGAATATATACGGAATGAAGTTTGTCACAAAGAAGAGAGACGCAATAAACAATGCTACAATGATTATTTTCACTCTAGGATCCAATTTGTGAACTATAGATGTTCCTGGAAAATATTGTCCGATTGTAATATCTTTAAGCATCCTTCTTACTCCTTAAATAGTTTAATATTTCCTCTTTGGCCTCTTCGATTGTAAGGACATCATCCTTTACCTTGTTGCCCCTTCCCTTGAAGGCCTTCATGAACTTTGTGATCTGTGGTACCCCAAGGCCCATTTCCTCCAATTCATCGGTTTTGGAGAACACCTCTCTTGTTGGGCCATCAAGAGCAACCTTGCCCTTGTGCATAACAAATATCCTGTTTACAAGTCTGGCAATATCCTCCATGCTGTGGGAAACAAGAATGATGGTTATATTTTCCTTGTCATAAATCTTTCTTATCTCATCAAGGATATCATCCCTTCCCTTGGGATCAAGTCCTGCAGTTGGTTCATCAAGTATTAGAACTTTGGGCTTCATTGCAATAACTCCTGCAATGGCAACCCTTCTCTTCTGTCCACCTGAAAGCTCAAAAGGAGATCTTTCCTTTAGCTCTTCAAATTCCAGGCCAACAAGCTCCATTGCATCCCTCACTCTCTTGTCAACCTCTTCATCGGAAAGTCCAAGATTCTTCGGTCCAAAAGCAATGTCCTTGTAGATGGTCTCTTCAAACAGCTGGTGCTCAGGGTACTGAAACACCAGTCCCACCTTTTGCCTTACAGATTTCATCTTTGTATCCTTGCTTGAAAGGTCCTCCCCATCGATTATGATAGACCCCTTTGTAGGCTTCATAAGGCCATTAAGGTGCTGAACCAGGGTTGATTTGCCGGAGCCTGTGTGACCAATAAGCCCAATAAATTCACCCTCCTCCACCTGAAGGTTTATCTTGTCGAGGGCCTTCTTCTCAAATGGCGTTCCCGGATTATAAATATAGTCAACATCCTTCAGTTCGATGATCATAGCGTATCCACCAGCTCCTCAACAGATAATATATCGTCCTTGATATTATACCCTTCCTTGTTCAACTCATACACCAGCTCAGTTACCTGTGGAACATCAAGCCCCAAGGACTTAAGCTTTTCTACCTGCTTGAATATTTCCTTTGGCGTTCCAAGCATTACAGCCTCGCCTTCATTCAGTACCATTACCCTATCGGCTTCCACAGCCTCATCCATGTAGTGAGTGATCAGGATGATGGTTTTGTTCTTTTCCTCATTAAGCTTCTTGATGGTCTCCATTACCTCAAGCCTGCCTGAAGGGTCCAGCATTGCAGTGGGCTCATCAAAAATAATGCAATCAGGTTCCATAGCCAGTATGCCGGCTATTGCAACCCTTTGTTTTTGTCCTCCTGACAAGAGGTGAGGAGCGTGACTCTTGTAGTCTGTCATTTCAACAACTTCAAGGGCATCATCAACCCGCTTTCTTATTTCAGCGGGAGGAACTCCAAGGTTTTCCGGTCCAAAGGCTACATCCTCCTCAACGATTGTCGCCACAATCTGATTGTCAGGATTTTGAAATACCATGCCGGCAGTGGATCTGATATCCCAGATCTTATCCTCATCCCTTGTGTTCATCCCATTCACCAGAACGTCACCTTTTGATGGTAGAATCAATCCGTTAATCATCTTTGCCAAGGTGGATTTTCCTGATCCATTATGTCCAAGAACCACAAAAAATTCCCCTCTCTCGATTTGGAGGCTCAAGTCTTTCACGGCCAATTGGATGCTTTCGTCAATGTAGGAGCTATATTCATAGCTCACATTCTGTATATCGATCATTATATTGTTGTTTTTTTCAATCATATTATACCTCTGTTAGAATTTACTATTACCAGTTAAATATAACATAAGCAAAATGTTATTTCAATTGACCATTCCTGGCAACCAAGTGGAACGTACAAAACTAAAGGGACTAAGTGTCAACTTAATCCCCCTCCCTATTAAACAAGTTCTAATATAGCTATTTCTGCGCCATCTCCGCGACGAGGACCAACTTTTAATACCCTTGTATAACCACCATTTCTGTCGGCATACTTAGGACCTATTTCATCAAATAATTTCCTCACCACATCTTCATCATATATGAAAGCAAGTGCTTGTCTTCTTGCGTGAAGATCGCCTTTCTTTGCCAAAGTTATCATTCTCTCTGCCATTCTCTTTGTCTCTTTGGCTCTGGTTACTGTGGTTTCAATTCTTTCTTCCCTTAGTAATGATGTAACTTGATTTCTCAACATTGCTTTTCTATGAGCAGTAGGGCGACCAAGTTTTCTTAGTGTTGTCACATTTATCCCTCCTTCTTGCGTAGGTTATTCATCACTTGATTTAAGGCCTAATCCCAATTCAGCAAGCTTTTTCTGTACCTCTTCAAGGGATTTTTTTCCTAGATTTCTAACCTTCATCATGTCTTCCTCAGTTTTTTCAGTCAATTCCTCAACAGTATTGATTGCTGCTCTCTTCAGACAGTTATAGCTTCTAACTGAAAGATCCAGCTCCTCCACTGTCATTTCAAGTACCTTCTCCTTTTTGTCCTCTTCCTTCTCAACCATTATTTCAACCTCGTTGACATGGTCTGTAAGTCCAATAAACAGGTTCAGGTGCTCAGTAAGGATCTTAGCTCCCAATGAGGTGGCTTCATCAGCGCTCATGGTTCCATTTGTCCAGACGTCAAGTACAAGTTTGTCAAAGTCAGTTATCTGACCGACTCTTGTATTTCCAACCTCATAGTTGACCTTGCTTACAGGAGTAAAGGATGAGTCCACAGGAATCACTCCCACGGGCTGACCTTCCTTCTTGTTCTTTTCGGCAACTGAGTAGCCTCTTCCTCTGATAAGCTCAAGCTCAATATATAGCTTTCCATCTTCATTGACAGTTGCTATATGCTGATCCTTATTAACAATTTCAACTTCCATTCCCGTTGCAATGTCACCGGCAGTTACGACCTGAGGTCCTTCCACGTCGATGATCATTGTCACAGGTTCTTCAGTATACATCTTTGCTGCAATTTCCTTGATATTGAGTATAATTTCTGGCACATCTTCCAACACTCCCGGGATGGTTGCAAATTCATGCAGCACTCCCTGGATCTTTATAGATGATATTGCCGCTCCGGGCAATGATGAAAGCAATACTCTTCTAAGAGAGTTTCCAAGGGTTGTTCCGTAACCTCTTTCAAGGGGCTCCACAACAAATTTACCATAGCTTCCATCTTCACTTAATTCCATGATCTCAATTCTAGGCTTTTCAATTTCTATCATTAAGCATAACCCTCCTTGATATTTTTAATTTTTAACGGACGAGGGCAACTGATACTATTATATCGATTATTTAGAATATAGCTCGACGATTAGATGTTCTTCAACTGGAAGATCTATGTCCTCTCTGGTTGATTCAGCTACGATTGTTCCTCTTAGTTTTTCAAGATCTATGTTTATCCATGGAGCTGTATTTCCGCTGTGGTTTTCAACCAAAGTCTTGAATTTCTCGCTTCCACGGCTTTTTTCCTTAACCTCGATAACATCACCTACTGCAGTCATAAGTGAAGGTATTGTCGCCTTATTTCCGTTCAGCAGGAAGTGTCCATGTGTCACTAGCTGTCTTGCTTCTGCTCTTGAAGCAGCCAGACCCATTCTGTAAACTACATTGTCAAGTCTTGACTCAAGAATCTTGAACAGATTCTCACCGGTTACACCCTTCATTTTATCAGCCATCATAAAGTACTTGCTCATTTGTGACTCTGAAAGTCCATAGAATCTACGTACCTTTTGCTTTTCTCTTAGCTGCATTCCATATTCAGTTACTTTCTTTCTTGATTGTCCGTGTTGTCCTGGAGCAAAGTTTCTCTTGTTAAGAGCACATCTGTCTGTATAGCATCTGTCTCCCTTCAGGAAAAGCTTCGTACCTTCTCTTCGGCACAATCTGCAAACTGGCCCTGTATATCTTGCCATCTCTATTTACACCTCCTATTAAACTCTTCTTCTCTTCGGTGGTCTACATCCATTGTGTGGAATTGGAGTAACATCCTTGATCATGCTTACTTCAAGTCCGGATGCCTGTAGTGACCTTATTGCTGCTTCTCTTCCTGATCCAGGTCCCTTTACAAATACCTCAACAACCTTAAGACCATGCTCCATAGCTTTTCTTGCAGCTTCCTCAGCACATTGTTGTGCGGCATAAGGAGTGGATTTCCTTGACCCTCTGAATCCAAGCTGTCCTGCGCTTGCCCATGATATTACATTACCCTGGGTATCTGTAAGTGTTACCATTGTATTGTTGAAGGATGAAGAAATATGAGCCTGACCTCTCTCAATGTTCTTACGTTCTCTTCTTCTTACACGTGTTGCTTTACCTTTTTTAGGTGCCATTAAGTTCCCCTCCTTTACCTATTTCTTCTTGGATACTAATCTTCTAGGACCTTTTCTTGTCCTTGCATTTGTCTTTGTTCTCTGACCTCTTACTGGAAGTCCCCTCTTGTGTCTAAGTCCTCTGTAGCAGTTGATTTCCTTAAGTCTCTTGATGTTAAGAGCGATGTCTCTTCTAAGATCTCCCTCAACATGGTAGGTATCAATTACTGCTCTAAGGTTTGAAACTTCAGCCTCTGTAAGGTCCTTTACCCTAGTGTCCTTGTCAACTCCAGCTTTTTGAAGAATTTCATTTGAGCTGGTTTTTCCGATACCAAATATATATGTCAAACCAATTTCAACTCTTTTATCTCTTGGTAAGTCTACGCCTGCAATTCTTGCCATTAACGTCTACACCTCCTATTTTTCAAACTCGTTATTAACCTTGTTTTTGCTTATGTTTAGGATTTTCACAGATGACCATTACTCTTCCTTTTCTTTTGATGACTTTGCACTTTTCACACATCTTTTTTACAGATGGTCTAACTTTCATAATAATCCCTCCTATGCTACTTGTTTCGCCAGGTTATCCTGCCTCTTGTTAAATCGTAGGGCGATAGTTCTACTGTTACGGTATCTCCAGGTAATATCCTGATGTAGTGCATCCTCAACTTACCGGAAATATGGGCTAAAATTTCGTGTCCGTTCTCAAGCCTTACTTTAAATATGGCATTAGGTAATGCATCGATAACCGTACCTTCAACCTCTATTACATCTTTTTTAGCCATGGATTTCGAACCTCCTGTTCAACTCTCATTTAGAAACTCTTATTGAAAGGTTCCAGAATTTTTCTAATATATGAGTTATTTATCTTTACGCTATTCTCTATCTTATCCTTGAATTCCGGCATAACAGTGTTGAAAACAATCAAGTGCTTGATTTTCTTCTTCTTTGGTCTGTCAAGCTTCCTAAGATCTCCGTCAACTACATATACATATTGATCATCCGCTATGTCGTATATCAAGAATATTCTTCCTTTATCACGGCCAGCTCTTGACTTCACCACCTGTCCGATGGATATGTCACTAGTGGAATCCATTATATTCACCTCTTTGTTCTGCTGGTAAGGGTGTAAACCCTTCTATTTATCAAGTTCGCTTGTTATATCAACGAAAACCTCGTCAATCTTCTTGGTTCCGTCAACATCCAGCAGCAATCCTTGATTCTTGTAGTAATCTATCAATGGCTCCGTTTGTTCCATGTATACGTTAATCCTGGTAGTTACCGTCTCTTCTGTGTCGTCGTCTCTCTGATAGAGTTCTCCTCCATCCTTATCGCATACGCCTTCAACCTTAGGTGGGTTGTATTTAACATGGTAGGTCGCGCCGCATTCTCTGCATATACGTCTTCCCACAGCACGCTCAATAAGAATTTCAGGATCTGCATTTATATTAATAACCCTGTCTAACTTTATACCCATTTTATCCAGTTCGGAATCCAATGCCTCAGCCTGCTTAACAGTTCTTGGGAAACCATCCAGAAGGAATCCTTCCTTGCAGTCGTCTTTAAGCAGTCTGTCCTTTACTATAGATACCACTAATTCGTCCGGTACCAGGAGACCCTTGTCCATGTAGGCTTTAGCCTCCTGTCCCAATGCTGTACCTTCTTTTATATTGGCTCTGAAAATATCCCCTGTAGATATATGTGGAATATTATACTTTTCTACTATAGCTGATGCCTGAGTTCCTTTACCTGCTCCTGGAGGACCTAGTAATACCAATCTCATTTAAAATCATCTCCTATAGTTTAGTTCAAGAATCCCTTGTAATGTCTCATCAACATCTGTGATTCTATTTGCTTTACAGTCTCCAACGCAACACCTACTACAATTATTATGGCAGTTCCACCAAAGTTCACATTCATGGCGAAAACCTTTGATAGCACTATTGGCAGTGATGCAAGAAGTGCAAGGGATATACCACCAACGAATACTATTCTGTTAACAACCTTGTTCAAATAGTCTGATGTGGGTCTTCCAGGTCTGATTCCCGGAATAAAACCGCCGTTTTGCTGAAGGTTCTTTGAATATTCTACTGTATTGAATTGTACTGCAGTATAGAAATAAGTGAAGAATACAATCAACAATATGTTAAGAATTGAGTATACCCATATTCCGACGCTTCCTGCCGGTGTAAGGTATTTCTCCACCCATTGTGTAATTCCTCCCTGTGAGAACAAGGCGAATGTCTGCGGCAATGCAAGTAGTGAGGATGCGAATATTACAGGGATTACTCCAGCCATCAATACCTTGATGGGGATATGAGTGCTCTGTCCACCGTACATTTTTCTTCCTACAACTCTCTTTGCATACTGCACAGGAATCTTACGCTGTCCTTCCTGAAGAGCTACTACAAAAGCAATGATAACAAGCATTACTATTCCAAACAACAATACCTTAATCAAGCTCAATTGTCCTATGCTCACCAGCTTAAAAGTACTGATCAGATCGGATGGAAGTTTTGATATTATTCCTATGAATATCAGAAGTGATATACCATTTCCGATTCCCTTTTCAGTAATTAGCTCACCAATCCACATAAGAAATGCCGTTCCAGCAACCATAGACAATATTACGATAACTGTCTGCATACTATTTTGAGTTTCCAAAGCATTTCGGAACAGACCAAATGTATATCCAATTGCCTGAACCGCTGCCAGTACAACCGCACCATATCTGGTATAACGATTGATTTTCTTTTTTCCTTCTTCTCCCTGCTTAGCCAGCTCTTCCAGTTTTGGGATTGCTATTGTCAAAAGCTGAAGAATAATGGAAGCAGTGATGTATGGGTAGATATTAGTGGCAAAAATACTGAAGTCACTGAATGTTCCTCCGGCCATCATATCAAGGAATTGCAATATTCCACCCTGACTGGCATTGAATATACCTTCGATTATGTCCTTGTTCATAAATGGTACGGGCACTGCCGCTCCCAATCTTACAACCAACAACATAAGGATAGTGAAGGTCATCTTCTTTCTAATGTCTGGAATTCTCCAAGCATTCCTTAAGGTTGAAAGCATATTAAATCACCTCAACCTTTCCGCCTGCTGCCTCAATCTTCTCAGCGGCAGATTTGCTAAATTTATGCGCTTGTACTGTTAATTTCACGTTTAATTCACCGTCTCCAAGAATCTTTACTCCATCCTTGGCTTTACCCTTTTTAACAACGCCTTCTTCGAAAAGAAGTTCAGGAGTAACAACGGTGTTTTCTTCGAATCTATTCAAATCTTCAAGATTAACTATTGCATATACTGTTTGGAAGATGTTGGTGAATCCTCTCTTTGGCATCCTTCTGAACAAAGGCATCTGGCCACCCTCGAATCCAGGTCTTACTCCTCCACCTGCTCTCGCATTCTGGCCCTTGTGTCCCTTACCTGATGTCTTGCCAGTTCCTGAACCGATTCCTCTACCAAGTCTTTTTCTGGCTTTGGATCCTCCTCCAGCATTTGGTCTTAAATCATTAAGTTTCAATCCGTACACCTCCTTTATTAGTCTATTACCTCAACCATGTAGTCTATTTGATGAATCATACCTCTGATTTGAGGGGTATCATTTTTTTCAACTACTTGCCCGATTTTCCTTAATCCAAGGGCTTTGACTGTTTTTTTGTGGGTTTCAGGTCTCCCGATGGGACTCTTAACCAACTTGATTTTAAGCATAGTCATTGTTCTCCCCCCTAACCTAGTATTTCTTCTACTGTCTTACCTCTTAATTTGGCAACATTTTCTGCTGTCTTAAGGCCTTTAAGAGCTTCCATTGTAGCATTTACAACGTTTCTTGGGTTGTTAGTTCCAAGTGATTTAGTTCTGATATCCCTGATTCCAACAAGCTCGCATACGGCACGAACAGCTCCGCCTGCAATAACTCCGGTACCTTCGTTTGATGGCTTCATCAATACTCTTCCAGCTCCATAAACTCCAGTGATCTCGTGAGGGATAGTAGTTCCTTCCAATGGTACTGTGATAATATGCTTCTTGGCATCCTGAACCGCTTTTCTGATTGCCTCAGGTACTTCAAGAGCCTTTGCCATTCCAACTCCAACGTGTCCATTGCCGTCTCCAACAACAACCAATGCACTGAATCTGAAGTTTCTACCGCCTTTTACTACTTTTGTTACACGATTTATATTAACAACTCTCTCTTGTAAATCTAATTCGCTTGCATCAACATATGAGCGTTCCATTAATTCCCCTCCTTCTATTAAAATTTAAGTCCAGCTTCTCTGGCTCCGTCAGCAAGTTCCTTGACTCTTCCGTGGTAAAGGTAACCGCCTCTGTCGAAAACAACTTCCTCGATACCCTTGTCAACAGCTTTCTTGCCTATTGCCATTCCTACTGCTTTAGCTGCTTCCTTATTCTTAGTTGAAGTAAGGCTTAAGTCCTTATCCAGAGTAGAAGCTGCTGCCAATGTGTTACCAGCTACATCATCAATAATCTGAGCGTAAATATGGTTTCCGCTTCTGTAGATGTTAAGTCTTGGCTTGGCAGGAGTGCCACTAACTTTTTGCCTTACTCTTGAGTGTCTAACTTTTCTGGTTTTATTCTTATCTATTTTCTTTAGCACATTTGTTCACTCCCTTCTACTTACCGGTTTTACCAACCTTACGTCTAACGTATTCGTCAGTATATCTGATTCCTTTGCCCTTGTATGGCTCAGGTTTTCTATAGTCTCTTATCTTTGCAGCAAAGTTTCCAACCTGTTGCTTGTCAATTCCCTTAACAATTATCTTGTTCTGTGCAGGAACCTCTACTTCAAGACCCTTTGGATCTTCAAGCTCGATTGGATGTGAATATCCAAGTGTAAGCACTAGCTTGTTTCCTTGCTTTGCAGCTCTGTATCCTGTACCCACGATATCCAATGACTTCTGGTAGCCTTCAGTTACTCCCTCTACCATGTTCCAAATCAAAGTCCTGGACAATCCGTGCACGGACTTGTGTCTCTTTTGCTCTGATGGTCTTTCTACATTTAGAACTCCATCCTCTATTTTTATGATCATTTCAGGATCAATTTGTTGACTTAGTTGTCCTTTTGGTCCTTTTACCTCTACCAGGTTGTTGTCGCTTACTTTGATTTCAACGCCTGCTGGTAGGTTAATTGGCTTTAATCCTATTCTTGACATGAGTGCACCTCCTGTTCCAATAATCTAGCAATTTATTACCATACGTAACAAATTACTTCTCCACCCACATTTTCATTTCTTGCAGATTTATCTGTCATGATTCCTTTTGATGTGGATAGTACAGCAATTCCTAATCCACCAAGTACCTTAGGTATCTCGTTGTTCTTAACATAAACCTTAAGACCAGGCTTTGATATCCTCTTGATACCGCTAATAACCTTCTCATTGTTTTGTCCATATTTTAGATCTATTCTTATGATTCCTTGCTTTCCGTCCTCAATAACATCAAATCCCTTGATAAAACCTTCGTTAAGAAGAATCTGAGCGATTTCTTTCTTTATGTTTGACGCAGGAACATCAACTGAATCGTGTTTAGCGTTGTTACCATTTCTAATTCTGGTTAACATATCCGCGATTGGGTCTGTCATCATGTTTGTTACCTCCTTTCATAATCCTGGGATTACCAGCTAGCCTTTTTAACTCCGGGTATCTGACCCTTATAAGCCAATTCTCTGAAGCAGATACGGCAAATGCCATATTTTCTCAGATAGCCGTGAGGTCTACCACATAATTTACATCTATTATATTCCTGTGAGCTAAACTTTTTCTTTCTTTTCTGTTTAGCGATCATTGATTTCTTTGCCAAGATTTCCCCCTCCTTCGTCTACTTTTTAAAGGGCATTCCCATTTTTTCCAAGAACACTTTAGCTTCCTCGTCTGTTTGTGCAGTGGTTACTATAACTATGTCCATACCTCTCATTGCATCAACTTGATCGTATTCTATCTCAGGGAAAATTAACTGTTCCTTCAATCCCATGGCATAGTTTCCTCTTCCATCGAAGGAAGTTGCACTAACACCTCTAAAGTCTCTTACTCTAGGTAGGGCGATGTTCATTAGTTTATCTAAAAACTCGTACATTCTCTCTCCCCTAAGGGTAACCTTTGCTCCGACTTTCATGCCTTCTCTAAGTTTAAAGTTAGCTATGGATTTTTTTGCCTGAGTAACAAGTGCCTTCTGTCCAGTAATTATTTCAAGCTCCTTAATTGCTGACTCAAGAGCCTTTGGATTGTCTCTCGCTTCTCCGATTCCCATGTTCACTACAACTTTCTCAAGTTTGGGAACTTCCATAACACTGCTATATTCGAATCTTTCCATTAAAGCATTTACAACTTCTTCATTATACTTTACCTTTAATCTGGAAGTCATTCCATTACCTCCTCTCTAATGTGATTATTTATCTAGAACTTCTCCGCATTTCTTGCAAACTCTAACCTTGCTTCCGTCGCTTTTCACCTGATAGCCGACTCTAACTCCCTGCTTGTCCTTAGGGCAGTAAAACATAACCTTGGAACTGTTTAGAGGTCCTTCCAACTGAACTATTCCGCCAGGTCTTCCAGGGCCTGCAGGTTTCTTGTGCTTTGTCAACATGTTGACGCCTTCAACGATTACTCTATTTTCCTTAGGCATAACCTTCATGACTTTACCAGTCTTGCCTTTGTCTTTTCCTGAAATTACAACTACTGTATCTCCACTTTTAACATGCATACTATACACCTCCTCTTATAGTACTTCCGGTGCCAAGGATATAATCTTCATGTAGTTACCTCTTCTTAGTTCCCTGGTTACAGGTCCAAAAATACGAGTTCCTACTGGATTCTTATCATCTTTTATAATAACAGCCGCGTTGTCGTCGAACTTGATGTATGATCCATCTTGTCTTCTTACGCCTTTTTTGCTTCTTACAACAACAGCTTTAACAACTTGTCCTTTTTTAACAACCCCACCAGGTGTTGCACTTTTAACCGTACAAACAACTACATCACCGATGCTGGCATACTTCTTGTTGGTTCCTCCGAGCACTCTGATAACCAATACTTCCTTTGCTCCGGAATTATCAGCTACTCTCATGCGGGTTTCCGTTTGAATCATTCAGAATACCTCCCTTCGCCTAATATATCCTATTTTGCTTTTTCTATTATGTTTACAACTCTCCAGTTCTTGTCCTTGCTAAGTGGTCTAGTCTCCATGATTTCAACCTTGTCGCCAACTCCGCACTCATTGTTTTCGTCGTGAGCCTTGAACTTTGAAGTTCTCTTCAATTGCTTCTTGTATAATGGATGAGTTACAAATGTCTCTATTGAAACAACAACTGTCTTGTCCATTTTATCACTTACAACAGTACCTATTTTAACTTTACGATTTCCTCTTTCCATTAGAGATTAAACCTCCTTCCCTATATTTAATTCTCTTTCTCGAACTATAGTTTTTACACGAGCGATATCTTTTCTTACGGAACTTATTTTTATAGGGTTATCTAACTGACCTGTAGCCAATTGAAATCTCAAGTTAAATAGCTCTGCTTTAAGATCCAGTAATTCCTTATTTAATTCCTTATCTGACATTTGGCGAATTTCTTTAGCTTTCATTAGCTTCACCACCCTTATCTTGCGTTTCTTCACGTGTAACAAATTTTGTTTTGATAGGTAGCTTGTGAGCTGCAAGTCTCATTGCCTCTCTTGCATCTTCTTCTGATACACCACCCATTTCAAATAATATTCTGCCTGGTTTAACAACTGCTACCCAGTACTCAGGTGAACCTTTACCGGAACCCATACGAGTCTCAGCTGGCTTCTCTGTTACCGGCTTGTCTGGGAATACCTTGATCCAGATATTTCCGCCCCTCTTTACGTATCTAGTCATAGCACGTCTTGCGGACTCTATTTGATTTGAAGTAATCCACACAGGCTCAAGGGCTTGCAAGCCGAACTCTCCGTATGTTATTGAATTTCCACGAAGTGCTTTTCCCTTCATTCTACCTCTATGAACTCTTCTATATTTCACTCTTTTAGGCATTAACATATTACTTTCCTCCTTCCTACGACGTTAATCTATTTTGCTGATCCTTCTCTTTTGTTGCTTCTATCCACTTTCTTGGTAGGAAGTACTTCTCCTTTGTATAGCCATACCTTAACGCCAATTTTACCGTAAGTTGTCATAGCTTCAGCAAAACCGTAGTCAATGTCCGCCCTTAGTGTCTGTAGAGGAATTGTTCCCTCACTATAGCCTTCTGTTCTAGCCATATCAGCTCCACCAAGTCTTCCTGCCACCTGTGTCTTGATACCTTGTGCTCCAAATCTCATAGTTCTTTGGATCGCCTGCTTCATCGCTCTTCTGAAGGTAACCCTTCTCTCAAGCTGTGATGCAATGTTCTCAGCGACCAATTGTGCGTCAAGCTCAGCAACCTTGATTTCCTCAACGTTGATGACTACGCTCTTCTTAGTCATTTTCTCGATAGCAAGTCTAAGCTCCTCAACTCCTGATCCTCCTCTACCGATTACCATTCCTGGCTTTGCAGTGAAGATGGATACCTTGATCTTGCTGGCAGCACGCTCAATCTCTATCTTTGATATTCCTGCTATATATAATTTCTCTTTCAGATATTCTCTTATTTTGAAATCTTCCACCAAGTACTCATTGAAGGTCTTCTTGTCAGCATACCATTTTGAATCCCAATCCTTTATGATTCCGACCCTAAGACCATGTGGGTTAACTTTTTGACCCATTAACTATCCCTCCTTTTCTAGTCTAGTTCTTTTACAACTACTCCTATATGACTGCTTCTCTTTATTATCGGATATGCCATACCTCTTGCCTTAGGTCTGTATCTCTTCATTCTTGGACCTTCGTTTGCGTATGCCTCTGATACATAAAGATTTTCTCTATCCATATTAAAGTTATTCTCTGCATTTGCAACTGCGGAGTTTAGCACCTTCTCAAGAGCTTTTGCACCTTTTTTTGGTGTAAATTTCAATATTGAAAGAGCTTCATCCACTTGCTTGCCTCTGATCTCAGCACAAATGAAGTTTACCTTCAATGGTGAAATCCTAACATATTTAGCTATAGCCTTAGCTTCCACGAATTCTACCTCCTTCACCTTATCTTCTTACACCAGATGATTTCTCATTCTTGTTGATGTGACTTCTGAATGTTCTGGTTGATACAAATTCTCCTAATTTATGTCCTACCATATCCTCGGTAACATATACCGGCACGTGTTTCCTACCATCGTATACCGCAATTGTATGCCCTACCATTTGAGGGAAAATAGTTGAACGACGTGACCAGGTTTTTATGACTTTCTTATCATTTGTTTTATTAAGCTCCTCTACTTTCTTAAGTAGATGATCATCGATAAATGGTCCTTTCTTAAGGGATCTACCCATACTTATTTCCTCCTTTCAGAAGTACTATTTTGTTCTTCTTCTTACGATATATTTGTCAGATTTCTTG
This sequence comes from Gudongella ferriphila, assembly GCF_046224405.1. Classification (NCBI taxonomy): domain Bacteria; kingdom Bacillati; phylum Bacillota; class Tissierellia; order Tissierellales; family Tissierellaceae; genus Gudongella; species Gudongella ferriphila. Next base: position 3,094 of record NZ_JBJXRK010000028.1, on the reverse strand, counting down.
TTTTTCTTTCTAGTCTTGTATCCAAGTGCAGGCTTGCCCCATGGAGTTGAAGGTGCTGGCATTCCGATTGGCGCTCTACCTTCTCCACCACCGTGTGGGTGATCCACTGGGTTCATGGCACTACCTCTAACAGTAGGTCTGATTCCCATGTGTCTTGAACGTCCTGCCTTACCGATAGTGATAAGCTCGTGGTCAAGATTTCCAACCTGTCCGATTGTTGCTCTACACTCAACAGAAACTAGTCTGAATTCACCTGATGGCAGTTTAAGCTGAGCATACTTGCCCTCTTTGGCCATTAGCTGAGCTTCCGCTCCGGCTGATCTTACAAGCTGAGCTCCCTTTCCAGGCTTAAGTTCAACATTGTGTACTGTTGTACCAACTGGAATGTGCTTCAATTGAAGTGCATTTCCTATCTTGATGTCTGCATTCTCTCCTGATTCAATAACATCGCCAACCTTGATTTTGTAAGGTGCAAGGATGTATCTCTTCTCGCCGTCAACGTAATGAATCAATGCTATGTTTGCAGATCTGTTTGGATCGTATTCTATTGCAGCTACCTTTCCTGGTATGCCGTCCTTGTTTCTCTTGAAGTCGATTATTCTGTACTTCTTCTTAGCTCCACCGCCTCTGTGACGGATGGTTATTCTACCTTGTGAGTTTCTTCCGCTGTTTTTATTTAAACTAACCACTAGTGATTTTTCTGGTTCCTTTTTAGTGATTTCTTCGAATGTTGAAACACTCATTTGTCTTCTAGCAGGGGAAGTAGGTTTGAATTTCCTGATACTCATTGGTTTTCCCTCCTTTTATCTTCCTATTATTCCATCCCTTCGAAGAATTCTATCTTCTTGGAGTCATCTGTTAATTTAACGATTGCCTTTTTCCAGCTTGGTCTTCTACCACTATGCATACCTTGTCTCTTCATCTTTCCAAGATAGTTCATGGTATTTACCTTCTCTACTTTTACTCCGAATATACTCTCTATGGCCTTTTTAACTTCCGTCTTGTTGGCTCTCTTGTCTACAGCAAAAGTATATTTTCCAAATGCCATGTCTTCCATACTCTTTTCAGTAATTATCGGCTTTACGATAATATCGTGTGGATTACGCATTATGCATACACCTCCTCCACTTTTTTAACAGCTTCCTTGGTAATTATAAATGAATTGTATTTCAATATGTCATAAACATTCAAAGTATTAACAAGTGTAGTCGCTACGTTTGGAATGTTGCCAGCTGATCTGATTACGTTTACGTTTTTCTCATCCATTACGATAAGAGCTTTTTTGTCAGCCTTCAGGTTGCTCAGCATGTTTACCATTTCCTTGGTCTTTGGAGCGTCAAAGTTCATACCATCAACTACGATTATCTCGTTGTTTTGAAGCTTGTCAGTCAAGGCTGATTTCATAGCCAGTCTTCTTACCTTCTTAGGTACGCTGTAGCTATAGTCTCTTGGCTTCGGTGCAAATACAACTCCTCCACCTTTCCATTGTGGTGATCTGATGCTTCCTTGTCTTGCTCTACCAGTACCCTTCTGTCTCCAGGGTTTTCTTCCCCCTCCTCTGACTTCAGCTCTTGTTTTAGCTGACTGAGTACCTTGTCTCTTGTTTGCCAGTTGGTTCTTAACAACTTCATATACTACGTGCTCATTCACTTCAACTCCGAATACAGCATCGCTTAGTTCCATCTCTTCAACTAGTTCACCTAGCATATTATATACATTAACTTTAGGCATTACGCTTCCTCCTTTCCGCCTGGATTATTACTTCTTAACTGTTTCTTTTATTGTGATAAGTCCTTTTTTGGGTCCAGGTACCGCTCCCTTAACAAGGATAAGATTCTTCTCTGCATCTATTCTTACAACTTCAAGGTTTTGAACAGTAACTCTTTCATTACCCATTCTACCCATCATCTTGTGACCTTTGAAAACTCTTCCTGGATAAGTACCAGCTGACATACCACCTGGCATTCTGTGGTGCTTGGATCCGTGAGTCTCTCTACCTCTTGAGAAGTTGTGTCTCTTGATGACGCCCGCAGTTCCTTTACCTTTTGAGGTACCGGTTACATCAACCATGTCTCCCTCGGCAAATACGTCCGCCTTGATTTCCTGTCCTATTTCAAACTCATCCGGATTCTCAACGTGGAACTCCCTAAGGAATTTTCTGTACGCTACATTAGCTTTTTCATAGTGTCCCTTTAAAGGCTTTGTAACTCTTCTTTCCTTAACTTCCCCGAATCCAACCTGGATTGCGTTATATCCGTCTTTTTCAACTGTTTTTTTCTGTACTACGAAAAGTGGTCCCGCCTCAATTACTGTAACAGGTACTACCGCTCCATCTTCCTTGAAGATTTGAGTCATGCCAACTTTTCTACCTAACATGTTTTTCATTGTTACACCTCCATTTTATAGCGGATTGCCTGGGCAATCATATAAATTATTATAATTTGATTTCTATGTCTACGCCTGCTGGCAGATTCAACTTCATAAGTGAATCAACCGTCTTTTGATTAGGGTTGAGAATATCAATAAGTCTCTTGTGAGTTCTTTGCTCGAACTGCTCTCTGGAGTCCTTGTACTTATGAACAGCTCTAAGGATAGTAACTATCTCCTTCTCTGTCGGCAATGGTACTGGACCTGATACAGTCGCTCCTGTTCTCTTTGCAGTCTCAACTATTCTTTGAGCTGAAGAGTCCAGTAACTCATGATCATAAGCTTTCAACCTAATTCTAATTTTTTGCTTGTTTGACATGTAATTTCCCTCCTTCTATCGCATGTTAACACCATACATGCGACTCGAGACGCCGATACACCCTCCCGGGTGTTCATTATTTTTTTTAAAATATTCTCAGCATCCCAGCCGCCCGATTTAAAACCGGACATTCTCAGCAAAAATTCCCTGCTAAAAGCAGCAACCTTTTGCATCATCGCAATGTCATAAATTTAAACACTAGTATAGTTTACACCATATGCAACCAAAACACAAGGTTTATTTGCGTTATTTATGTGGATTTTCCGTATTTTTCATAAGGTCTTTTACGACACTAAAAGAAGGAGAAATCTCCTTCTTCAAAGTGCCGTACCTTATGTCAATTTAATC
>NZ_JBJXRK010000027.1:0-32596 GCF_046224405.1 Gudongella ferriphila | reverse complement strand
GAACCGTCCCTTTGTCTTAACACCTCTATTTCTTTATGATCAGTTAGTAATTCACTCCATTAATCTTCTGAATTGCCGTTCAATGTGGCCATGATCTCTTTGAAGCTTTCTAGCCCAGCCTCAATATTCTCAATAATTTCATTTGCCAATATATCTGGCTCTGGAAGATTGTCTAAATCAGCTAAACTCTTATCTTTTAACCAAAATATATCTAAACTCGTCTTATCTCTCTCGATAATCTCTTCATAAGTAAACTTGCGCCATCTACCTTCCGGATTCTCTTCCGACCAAGTTTCTATACGATCGTGACGATTAGTTGGATTATAGCATTTTATAAAGTCTTCCAAATCTTCTAGAACCATTGGCTTTTTCTTCAACGTGTGGTGCACATTAGTTCTGTAATCGTAGAACCATATTTCATTTGTCCACGCATCTCTTGCTCCCGGCTTGTTATCAAAGAATAGGACATTTGCTTTTACACCTGGTTTATAAAATATTCCCGTAGGAAGACGTAGAATTGTATGGAGCTCTGTTGATTTCATCAATTCTTTTCTAACGGTTTCACCCGCACCACCTTCAAATAGTACGTTATCAGGCAATACAACAGCAGCTTCTCCCGTTTCTTTCAGTAAAGTTCTAATGTGCTGTAAAAAGTTCAGCTGCTTATTCGAAGTTGTCACCCAAAAATCTTGGCGATTGTAAACAAGATCTTCTTTTTCTTGTTCACCTTCTTCATTCGTAATTGTCAAACTTGATTTCTTACCAAATGGAGGATTTGCTAACACGTAGTCAAATCGCTTCCCTTCATCTGCCACCAGTGCATCAGCAGAAGATATGAATGTCTCCCCATCGATTTCACCAATATTGTGAAGAAACATGTTCATGAGACACATTCTTCTTGTATTAGCAACAATCTCATTCCCATAGAATGTTTTATTTTTTAGAAACTCTTTCTGATCTCTGTCCAAATTATGATTAGCTGTAATATGATCATACGCAGCTAAAAAGAATCCTCCAGTGCCACATGCTGGATCACTAATGGTTTTCATGGGATCTGGCTGTACACAGGCAACCATAGCTTGAATCAATGCTCTAGGGGTGAAATATTGCCCTGCTCCACTCTTTGTATCTTCTGCATTCTTTTCTAGCAATCCCTCATAAATTTTGCCTTTTAAGTCAGCCCCCATCATACTCCATTTTTCTTTATCAACCATATCAATGATTTTGAAGAGTTTTGCTGGATCTTGGATTTTATTTTGTGACTTCGTAAAAATCTGACCTAAAATGCCTTTTTCATTAGCAAGCTCTTTTAACGTTTTATTATAACGAGTTTCAAGTGCTGCTCCACGCTCTTTCTTTAAACTTTCCCAGTCACAACCCTCTGGCACATTAATTTTACGATTATAAGGTGGTTTTGCAAATTCATCGACCATTTTAAGGAACAACAAATATGTTAACTGTTCCAAATAATCACCATAACTCACACCATCGTCACGAAGAATACCTGCGAAACTCCATACTTTTGATATAATATTAGTTTGATTACTCATTTTTTAACCTCACTTCATTTCCTTGATTCTCTCTAAGAGTTTTTCAGCCGGTTCCCAGTCAGATTTTTTCCGACATTGTTCTAGTTCTACTTCACTTAATAATTTACCTTCAAATGCTTTCTTTAGTATGCTTTGCTTTAATGCTTTGGCTTTTTCAAGCCCTTCATCAATATTTAATAGAATATTGTCACATAGTGATAATCTTGTTTCAATTTCTGAAACCACTTGCTTTTGTTCCTCTATAGTTAAAAGAGGAAATGGTAATTCTTGAATAATCCCTAGATTAATTATATCCATAGTTGCACCATGGCTCTTAGTTGAATATATGCCTTTTAAATAGGTGCTTTCAAAATAGTACTTAAAAAATTCCGGCAAATAGAATTTATCCGCCAGACTAATCTTTATTAATCGAGGGTTTATTATACCTGGTAAGATATCATGTGGAAGAATTAAAATTTTACCAACTGTGCCTACTAAACTTATAAGTACATCCCCTGGCTTTACTTCACATGACTTTAATTCCTTAAACTTAGTCTCATCAACATAATAATCACCAATCTTCCAATCATTTGCTATAACTTGTTCTTGTCCATATATTTTGTAACCCTTTTCAACATAACAAGATTTTTTCAATGCAGATCCAAATGGGCCAGCTTTTATCGAATATTGGTCATGTCCATGTATTGAATCAACCTTAACCCACTTCCATCCGTATGGTAATCCTGCAAAACTCGACAATTCTGCAGTTGTAAAAGGAGTAAGCTTTTTTACCTTTCTAGGTTTTTTAGGTTTATTACCTTGTTTTTCATTTAATTTCCAACTATCAACGTCTTTTTCCCAATCTTTTAATTGCTTTTCATAGTACTTTTCTCTTTCATCACTAATTTGTTTAATTATATTATCTACAGAAAGTAACTCTGATTGTCCCTCTCGCCATTCCTTCGTCAACTCCCCTTCAAATGCTTTCTTAAGTACAGCTTGACGATAGATTCCCAACTTTTCTTTCGCTTTATCGAGATTTGCGATTCCATTATCGAGTTCGCTAAGCAATTCCTCTATTTTTGATACTATAGCCTTTTGTTCAACTAATGGAGGCAATATAATAGGCAATTTTGAATATATCGAAATCCAATACCTTTTATGCGTATCTGTGTTATGCTGTATTGTCTGCATGTAGTAATAAACATACTTTAAATTTACCCACTTTGAAGTTGGAACCAGTATTTTCATCGCTGAAGATTTAACTTTGAATCTAAAATTCACATATTTTGATGCAGTAGTAAAATCATCAAATATTATTACAGGTAAACTATTAAAAACATTGTGTTCTTCATTTGTATAACCTAGTACAAAAGTCTTTCCTGGAGTTAATACTGGAATATTGTATCTATTACTATACTCAGTTGAATCAACTATATAGTTAGTTGGTTGAATATAGTCAAGTAAGTCTTCTATTTTAATTTCTACCCATTCTTCTCTCATTACGCTACCAACACCTCATTTAACTCATCAATTATTTCATCCATCATGTCACCAAAAAGCGCATACATCTTTCCTCTGCCACCTTGAGAGTCAAAAGGTGTATAGTCAAGATCATCCATTTCCACGTGGAAACTTGTTGCTATATGATCTTTAATCATTCTTAGCCAATCCATCTGTTCTTCAGTAAACTTCAAAGAACCTGCTTGCTTGCCAAAGACCCACGTTTGAAAATTCCTATCCACTGTTTTGTTGTATGGTGTCAGCTGCTGATCAATACCCGTAGCTCTACGAATCAATGACACCAACGCAACCAACTCGCTCTTCGGATTATTTCCTTTTACTTCTTCCAATTGAGCATAAGCATCCCAAACATAATGTGGGGCAAGTTTTGGTTTTTCTAACTTTAGTTTCTCGAATACTTCTTTAATCATCTTGAAGGTGAGTTCTCGCCTTCTATGTGGTTGATCATAGAATATACTTAGAGCCATGATTTCATCCTTATTAGCTTCAATATACTCTTTGAAATCTTTAACTAACTCTTGCGCCTTTTCAATAGTAAAAGTATCCCATTCAGCTTTTATAACCTTGTCTTGATTCACAATATCAATAATCTGTTCATGCACTTTTCGAACATTTTCAATATACTCATTTAGCTCCCCTGTAAACGTTTTGGATGCATGAACCACTAATTCTTCTTGAATCTGTTTCCGGCAAGCTTCTTCTTTAGCAGGTGATAACTCAGCTTCAGGAATTGCATCTATTAGGACTTGTGCTTTAGATTCTATAATATCTGGATCATAAGCATCAAGTAAGTCCTTAACAGCTCCGTTCATAGTCTTACCGTTACTCAGTTCTTTAAACTTATATTTTTCTTCCTCTGTAAGTTGTTTCTCCAAACGTATTAGCCGGTTAGCAAGTGATGTGAATAAATCTTCATCCTCCACACCCATAGCAACAGCACCTAAAAGATCTTTTAATGGTACACTAGGCTTTCTTTCAAGTGGCCTACTGTCTGTTTTCTTTGACTTTGTGGCTCCAACAGCATCAATAATTACAAAATGAGTTTTTGTATGTTTTGCTGTACGAGTAACACGTTTTAAGTCATCGAATCCAATCGTTCGAGTTCCACGACCTTTCATCTGTTCAAAATAGTTGATACTTTTTACATCCCGCATGAATAATAGAACCTCAAGAGGTTTCACATCGGTGCCTGTGGCAATCATATCTACAGTCACAGCAATCCTTGGAGCCCAAGAGTTTCTGAAACGATTTAGAACAGATTTTGGATCTTCATCAATTTTATAAGTAACTTTCTTGCAAAAGTCATTGCTCTCGTCAAACTCCTCGCGAATAATCTGAATGATGTCGTCAGCGTGACTATCTGTTTTTGCGAATACCAATGTTTTCGGCACTTCAAACACACCGTTTTCATCAAATCGGTCTGGGAAAATCTTTGGCAATGCTTCCCTGTATGCTCTGATCACATGCCTAATCTGACTTGGATTTACCACATCCTTATCTAGTTTGTTAGATGTATATACATAATCTTCATCGAGACGCTCCCAGCGCTTTTGACGTGTCAGTTTCTCTCTCTTATCAACAAACTCATGAGCTTTGATTTTGGAACCTGCTTTAGTAATTTCCGTTTCAATTGTAAAAACATCATAAGGAACATTAACTCCATCAACAACAGATTCCTCATAAGTGTACTCACTTACAACATTTTCATTAAAAAAGCCGAATGTCCGCTTATCTGGTGTGGCTGTAAGCCCTATCAGGAACGCATCATAATAATCCAACACTTGCTTCCACAAGTTATAGATTGATCGATGACATTCGTCTATGATAATGAAGTCAAATTGCTCTATCGGATTCTTATAAGAGTATTCTACAGGCATAGGTTCTTTTTTCTGCCACTGCCAGTTCTTTTCATTCGGATTTTCTTCCTCTGCGGATTCTTCAAGTTCTTCACCTTTTAGTATAGAGTACAACCTTTGAATCGTAGAAATACACACTTGACTATCCGAAGATATGTAACTGGAATTTAAACGCTGTACATTGTATAATTCAGTAAATTTTCTGTTATCGTCCGTTGGCTGATATTTTAGGAATTCCTGTTCTGCTTGTTCTCCAAGATTTTTAGTGTCTACCACAAAAAGAATCCTCTTTGCATCTGCAAATTTCAATAATCTATAGACAAAGGTACACGCTGTGAACGTCTTCCCTGCACCTGTTGCCATTTGAATAAGTGCTTTCGGCCTGTTATGTTTAAAGGATGTTTCCAAGTTCTCAATCGCATTAATTTGTGCTGGACGCAAACCTTCTTTATCTAATATCGGCAGCCCATTTAATCTTTTCCTCAATGTTTCAGGTTGCTTATGCCATTCTAGTAGTGTGGAAGGCTTATGAAAACTGAACACCTCTCGTGATCGAGGTTTAGGGTCTCTATAGTCTGTGAATCTTGTTAAAATACCCGTACTCTCATACACAAATGGCAGCGGTTCTTTATTCAAATTATACTTAAGTTTAGCTTGTGCATAACCAGATGATTGATCTTCAGCTACCGTAATTCGTTGTCCTTCTTCATCCTTTTTGGCTTCAATCACTCCGACAGGTTTCCTATCTACAAAAAGAACGTAGTCAGCTGGTCCAATATCTGTTTGATATTCACGAATGGCAACGCCTGGACCTGCAGATAAATTTACTTTGTCCTTTGATTGAACAACCCAACCTGCATCTGATAACATGCTATCTATACAATCTCTGGCAATCTGTTCCGGATTCTGATTCACCATACTTCCCCCCTCTTTCTATTTAGATTAAAGTCTCCACTCCTAAAATTTTCCTATTACACTAGATTATAGCAAAGTTTATGTTATAATCATATGCTAACTAGTAATTATTTTCCAAAAATTGAGTCGTTATACAAAACCCCTTTAGAATCTCAAAACTGAAATTCTAAAGGGGCAACATTTATTTAGGTTAATTTTTCATTATTTCTTAACCATCTTAACAACGACTTCTGTATGAGGTGTACGAGGGAACATGTCCATGCATTTCACTCTCTTGATATCATATCCCCTGTCCTTGAAAATCTTAAGGTCCCTTACAAGAGTCACCGGGTTGCAGGAGATGTAAACAAATTCCTCGGGGTTAAAGTCTATGATCTTGTCAATTGCCTTTGGGTGGATTCCGTCCCTTGGTGGATCTATTATAATCAGGTCCGGCGTATCTTCCAGCTCCTCCACTCCCTTGAATACGTCATCTGCTATGAATTCCACATTGTCCAGATTGTTGAGCTTGGCGTTCTCCCTTGCCATGTCCACAGCCTCTTCAACAATCTCAATTCCAACAACCTTCTTTGCCACTGCTGCCATCATCTGGGCTATTGTTCCGGTACCGGAATAAAGGTCAAATATTATTCTGTTTTCCTTCTCTCCTGCAAACTCCCTGGCTATTGAGTAGAGCTTTTCCGCACCTGTGGTGTTTGTCTGGAAAAAGGAGAAGGGTGATATCTTGAATCTGAGTCCAAGGATCTCCTCGTGGATTATATCCGTGCCAAATAGGATATCCAGCTTGTCTGCCGTTACCGTGTCTCCCAGCCCATCGTTTGTAGTATGAAGTATTCCTGTGATCCTTCCTTCAAGGTTGGATAATGAAAGAAGGGCTTTCACAAAGCTTTCCCTGTCAAAGTCCATCTGGCTTGTGGTTACAAGGTTCACCAGTATCTCCCCTGTACTGCCCGCCCTTCTTATGACAAGATGTCTAAGAAGTCCTTCATGAGCCCTTTTGTTGTAGAAGGGCAATCCAAGCTTGTCAAAGTGGCTTCTTACAGCTTCCCTTATGGTCGTGAAGTCCCCGTTTACAATGTTGCAGTGGTCGGTGTTTACAACCTCATAGAACCTGCCCTTCATATGGAGGCCAAGTGCCAGTGGTCCATCCTTTTCCTCATCCCCAAAGGTGTATTCCATCTTGTTTCTGTAGCTCCTAAGATCAGGTGATTCCTCAATCCCTTCAACCTGAACTCCAAGTCCCTCCCTGTCAAAGAGATCCTGGACCTGGTCTAGCTTAAGGTTCCGTTCATTCTCATAGGTCAGCGACTGGTAGGTGCAGCCTCCACAGACGTCCTTGTGGGGACAGCCCTCCTCTGTCTCAAGTGGTGATCTCTCCAGCACCTGGATAAGCTTTGCCTCCCAGTAGTCCTTTCTTCTCTTGGCAACCTTTGCCATTACCTTCTGACCTGGAAGTCCACCCTTGATCCTAATGTTCCTGTCTTCAAAGGTTCCCTTTCCCTTGTTTGGAAAGTCCACCTTCTCTATGTTAAACTCTATAACTCTCGATTTTCTTGACATCCTTATCCTCCTGACATAATTAAAGGGAGACTCTTTTGTCTCCCCCTTTTCCTGCTAGTCTAATTATATAGAAAATCCAAGGGTTTTTCAATGAATTTCCTAGCCTCCACCCCTAAGAAAGCTCCTTCTAAGATCCTCCAGGAAATCATCTGAAATTTCTTCCTCCAGCCAGATGTCCAGCTTGATTGCCTTAAATGGAAAAGCTCCCACCATTCTCTTGAACTCATCTCCCACAACCACTTCCCAGCCTTCTCCAGAGAACTTGCCTTCTCCAAGGTCTATTCCCTTATCACTGAAGTATTCCAAAAACTCCTCCCTTTCAAAGGATGAGTAAGTTTTCTCAATATGTAGCATAATCCCACCACCTCTCTTTTAAGTATACCCCAAATGCATTGCTGGATATTGTCCAATTTGACAATTATTGAATCTATCTGTTATTTTATCACTTTAAATAGGTATATATGTTGTATTAAATCGAAAGGGGGAAATTACATGAACTACATATTCATATCTCCTGAATTCCCTTCAAACTTCAAGCAGTTTTCCATCCGCCTCAAGGAGGAAGGGGTAAATGTCCTTGGCATAGGCTCCCAGGAATATCAAAGCCTTGAGCCCGAACTGAGGTCTGCACTGACTGAATACTACAGGGTTGATTCTCTGGATGACTATGACCAGGTTCTAAGGGCAACGGCCTTTCTTACCTTCAGACACGGAAGGATCGACCGGATAGAATCCCACAATGAACACTGGCTTGACCTGGATGCAAGGCTTAGAACAGACTTTAACGTCCCAGGCTTTAAGACTGAGGACATTGCCTTTGTAAAGCACAAGTCAAAGATGAAGGAAATTTTCATATCAGCAGGAATCCCCGTCGCAAGGGGCAGGATTGTCCACACCATCCAGGATGCCCTGGAACTTATTGCAGAAACAGGATATCCCGTTTGTGCCAAACCTGATGTTGGAGTTGGGGCATCCTTTACCTACAAGATTCACAACGAGAACGAGCTAGCGGCCTTTTTCGATGAAAAACCCCATGTTGACTACATCATGGAGGAGTTCATCGATGGTGAGATCCATACCTTTGACGGTATAGTTGACGGCGATGGCCAGCTTTCAGCCATGTCCTCAATGCATTACGGTCTGGGACTCATGGAAACCGTAAACTATGGGATGGACACCTTCTTCTACATTGAGAAGGATATCCCGGAAGAAGTCATCGAACTGGGCCAAAAGGTGCTGGATGCCTTTAACCTTAGGGAAAGGCTGTTTCATTTCGAATTTTTCAGACTCCAGGATGACAGCATAATAGCCCTTGAGCTTAATGCTAGACCCCCTGGCGGGCTATGTCTTGATGTTATGAACTATGCCATGGATGCAGATGTCTACAGGCAGTACGCCCAGGTGGTTGCTGGAAAGAATCCTCCACCTCTTCTTGAAAGGGTCCACAACTGCGCATTTATAGGACTGAAAACCACAATGAATCCCCTGCTCCATACAGAGGAAAAAATCTATGAGCTGTATGGGGACCTTATAGTGTATGATCAGCCAAACCCACCCCTCTTCCACGAGGTAATGGGAGAGCAGGCCATGATTGTAAGGGCTCAGGATCTTGATACCTTAAGGGAGGCAGTTGAATTCATAACAAGACGTTATTAAATCAATCCCCCATCCGAAATATGGATGGGGGATGTTTATTGCTACATAAGCCTTGCTATCTTGTTTGCAAAGTCAACGGGATCCTCAATTGGGAGGCCCTCGATTAGTCTTGCCTGATCGTACAAAAGCTCAGTGTAGAGCTCAAACTTTTCCTTGTCGTCCTTATGTGCAGACTTAAGCTTTGTAAATATCTCATGGTTGGGGTTTATCTCAAGGATCTTCTCTGCATGGACATCCCCTGCATTTGGCATTGTGTTAAGGACCTTCTCCATCTCGATTGAGATCTCGCCCTCTGTTGCAAAGCAAACAGGATGATTCTTAAGCCTCTTGGAGAACCTTACCTCCTTGACCTTGTCACCAAGGGCCGCCTTCATCTCCTGGAATATCTCCTTGCCTTCCTCCTTGTCCTCTTCCTTGACCTCATCTTCCTCAATTCCAAGGTCTTCACCTGATACTGACCTGAATTCCTTGTCTCCGTATTCATTAAGAACCTTTATTGCAAACTCATCCACCTCATCTGTAAAGTAGAGGATTTCATAGCCCTTGTCCTTGACAAGCTCTGTCTGAGGCAGTCTGTCAATCCTGTCCACAGACTCTCCTGTGGCATAGTAGATGTACTTCTGGTCCTCTTTCATCCTTTCCAGGTATTCCTTAAGGGTCACCAGCTTTCTTTCACTTGAGGAGTAGAACATCAGCAGGTCCTTAAGCCTATCCTTGTTTATTCCATAGTCTGAGTAGAGACCGTACTTAAGCTGCTTTCCAAAGTTGTCGAAGAAGTCTTCGTACCTCTCCCTCTGGTTTTCCTGAAGGTCCATAAGCTCATCCTTGATCTTTTCCTCAATCTTTTTTGCCATGAGCTTGAGCTGTCTGTCATGCTGGAGCATTTCCCTGGAAATGTTCAGTGACAGGTCCTCTGAATCCACTATTCCCTTTACAAAGCTGAAATAGTCCGGCAGAAGCTCAGGACACTTGTTCATAATAAGGACTCCACTTGAATACAGCTCAAGTCCCTTTTCGTATTCCTTTGTATAGTAGTCAAAGGGTGCAGATGATGGAATATAGATGATCGCATCGTATCTTAGCATCCCGTCTATTCTCATATGGCTCCACTTTAGGGGCTTGTCAAATCCAAAGTGCTTTTCAGAATAGAAGTTCTCGTAATCCTGATCCGTCAGCTCATTCTTGTTCTTTCTCCATATGGGTACCATTGAATTTATGGTCTTTTCCTCAAGTACTGTTTCATAATCGTCCGAGTCTTCCTTTTTCCTGTACTGGGAAACCATCATCTTTATTGGGTATCTTATAAAATCTGAATACCTCTTGACTATTCTCTTTAGTGTATGCTCATCCAGGTACTGGTCGTAATCCTCATCCTCAGTTGATTCCTTAAGGTTAAGGACTATTTCTGTTCCCAGGTCCTTCTTGTCTGTTTCCTCAATGAAGTAGCCATCTGCACCTTCGGAAACCCATCTGTAGGCGGTTTCCTCACCAAAGGCACGGCTTGAGACCTGAACCCTGTCCGCCACCATAAATGCCGAATAGAAGCCAACCCCAAACTGACCGATTATGTCGTAGCCATCCTTCATCTGGACGGCCTTCTTGAAGTTCAGGGACCCGCTTTTTGCAATTGTTCCCAGATTGTCCTCAAGCTCCTCTTTAGTCATTCCTATTCCCATGTCCCTTATGGTAAGGGTTCTGTTTTCCTTGTCAGCGGAAATTCTGATGTAGTAGTCGTCCTTGTTGAATTCTATTGAGTCATCTGTAAGCGCCTTGTAATATATCTTGTCGATTGCATCAGAGGCGTTTGAAATCAGCTCCCTTAGGAAGATCTCCTTGTGGGTGTAAATGGAATTGATCATCAAGTCCAACAATCGTTTGGATTCCGCTTGAAATTCCTTTCTTTCCAACCTTATCCTCTCCTTTGTCATAATAGAAATTAGCACTCAGGTGTATAGAGTGCTAATTTAAAATTACCATATGTTTTTATCCTTGTCAACATCCATTTCTAGTAGGGTAGGACCGTGAGTATATACCCACCTGCAAGTAGGCTTAGAATATTTGCAAGCAGGACAAATAGTACTCTTCTCCACTTTTTATGCTCCTTCAGGAGATTCAGGAATGCAACCATCTCAACCACTATTATTACAAATTCATAGAAGACGAGACTAAAGAAAAGGGAATAGTCGTTGTAGGTCACCGTATTTATCCAAAGATTCAAGGCACCCTGTGTAATAAGGTTCACAACAAGGAATATGGTCCATGACCTCTTGCTCCTAAAGCCCATTAGGAAAAATACAAGGCCTTCTATCATAAGGGTCAGTGCAACCCTAATTATAACATACACAGCTGCCCTTACTGGGTCCTTGCCCTCTATAAGGGTGCCGTCGTCAAGGTCCAGTGTATATACATTATGGTAGGCCTTGGTCAGTTCCCCCACGGGAACCCTCAAATCATAGCCACCGCCGGATGCCCTAAGGTACAAATCATCCACAGGATCCGTCTCCCTTTGGTAAAAGAGAAAATAGCTTTCAAAAGCCTTGTCCCTTCTTGAAGCCTCTATGTACTCTTCTCCGTCTCCCACGCTAACCACTAGCTCTTGTGGAGCTCCCGGCACTATAAGCAGTATTGAGGGAGGCTCGGAGGCATTTCCCCAGGCTGGAATCCCCAGGAGAAGCACTGCCAATATTCCCATTAAGATTATTTTCCACCTTTTCATATCTATCCCTCCCAGAAGCTTTCCAGAAATTCTCTCTGACCACTTATGTCCCATACCTTCCTGTAGCCCTTCCATTCAGGGGGCATCAGTCTCTTGTAGGTGTTCTGAAGGTACCTGTCATCTATCAGGAGTACCGCTCCCCTGTCCTCTTCCGTCCGTATTACCCTTCCAACCGCCTGAAGCACCTTGTTCATCCCCGGGTAGGTGTAGGAGTAATGGAAACCCTCACCAAGGGTATGGTCAAAGTAATCCCTGATTATGTTCCTTTCAAAGCCGATCTGGGGCATTCCCACACCGACTATGACCGCTCCGATCAGTCTGTCCCCGGAAAGGTCTATCCCCTCGGAAAAAACTCCTCCAAGGACAGCAAAGCCAACAAGGTTCTCACCATCCTGGAAGGACTCCAGAAACTCCTCCCTTTCCCTTTCGTTCATGGCTCCCCTCTGGATAACTGTGTTGATTTGAGGGAAACTATCCACAAATTCCTCGTATATCCTGTTCATATATGTGTATGAAGGAAAGAACACCATGTAGTTTCCCTCACGTGATCTTACAAAATCCCTGATCATCTCCATAATTTCCTGGTAGGTCCCTTCCCTATCCCTGTATTTTGTGGAGATGTTACCCCTTATGGCAAGCCCAAGGTTTTTCCTGGGGAAGGGGGATTTCAGCCTGATGTTGTAATCCTCCTCACCTCCACCAAGAAGGTTCATGAAATAATCCATAGGAGTCAGGGTAGCTGAGAAGAATACCGCAGAGAGTCCCCTTTTAAGGGCTCTTTTTATGTGACCGGAGGCATCCACACAGAACAGCCTCAGCTTCACATCCCCAGACACTTCCTCCAAGGTTGTGACAAAGCTGTCATCATACATATCCGATATCCTTATGAAGCTTGTCAGCTGAAAATACAAATCAAGGATATCATCATAACCCTGTGCATCCCTCTTTTCCAAGAGGAAGCCTTCCATGTTGGCAAGTACCCTCTTTATGGGAAAGTATAGGTCTGTTATCTCCTCCTTCTGGTAGTAGTCTTCCTCCTTAAGATTATTGTTCCTGTTCTCATTTATTATCTTTATTATTCCATATAGGGACTTGTACAGTTTTGGATCAAGGTCCTTCGTTATCCTTCTTGCATTCAGGAGCACCGACTTTTCAAGGGTTGCTGAAAACATCTCCCTAGACCTGTCCACCAGATTGTGGGCTTCATCAATGAGAAACACATACTCCCCCTTCTCCATGTCAAAGAACCTCTTAAGGTATACCTGGGGGTCAAACACATAGTTGTAGTCACATATTATGACATCTGAAAAAAGGCTGATATCCAATTGGAATTCAAAGGGGCAGACATTGTGCTTCCTTGAATACTCCAGGACCGTCTCCCTCTTTAGAAAATCCTCATTCTTGAAGATGTCCATGATTGCATCGTTTACCCTGTCAAAGTGCCCCTTGGCATAGGGACAGTCCTTGGGGTTGCACTTTACCTGATCATTTAGGCACACCTTGTCTTTTGCGGTTATGACAAGGGTCTTTGCCCTAAGTCCCCTGTCACTTAGAAGCTCCATTGAATAGAGGGGTATCTCCCTTGTGATGGTCTTTGCCGTCAGGTAAAAGATTTTTTCCACTGAGTTCTCACCCATTACCCGGATGGCAGGGTAGAGAACAGACATGGTCTTCCCGATCCCGGTTGGTGCCTGTGCAAAGAGAGCCTTCCTTTCCTTTATGGTCTTGTATGCTGCAACCGCAAGCTCCCTTTGTCCCCTTCTGTATTTTGGAAAGGGAAAGTCCAGGTCCAATATGGATGTGTTCCTGTCCTCCCTCCACGAGAATGTGAGGCTTGCCCAGCCTATGTATCTTTGCAGGAGGTCCATAAAAAAGCTTTCCGATTCACTGAAAGAGAGGGTTCTTCTGATCCTTCTGGTATCCTCCGTTTCCAGGTGAAAATATGTAAGCTGGACCTGTATCTCTGAAAGCTCCTTTTGCAGGGCATAGAAGTATCCATAGCAGATGGCCTGGGCCCAGTGCCTCAGGTTCAGTCCTTCCCCCACCTCATTGAGGTCCCTGGTGGTGCTCTTGATCTCATCCACAATCACACCATCCTCCCCAAGGAGTATGCCGTCCGCCCTTCCTTCAACCATAAAGCTAGTATCTCCAAGCTCTACCTGGTGCTTTAGGGTGACCTCCTTAAGGTCCTTCTTTCCATAGGTTTTCTGGACCTTCTGATGGGCAAGGGTTCCCTCAACAGCCCGTGACATGGATTGAAACCGGTTGTCGATGTCACCGGAGCGAAGGACGTATTCAACTAGATTCCTGACGGAAAGCTTAACCTGTCGTGTCATATGGACACCTTCCCACTATTTATTGATTCTCCCCGAGAAGATACTCCTCAAGGGTTAGATTCCCCTCATATATCCTACCTGCATGGTCCTCTCCCACATACCTGAAATGCCATGGCTCATAGGCATAGCCTGTTATATGCTCCTTATCCTTGGGGTATCTGAGGATAAACCCGAAACGGTGAGCATTATCTGCAAGCCAAATACCTTCCTCAGTATCTGCAAACTCAGGCTCAAGCCAGTATTTCATCTGCCCGCCCAAGTCAAAAGCCAGCCCTGTCTGGTGCTCAGAATGGCCTGGCTTTGCGCTATATCTCTGTGCATATTCCTCACCGTCTGTTTCCACGCTGCTGTTGTAGAGCTTTTTCTGGTAGTTGTAGCTTCTGAATCCAGAAAAAGCAATTATCTCCTTGTTTATCTCATCCCTTGCGGCTTTTATCATCTCTTCAACCTTCATTTTCGCCTGGGGATCAACATCAGGGTAATAATCTGAGGGGAGACCGTAGGTCTTGTTGACCAGAAGTATTCCGTCAATTATCTTCATCATCTCCCCGGTCTCATCCTCCTCCTGTGTTTCCTCTGGTTCCTCTATTTCAGGACTGTCCGGATTATCCTCACCCTCTTCCAGCAGCTCTGAAAGGTATTCCCCTATGCTGTAGCCTATCTGCCCCTTGTATTCGATCTGGTACCATCCATCCTCATAGCCTATTGCACGGACCTTCTCGCCCACTGGGATAGTCCTTATTTTCTCATGCTCAGTTCCCGGTCCAGTTCTCATGTTAAGATAATCCGTGGTAAAGAGATATGTATCCTGGAACTCCTCTCCTCCAGTCTCTTCAGCAGGCTCCTGGCCCACCGGCTCCTCCGGAGATTCAACATTATCCGACAGCATTCTGGGCACCATTATCACCGCCGCAATTATTAGAATAAGAACTCCCAGAAGCATCTTCAATCTCAAGTGCATAGGGCCACCTCCTTTATGTTAAAATCCATCATCCTCGTATCTGTATACTTCTAATATGTCTTCAGGCCTGATCTCCCAAATATTTGCCTGTGTTGTGAAGATATTCCAATTGTCTATCTCAAAGACCCTTTCCCAGCTGTCCATAACCCTTTTTCGCTCCTGGGGATAAAGCCTTGAATACTTTCCTTCTATGAAGTTGAACTGGTCCTTAAAGCCCTTCTTCTCAATGTCCTTAAGATATGCTGCCTGATCCGCTGAATCCCTTGGGATGTAGATGTGGTTCAATACAAAGTCCCATTTACCTCCATCCAGGTATATGACCTTGGATTTTGGAATCTGAAGCTTGTATCCAACAGTCCCAGGGATTGGCCTTAGCATTGATTCATGGCTAATTGAGCACCATATATGAAACTCAACTCCATCAGGCCTGGGGACCCTCTTTGCTGCAGCATCTGAAAACCACCGGTACAGGTATATGAAATGGTCTGCAACATCCTCATAGTAGTCCCTGATGTATCTTTCCCTGTTCCTGAAGACTCCAAGCTTTTCCAAATCCCTAAGGCTTCTTTCATCCTGCCTGGTCCACAGGGTCACCATTTCCTCCATAAATCATCCCTCCTCCTTCTATTCTACCCTATATTGACCCCATACTTCCAATGAAAAGAGGAATTTTTCAAAATTTTGGTGGATAAATCCAAATATCCTGTATAATATAGAGTTACAGGGAGGTATCTCAAATGGGTCAGGTTGGAATAGTTGAAAGCAAGGATTATATTTATGAAAATGTTCTGAGTGATGTGGAGGGGCTTCTGTCACAGCTCAACGTGCTTAAGAGCATTGAGAAAGGCAGCGTTCTTGTAAAAACCAATCTTTTGAAGAAGAACAGGCCTGAGGATGGAGTCACCACTCACCCCTATGTTGTGGAGGGTGTTGTGAGGTTTCTAAAAGCACAGGGACACCATGTCATCATTGGAGATAGTCCTGGCGGACCCTTCAATCCGATTATTCTCAAATCAGTATATGAAGCATCCGGCATAGCGGATGTGGCAAAACGGACAGGCTGCACCTTGAATTACGATACCTCAATCATACAGGTCAAGCCACCTAATGCAAGGGTAATAAATAACCTAAAGCTGGTTAAGGCCTTCACTGAAGTCGATTATGTGGTCTCCTGCGCAAAGCTTAAAACTCACACAATGATGACCTATACAGGTGCTGTTAAGAACCTTTTCGGCATGATCCCGGGAGTTACCAAGGCCGATTACCATCTTAAGATGAACGATGTGGACAACTTTGCAAATATGCTTATTGATGTGTGCGACTTTGTTGATCCCCTGTTTTCTGTTATAGATGGAATCCAGGCTATGGAGGGCGACGGTCCATCAAGTGGAGATATCAGGGAGCTGGGCCTTCTCCTTGCTGGAGAAAATCTCTTTGAGCTGGATTACGTGGCTACGGGGATTACAGGACTTCTGGATTCTCCTGTAAATCGCCATGCTATCGAACGTGGCCTGTTGGTGCCAGACAGGATTGAACTATTTGGAACCAACATTGACGGTTTGAAGGTTGAGCCATTCAGACTCCCAGGTTCCACACATGTGAATTTTGTTTCTGGAAGGATTCCGGAGTTTGTAAAGGATTTTCTTCTGGAAAATATCAGGCCATACCCCCAGGTCCAGGCAAGGATTTGCGTAGGGTGTGGAATCTGTGCAGCAAACTGCCCCCCGAAGGTTATCTCAATGAAAAACCACAAGGCTGTTATTGATACAACAGATTGCATTAGATGCTTTTGCTGTCATGAACTGTGCCCTGAAAAGGCCATTAAAGTAAAAAGACACCCTCTTCACAGAGTGGTGTTTGGTAAATAGAAAGGAGACAGATATGAAGAAATACACACTGAACAGAGAGGACACAATGCTTCTTATGATTGACATCCAGGAAAGGCTGGCGCCTGCCATACACAACGGCGACCAGATAGTGGATAAAAACAGGATTCTCCTAACAGCCATGAAGGAACTGGACATGAAGGTAGTCCATACGGAGCAGTATCCTAAAGGCCTAGGCAGCACACTGCCACAGCTTGCAGCGCTTCTGGATTCAAAGGCTCACGAAAAGGTCATGTTTTCAGCCTACAGCAATGATGTTAGGGATGACATCTTTAAAAGCGGCAAGAAAAATATCCTCGTGACCGGAATGGAGACCCATGTATGCGTGTTTCAAACAGTAAGGGCCCTTATTGAAGGTAACTACAACGTGTTTGTCCTTATGGACGGGGTAGGCTCAAGGACCTATGAGAACTATAAGAATGCATTGGATCTTATGCATGACATGGGGGCAATAATCACAAATGTTGAAACAGTACTTTTTGACCTTGTAAAGACCGCTGGAACACCAGATTTTAAAATGATATCAAAGCTAGTGAAATAGAGCTGATCCATTGGATCAGCTCCTTTCATTTTGCGATTTGATTTGATTATACTATAGGACCCCTTTCACAAAAACCCTTACAATTTCAGGCTCGAACTGGGTGCCTGAGCATCTTAGCAGTTCCTCAATGGCAGATTCTTTTGATCTTGGTGTATGGTAGGGTCTGCTGGCAGTCATGGCTTCATAGGCATCCGCAACGGATATTATTTTTGATTCCAGCGGAATCTGATTGCCTTTGAGTCCTTCCGGATATCCTTTCCCATCTATTCTCTCATGATGATAGAGAACATGCTGGGCAAATGACGAGTATTCGTCCACAGATTTAAGGATCTGATAACCAGTCTCGGGATGCTTCTTGATTATCTCAAACTCATCCTGGGTAAGCTTCCCTGGCTTGTTCAGTATTTCCGGGGGAACCATTATCTTCCCTATATCATGTAGTATTGCAGCAGTCTTTATTCGCTCTACATGTTCTTCAGAAAATCCCATTTCTCTGGCTATGGCAACGCAGTATTGGGAGACCCTTTCTGTGTGAATCTGCTCGCTGTCATACTTCAGGTTTATGTTCCTTAGAACCACTTCTATGGTCTGGCTTCTCATCAGTTTCCCGTATTTCAGCTTGTCCTTGTACATCTTGTTGTCAGCCATGGTCATGACACTGCTAATTTCCATGTCAGAGGTTGATTTTACTGAATATCCTATTGCAAGGGAAACAATTACAGAGTCAAGCTTGATTTTCCTGGCTGAATCCTCTATTCTTTTCTTCACTTTTTCTGCATGTATCTCACTGGTTTTTGGAAGTAGAACCATAAACTCGTCTCCACCCATTCTACCAATTATGTCGTCCTCCCTACACACCTTCCTAAGCATTTCAGCTACGCTTGTAAGAAGCATGTCCCCCATCTTGTGACCAAATGCATCATTGGTAAGCTTCAAACCGTTCACATCAATTGACATTACTGTAAAGGGAAGATTTCTCTTGGTGTCCAGTCGATTTATGGAATCTTCCATATATCTTCTGTTGTAGAGGCCTGTCAGGTGGTCATGGTAGCTCAGATACTCAATTTCCTTTAGTTTTTCCTTCTTTTCTGTGAAGTCCCTGAAGACTACAACGACTCCTGTTATAAGCCCTTCCTCGCTTTTTATGGGAGCTGCACTGTCTTCAATGGGAATTCTTCTACCATCCTTTGAAATAAGGATTGTATTGTCAAAAAGCTCTATGATCTCCGCACTTTCAAGTACCCTTTCAACAGGGTTGTCACAGACCTCACCGGTATGCTCATAGATAATATGGAACACCTTCTCAAAGGGCAAACCCCTGGCTTCCTCCTGGGACCATCCTGTCAGTTCTTCTGCAATTGGATTCATAACATCTACTCTTCCCCTTGAGTCAGTTGAGATTACAGCATCTCCAACAGAGAGCAATGTGGTCTTGAATTGTTCCTTCTCTGAATATATCTGCTGCTGGAGCTTCTTTCTCTGTGTAATATCCATAAATGTCACAACTCCACCGACAGTCCTTCCCTCAACAATTTGGGGGTAGCTGAAATACTCCACATCAAAGCTTGTATTATCCCTTCTCCAGAATACCTCCGTCAAGACATGGGTACCTTCTCCGTTCCTTATTCCTTCGGTTATGGCACATTTTTCAATGCTCCTATGATATCCATCCCTTGTGCTGTGGTGTATCATATCGTGCATGTTCTTGCCCAGCAACTCTTCGTGGCTGTCATAGCCAAGGATTTCCACTGCACTTCTATTAACGAATGTACAGTTTCCGTCAAGGTCCATTCCATATATTCCCTCTGCAGCTGAATTGAGGATCAACTGCAGCCTGTCATTGCTTTCTTCAAGTTTTCGATTTGTGTTCCTAATCTCTTCCGTCCTTGCCTTTACTTCATCTTCAAGATTATGGACAAGTGAATGGATCCGTTCTGCCATTTGGTTGTAGGACTCACCGATCCTACCTACCTCATCATTACGGCTTATTTCCACTCTTCTGGTCATGTCACCATCTGAAAACATCCTGTTTGCTTCGAGGATTTCCTCCATAGGCTCAAACAGGTTCCTGATTATCACCATAAACATAAGGATTGAAACGAGAAGTCCCACCGCACCTATCAGGAGACTATCCTTAAGGGATTCTTTCATAGTGGTTCCCAAAAGGCTCTCAGGAACTGCCGTAATAACAACCCAATCGATGCCTGGCGTTTTTAACTCAGTAGCCTTGCTAAAGAGGGGCTCCTCTCCCCGCAATCCCTCAACAAGCTCTGAGTTCCCATTGATATACTCCCTGTAGGTTAGGTTCGCGACATTGTTTCCGGTATCAGAAATATTTACCCTTTGAAAATCACCCTCAGAATCCAGGGAAAAATTTCCCTGTCCCAAGGAGTTTGCAACCACAAAACCGGTTTCCCTTTCAACTATCATTGCATAGGAGTTGGACCCTTCAGTTATTTCACTAAGTGCTCCATTCATTCCAGAGAGAAGGATATGTACACCAAGAACTCCTTTGATCTCTCCTGAATCGTCCCTTACTGGAGCTGCAGCTGATATTGTAAGGTCATCCACTACAAAATGCTTGTAGGCTGGCGAATAAGAGAATCCTCCTTGGCTTATGGCGGTCTCGTACCATGCTCTGGTTCTTGGATCAAAAGATCCAAAATCCCTAAGGAATTCTCCATTAGCGCCACCTTCTCCAACGGAATAATACCATGAGCTTCCTCCGGTTTCACTGTTGTTTACCATTAGCTCTATTTCATCAGATTCATTCCTTCTTGCACCGTAATACTCTCCGTCCTCAGACCCGTAGCTGAAGCTGTACACCATATTATCCTGTGTGTTTAAGGTGTTCAGGAAGAAAAGATTTCTTATGGATGGATTTTCAAGATCCACTGTCCCGTTCTCAATCATCCCGATATTGAGCTGAATAATATGTTCAGGAATGTGCAAATAATCTTCTATCTGGTGGACAATCTCATAATTCAGGTTATCTGCTAGTCTTGTTATGACCTGTTCATTGGAGCTACTCCATTTCGAGTAGGTCGCATAGCCTATTGCACCCATTGTGACTGTAACACTCAGGATGAATATTATTATGATTGTAGCTTTAATTGTAATTGAGTCGACGAATTTTTTTAATGGTCCATTCATAGCTGGCTCCTTTTTTATTGCTTTCCATCAATTGGTAAATGTTTGGAAATGTTCAAATCTACATATTTATTCACTTCTAGATTATAGCACTATGTAATAATCCATGCAACACTCTACCCTTTTGATGCCCCAAAGCCAGCATAGACAAAAAAACTGACAGCTCTTGCAAGCCATCAGTCCATGCTAACATAATAACACAATGGGACCGGTTCTTTTTGTGTTATTTTATCCAAATCTACCTGTGATGTAGTCCTCTGTCCTCTTGTCACTGGGATTGGCGAATATCTTGTTTGTTTTGTCAAATTCTATAAGTTCTCCGCTTAAGAAGAAGGCTGTCTTGTCTGAAATCCTAGCCGCCTGCTGCATGTTGTGGGTAACTATTATAACAGTGTATTCCTTCTTAAGATCCTCCATCAGCTCCTCAATTCTCATGGTAGCCACCGGGTCAAGAGCAGATGTAGGCTCATCCATAAGGATAACCTCAGGGCTTACTGCCATTGTCCTGGCGATACAAAGCCTCTGCTGCTGTCCGCCTGATAGTCCGTAGGCATTATCATTAAGCCTATCCTTAACCTCATCCCAAAGGGCTGCTCCCCTTAGGCTATGCTCCGCAATTTCCATCAGTATCTTCTTATCCTTAACACCATGGATTTTGGGACCATAGACAACATTCTCAAAAATTGACTTTGGAAATGGATTGGGTTTTTGAAATACCATTCCAACTCTGGTTCTAAGTTCCTCAACCTTCATCTTTGAGCTAAAGATGTTTCTGCCGTTGTAGAGGATCTGACCCTCCGTCCTCACTATGGGAATGTTTTCTATCATTCGGTTCAGTGTCTTGATGAATGTTGACTTGCCGCAGCCTGAAGGCCCTATTATAGCTGTTATCTCATTCTCAAGCACCTGCATGTTTATGTCCATAAGTGCCTGATTATCTCCATACCAAAGATTAAGCCCCTTGACATCATATACGTATTTGGTAATGTACTTATCTAAATCTAAATCCTTCAAAATCTTCTCCCCCAATCAGAATGTCTTCTGAAACTTATTTCTAATTATTATTGCAACAGAATTCAGGATGAACAGCGTAACCAAAAGCACTACAATTGTAGCCGATGCAAGATATGCATACTCAGGTGTCAGTACCGTATCCAGTGTCCAGTAGTATATCTGGATGGGCATTACTGTGAAGTCATCCATTATTCCTGTTGGTATCTTCATTATCAAGGTTGGAATTCCAAGAACTACCAAGGGTGCGGTTTCACCGATTGCCCTTGAAATTGCCAGTATTGCTCCTGTAAGTATTCCCGGTATGGAAACAGGAAGAACTACTCTCCAGATGGTGGTCCATTTGTCGGCGCCCATACCATAGGATGCTTCTCTCAGGAACCCTGGAACAGCACGCAATGCTTCCTGGGCTGCAACCACAACAATAGGCAGAACCAAAAGCGACATGGTCAGGCCTCCTGCCAGGATGCTTGAACCCAGGCTTAGCATTCTTGAAAAGACCGTAAGTCCAAGAAGTCCGAAGATTACAGATGGAACACTGGCAAGGTTTGATATGTTAACCTTGATAAATCTCTGAAGCCTACTCTCCTTTGCGTATTCCTCCAAATAGATTGCTGTGGTAACTCCAAGAATTAGTGTAACAGGAATGACAATCATCATAAGATACAAGGTTCCTATGATGGCACCCTTTATACCAGCCTTCTCAGGAAATATTGAAAGATTGCTTGTCAGAAACTGCCAGTCAAGCCAACCAATGCTTCCGGCCACGATCTGATAAAGCAAAACTCCCAGCACAACAACGGCAAAAACCGTGGAAAGCGAGAACAGGTGCTTTGCAAAATTATTGACTCCTATCCTAAGATTAATCCTATTTCTATTGAAATTGACCTTATTCCTATCAGGTCCTTTTATTTTCTTATTCATAATACACACTTCCTATTCTTTGATGAAGCCATACAGATAAATTCATCTTCATCAATATTCCTCCCTGTACTTCCTGGCAATGCTTTGAGCTATAAGGTTCATACCCAATGTAAACACAAAAAGAATCAAGCCCACAGCATAAAGGCTGTAGTAGCCCACGGTGCCACTTCCTGCATCCCCGCTGGTAAATTCAACTATATATGCAGTCATGGTCTGCATTGATTGTGTAATGTCAAATGTGAAGTTCTTTGAGCTACCGCTTGCAATTGTGACTATCATTGTCTCCCCGATCGCTCTTGATACGGCCAGTACTATGGATGAAACAATCCCTGATATGGAAGCTGGGATAACTACTTTTGTTGTTGTTTCAAGTCTTGTTGAGCCGAGACCCATGGCTCCCTCTTTCATAATTGTCGGAACAGCGTTCATTGCATCCTCAGATAGGGACGCCACCATTGGTATAATCATAATCCCCATTACTATACCAGGACTAAGGACATTCTTTGCCCCCAGGGAAGGAATCAGATTCATCAACAGGGGGGTGACAAATGAATAAGCGAAAAAGCCATACACTATAGTCGGGATACCTGCCAACACCTCCAATACAGGCTTCAGTACTTTCCTTAGATTAGGTGAAGCAAACTGACTCAGGTAAATCGCAGCAGCCATTCCCACCGGCACTGCAACAAGCATGGCAATTAATGTTGTCCAGAATGTTCCATTTAAGAGGGGGAGGAAACCAAAAGAGGGGTTCCTCGACAAAGGGCTTAAATTTGTTGAGAATACCTCTCTTATTGGCACCTGTGAAAAGAATTTTATTGAATCAAAAATTAACGTGTACACAATTCCGAATGTTGTAAATACAGAAATCAAAGCCATGACTAAAAACACCTTTGGCATGATCCTGTCTGAAAAGTGATTCTTCTTCTTGATATTATCTTGAATTATTTCTCTTACTTGATTGTTTTCCATTCTTATCTCCCCTGATCTTTGTTGTTACGGAAGTTTAGCTGTGGGTGATAAGTTGCCACCCACAGCTTTATAGAATCTCTTATTTCAATGCTTCCAGTTGACTGTAGTATTCTGCATAAACCTCTGAAGGTAGCGGTGCAAATCCATTTTCTCCAGCAAGTCTCTCTGATCCTTCAGGTGATACAACATACATTGCATAATCAAGTACCTGTGGTTTTTCCTTAGCGTAATCAAGATTTAGATATGTGTATACAAGTCTTGTGAATCCTCCATATGGAAGGTCTTCGCCTATTGTTTCAAGAGCAGGTGCAACAGGTCCGTTTCCAAAGTCAACCTTTACTGCCTGAATCTTGTCAGTGTTGCTTGCATAGTATCCGTATCCAAAGAATGCAATTGCGTACTTGTCCTTTGATACAAGGTCAACAAGTGTTGAATACTCCTGCTGAAGGTTCGCAGTCTTTACAAGGTCCTGCTTTTCAAGTAGTACCTCATAGAAGAACTCAAAGGTTCCGTGATTCTCGTTTGGTCCGTAGAAGTTTATTTCCTCTGCTGGCCACTCAGGTCTGATATCTGACCATAGTACAACGTCATCATCTGAATAAGTCCCGGAAATATACATGTCGATAATCTCCTGATCGGTCATTTCCGTTGCCCAGTCGTTGTCATTGTTTATTACCATTGTAAGACCGTCATATGCCATCTTGATTTCCATTACATCCTCACCGAAAACAAATCCGTTTTCTTCAAGCTGTGCAATCTCTTCATCCTTGATTGCTCTTGATGCATCTGAGAAGTCTGTTTCGCCAGGAATGAATTTCTTAAATCCTGCACTTGAACCAGCTCTACCTACCTGAACGCTTACTCCAGGTTCTTCATTTGTCATATACTCCTCAGCTATATGAGCCATAAGTGGATAGACTGTTCCTGAACCGTCAACTATTACTGCACCCTCCAGTTGGCTTCCATCCCCACCATCTGCAGGAGCTTCCCCTCCGCCTCCGCAAGCTGTCAGTGCGAATGTCAGCACCATTATGAATGCCAATAAAATAAATTTCCTTGAATTTCTCAATGTAATTTCCTCCTTAGGTTATGTTCTGTTTCTCTTTTCATACATAGAATAACAGGGGTACATTAAGGATATATGATGCCAATGTTAAGAGTATGTAAAATCGAAAAAGCACCGGAATTTTATCCGGTGCCCATTGTCATTGTCTAAAATAAAATATGCATAAAGATTGCAGCCAAAGGCATTGCAATTATTGTCCTCTGAATAAACACTATCATCAGTTCCCTGAACTTTACAGGCAATCCAGTGTTCATTATTACTACTACTGATTCTGCAAGGAAAATAATCTGAAGCATTGAAACCACTGTCACAAAGAATCTTGTCTTAATATGCAGCTCTGCAACCTGATCAGCTATTGTCAAAACCGGGATAAACATTTCTGTGATTCCTGTTGGTATAGCCGCTGCCGCAACCATTGCATCAGGAACCCCAAGAAGTGATGTCAAAGGAAAGAAAGCATACCCAATTATATCGAATACAGGTGTGTACTTTGCAACGATCATTCCAAGTATCCCAATGGAGCAAAGAAGCGTGATTACCTTGGGTAGAACAGGGAATGCATCAACAACACTCCTTATGATTCTTCTTGGCATGGCTCCAGATGTGTGAGCCCTCATTGTAGCCCTGTTGACTCCTGTTGTTACAAGCTCAGGACCAAACTTTCTTCTTCCTTCTGTTCTCTCCTCCTGAGTTTGCTCCCTTCCATTTGAAAAGGTGTCCGGTTTCTTGCTTATTGGAGGTATTCTACTTATTATGGCTGCCATTACAAATGCCAAGAAAAAGGATACGAAGTATGTTACTACAAAATGCTCACTGATTGCAGCAGTTTCCATTACCAGATGGGCATAACCCACTGATACGGCTGAAAAGCAGGTAGCAACAACAGCTGCCTCCTTTGCAGTATATACGCTTCCATTGAACATTCTACCTGTTATTATTATCCCCATGGTGGTTGATCCCACAAATGATGCACTTGCATCAATTGCACTCTTGCCTGGAACCTTGAAAAGTGGTCTCATCAGAGGCTCCAGAAGAATTCCGAAGAAGTCTATACAGCCGTAATCTGTTAGAAACGGGATAAAGAAAGCTCCTACAGGAATAATGAATGCAACTCCTATTACAACTCCAGGTATAACCATCTCACCTGTTGATGCTCCTACTATCATTTCAGGGGCAGCATATACTCCAATCTTATTAAGGAAGTAAAGAAGGATAAAAATTCCCCCTGCCATATAAAGGAATGGATGTATTATTGAATCAGCCTTATAGTAATTGTACAGTTTACTGTCCTTCTTTGAGAAGAACTTACCGATTATACTTGTTATTCCAGTGCCCATAAGTATTATTGTGGTAAGAAGCAGCGCACCAACCTGCTGTCCATTTATAACAACGAGTGATTCTACTATAGATATTGCTCCTCCATAAATAATTCCGAATGGCACACTTCCGTTTACCGGAACAAAGAAAACAAATATTGCAATTGCAGTTACTAACATGAATTTCACGAAGGCTCTGACCCAGTCAGACCTTTCAAGTGTAAGAGTATCCAGAGTCTTGGGATCGTTCAGGTCCAATTTACCGTAATCATAATTTTTCTCTTTACTTAGGTTTATTTTCGAAACGTTTTCCATTTAGTTCACCCTCTCCTTCATTTTTATTTTAAGGGTTGGAGCTGCAATTACCCATGCAACTCCTTCTACCTAGACTTTTATCTAATACATCAGGTGATGCTCAAGAATCTGCTCTTTTCTAAGACCTTGAAGTCCCAGATAATGATTCAGGTTGTTCAAAAGGTAATCAAGCTTCACAGGACCGACAATCTCTGACCCCGTAACAGCTACACCGTACTTCTGAGCCTCCAGCTTCACAAGTTCAAAGGCCCTGTACATTGGTGTTGATGAGCAGTCAAAGAGGTTCATTGATACGACCACCCCTTCCCTCTCAGGGAACTTTATTCCAACGGCTCTGATTGTGGAGTATCCTCCACTAGGTCCCCTAACAGCCTTTGCTATTTGCTTTGCTATACTGACATCCTCTGTTGCAAGGAATACATTGTATGCAGTAAGTCCTTCCATGTCGGCGGATACTATGGTTGCTCCACTTTCAGGGCTAAGTTTTCCGTCCTTGGAAAGGTCTGGTTTTCTGGCATCACGATCCGGATGGCTTTCATGGTCAAGAAGTTCCTTTAATCCTTCATACTGTCCTTTTCTTATGAAAGAGATTCCCTTCTTTTCAGGGGTTCTCGCATTCTCCCCTGAAAAATATATTGGCACTCCATGCTTTTCATAAAGCTCTTTACCTATCTCTTCTGCTAGCTCCCCTACCTCTTCAAGCTCAATATTGGATAATGGAAACAAGGGTATTGTATCCTGTGCACCTATTCTTGGGTGGGTACCCTTCTGCTCTCTCATGTCAATAAGCTCGTAGGATTTCGCAGCCATATCAAGGAGGGCTTCCTTTAAGGGTGCAGGCTCCCCGATTATGGTAAGAACCGTTCTATTGAAATCATGCTCCGGTTCACATGAAACCAGCTTCACTCCTTCTCTTCCCTTAATTGTTCCTGAAATTGCTTCTATTACATGATCTCTTCTCCCATCACTGAAGTTCGGCACCGCCAATATATACTTTTTCTCCATTTTAATCCACTCACCTTTCTATTATAGCTTCCGTTAACCTTCCAGTCTCCTGTAAACCATTTCCATTCCCTGCTCCTTGAGTATTTTTCCTGTTGAAAGCAACTGGGTGACCTGGGCGGAAACTTCTTCTCTATAATTTTCATCCTTTATGCTTCCAAGATTTATTGTCACATTCAGGAGAGCACCTTCAAGCCCTGAGTGGACAAGCAGTATCCCGACTCCTATATCAGTTATGGCATTTACATTTCCGTTTTCTGCAAAGACTCCCTGAAGCTCCAAGACTCTGTGGCATTTCTTGGCACATCCTAGAGGAACCTCCAAGGCCTCCCTGTAGCCCTCCTGAATTGCCTTGGATCTGGTTTTCTTTTCTTCCTCCGTATCCTTGGGAAGCTTAAAGGCTGCCATCACCTTGTCAAAAGCAGTTGTGTCACGATCCACAATTTCTGCAAGCTCATCAAACAATTTTTCCAATTCTTGAGCCTTAGTCTCCATTTCTTCCCTTGTTTTTTCGGGAACCTCCTGAAAGCTCTTCTTGCCAAATGTCAATCCACCAACCATGGATGTCAATGCAGAACCTAAGGTTGCAACATATGCTGATACACTTCCACCTCCTGGTGTAGGGTCACTGCTTCTGGTATCCAGTGCATATTGCATAAGACTTTTCTCAATATACAATCAAACAACCTCCTTGTAAATAAATTAGTAAACGCTTTCATATTCCAAATTTTTTCTTACGACAATATATAGTTGCAAGACCCGTGCCAAAATAAAAAGCCCGGTTTCATCCCAATCCATAAGGATAAAAACCGGACTTTAGAGGAATTTTTTCCTCAGCCCCTTTTTAAAATATACTTTTAGCTCCCTCCAGACCTGGAATGCATGGTTCCAGGAATTTTTTCTCTTTTTCAGGAATTTTTTCCCGGAAAAATCAGCTCAACCCCTATCCGCTTAGCCTTCTTTCTCAGAGTACTTTCCTCAAGGCCTGTCATTTGGCTTAACTGATGGATATCCTCTGCATTCTGGAGATATCCTTCAAGGAGCATCTTTTCATACTCAGTTACATTCTCCTTGAAGCTTATTGACTGATCAGTGATAACATTTCCAAGATTGCAGATTCCAGATCCCACAAGGTCTGATTCAGTTATCACATCATCCTCAGTGGTTACAACTAGTCTCTCCACTTCATTTTCCAGCTCTCTGATATTTCCAGGCCATGAATAATTAACCATAGCCTTGTAGGCTCTTGGAGAAAATGATTTATTGAAATTATACTCAGTGTTGTGCTTATCAAGGAAGAACTTGGCCAATGGCACAATATCATCCTTTCTCTCCCTCAAGGACGGAAGGGTTATTGGAACAACCTTCAATCTATAATAAAGGTCACTTCTGAATCTTCCTTCGTCCACCATCCTATCAAGATTTCTGTTTGTTGCAGCAATGATTCTAGTGTCTATGTCTATTTTCTCGGTACCGCCCACCTTCTGGAATACCTTATGCTGAATCACATTCAAAAGCTTTACCTGCATGTTCAGTGGAAGTTCTCCTATCTCATCCAAAAAAAGAGTTCCCTGGTGTGCCAGCTGGATCAGGCCGACCTTTCCAGCCTTTCTTGCACCTGTAAAGGCTCCCTCCTCATATCCAAATAGCTCTGACTCGATCAGGCTCTCTGGAAGAGCTGAACAATCGACCTTTATGAAGGGACCTTCCTTTCTGTTACTGTTGTCATGAATAAACTTGCTTAGGACTCCCTTCCCAACTCCTGAATCACCTTCAATCAACACTGTGGAATCAACCTTGGAAACCCTAAGAGCAAGGTGCTTGATGTCCTCCATGACTTTGCTCTTGGAAACCATAATATCCCCGTCTTTACCTATTGAGTTAAGCATTGCAAGTTCACTCTGTATCCTGAGATTAATGTCTCTTAATTCATTATACTGAGACCTCAGATCCTCAATTTTGGTCATATCCATAACGCTAACGACAACCATCTCAAGCTCATCGTTGACGAATATGGGAACACCTGTTGAATATATGTACTTGTCATTTACCCTTTGGCTTCTCTTCACAGTCCTCCCGGAATGAATGGACTGAAGTGCGACAGATTCCGAATATACTCCATCTTTAACAAGCTCAACCATATTCGTACCTATGATCCACTCACTGCTTATCCCCTCTATCTCCTCACAGGTGCTATTGTAGCATATTGTTGTTCCATACTTGTCAACTATGTGTATTCCCACATTTACCGAATCAAGTATGTTTCTCATTGCTTCTGTATTTAGAAAATCAAACCTGTTCAAAATATCACGTATAATCCAATTAACCTCTTTAATAGAGGGGTTTGGATTATTTCTCCTTTCTCCCAAATCTTCAGCTAAGTACTTTTCTTGCCTTGACCTCCTCACAAACCCTTGGAGCGACTATAAATGCAGCTGCCGTCACCAATGCTGAGGTTGTTGCAATCAGCACAGGGGATGTCCTCCTTAGGCCTTTGGCCATGGTTCTCATTGATCTCACAAGCACGAATATTGATGCAAGGATATTAAGCTTTGTTCTAAGTTTCATGGTATCCTTCCTCCCCGTTCTCACTCCGAATTACCTTCCTATGAAATGTAATACCCCTCATTGCAAGGTCAAATCATACACACAACCCTTATCTGTATTCCAGCTTGAATATCTGTACCTTAAACCAAGTGTAAAGCCTTTCGGGCAGTCTCCAGGTAACATGGACTAAAATTGGCATTCTGATTCCATCCATCAGGTTTATCTCCTTGGACTCACCTATGCATTCCAAGAGCTCTGCCTTGTCATCTGTGTCCTTGAACCTCATGGCGCTTGTGAAGACAACATCCCCCTCATCATCAAAGCGAAGGTAAGCCTCCCCAGGCACACCCCTATGATTCATAACAACTCTTGCAGTATGCTTGTCTATCTGCTTCCATTTCATATTTCTGTTCAGGGCTGCCTGTGGATACCAGGGCAGCTCAAGAAGGTATCTTTGGAATGAGGACTGGTTTACTTTGGGCCCACCCTTTACATCTGCAACCTTAATCAGGTTAAGAAGCCTCATCTGTAAAGATCCCACTCCGTCAAGATAGCTATCCGCCCCGTAAACATAAATGAAGGGCTTCACCTCAGCCTTCACTTGCCAAACAAATGAAGGCTCAGTCATGCCCACCACCTGGGTAGCTGATGCGAAAATCCATTTTTCAGAGTCAGGATCAAGTCTCATCTGCCCCTTCTGCTTAATGTGGACAGTGCTTTTCCACTGACTTCCTACAATATTTGATTTTATCAGCCACCTCTGGACTATCTCAGGCAGATGGGCAATGTCCTTCATTTCTATGTTTCCTTCCCTAGGCCTCACCTGCATCTCCTTCAATTTTCGAATTTCCTTATTGATTCTTCTCTTGTGAAAGCCTCCTGGTATCTTGGTTAGCAAAAAATAAACCAGAAGAATTATTCCAACAACATATAGGATTGTATCCAAAAAAACACCACCTTAAAATTTTAATCTACAATGTGAATCTCTTTAACATAGATTATCTCACAGGCTCCATTACCTGTATCTCCCCTTGTCATGCTAGTTTCCCACGGACCGTTCTCAAAATGGACATCCACAAGATACCCCTTGATTCTGATGTAATCGTTCTTTCTTACTTTTCTAATCTCTTTTTTTATTTCATCATTCTCTGCAATGAGATGTACATTGGCTGAGTTCTTTGCTATGAAACCTTCTTCTATCATGCCTTTTTCAAAAGTATAATAGTACCATCTTCCACCTTGTGAATAATTCACATGCTGGTCGTACTCCTCCTTGTTCAGGTCACCCCATGCCAGGATAAGATCGTATTGGGAAACCTGTGATGGATAGTCCGAGTATTTTTTCTTTCCCTTTACTACCCCTCTTATGTCATATTCAGCCCTAAATGAGATTTGAACGTCCCCTTCCTCACCAGAATACACTATCCTTTCAAGGGGATAGAGATTGTTCTGGTAAGGAGGGATTACACTTCCCTGATAGGCTGGATTGTTTCCAACCAATGATGCTCCAACAAATATCAAAACAGCAACCAGCACTAGTGATAGAAATCTAATCAGCTGATTCATGAAACTATCCTCCCATTGGTTTTTTGATATTAATAGTATATCTTATTGAAGTCTATTTGTGTAGATTTCAACTAAAAAAAGGACCCGTCATTTGACAGGCCCTCATTAATCTATTCAGCTATTTCTGTTACAAGTCCTTCCAATGATGTGGCTTTCATTATTTTATAGATACCAATGGTTACCACAGGAATTACATAGAATACCAGAAAGCCCCAGGTTATTGTTCCATACCCCTGAGCTATAAGCCCGATTAGTCCAAACTGCGCTATGAACACTCCTAATGCTAGTAGCCCAATAGTTACGCTTGGTACAATCCAACCAGCCATTTTCTTGTCCTTTTCAACATATACCGAAGTGATTCTCTCAGTTACAGCATAAATGAATCCTGTTCCAGTCTCGATCAATGTACCAAACAAAGTTACCTGGAAGACTATTTGAAGCAATGGTGAACCTAAAGCATTTAGAATATAAACCGTAGGAACTGCAGCAGAAATTATTTCTGGATAGAACCCACTCATGGCAACAAACAGCAGAACTGCTGGTATTATTCCGATAAGTCCTGCCATTATCCCTGATCCGATGGCTTCCTTACGTGTTTCCACATGCTTCACTGAAAACAACACAGCAGGGATTATTCCCAAGTTGTAGAATGCATATTTAAAGCCTCCAAGCGCCCAGCCGGATTCCATGGTTCCATTGGATATTCCACTGGTGATATCTCCTCCAAATTTTGTGAAAAGCATCACTAAAAAGATAATGTATACCGAATACAGAAGAATTGTCCAGTATGAAAGAAACTTCTCTATGGCTTCAGTGCCCTTCAATACCAATATACCTACTCCAATCATCATTGCAACAACACCTATGTAGTAGTTGATACCAAACATCTCGTTCAGTATGCTTCCTGCAGATGAAGCAATTACAGCCAATACTATCAATAGAAGTACAACATAGCAAAGCTCGTATATCCACCATGCTTTACCAAGAAGCTTCTTGAAGAAGGTTCTGTAGTCATATGCCTTGAAAACTCTTGCAAACTCAAAAGTGGCAGCACATACTATGCCCCATATGACACCTGATATAGCCAGCATGGCAATCAAGCCCCCAACTGTTCCAAAGCTAAGGAAAAACTCAACAATCTCTCTTCCTGTTCCATAACCACCTGCTATTACAACTGACTGAAATATTATACCTGGTATAAAGTACTTCTTGAACGTATCACTCTTTACAAAATTCATTTATAATTC
>NZ_JBJXRK010000026.1:0-32814 GCF_046224405.1 Gudongella ferriphila | reverse complement strand
CAACATATAAAAAAGCGCCACATAAAGTGGCACTTCTTTTTGCTAGAGGCTTAGACCTCTTTCAAATGCTTTTATATTCGCTTCATGGAATCTTTCTGGGAGGAATTTCTTGATTTTGCTTACCCAGTCAATCTTGTCTATCCCAAGTGCCTTTACCATCAATCCAAGCATAACAATGTTTGCGGATCTTGGCTCACCGATTTCTTCAGCAATCCTTCTGGCATCAACAGATACAATACTGTCCAGCTTCTTCTTAAGTTCTTCCATTACACCTTCAGGATATTCTTCAAGGCCAGCCAATACCGTTAGAGGCCAGATTTCCTCTTCATTAATGATCAGCGTACCGTTTTTCTTCAGCATGGGAATGTATCTCAGCGCCTCAATCTTCTCAAAGGATACAAGAACATCTGCATCCCCCTTGTTTACTGTGGGTGAATAGACCTTATCCCCAAATCTTATCTGGGTGGTTACACTTCCTCCACGCTGAGACATCCCGTGAATTTCAGCCATCTTAACGTCGTAGCCTTCCTCCAGAAGACCTTCGGACAATATCTTTGAAACAAGGATTGTACCCTGTCCTCCAACTCCTACCAACAATAAGCTCTTAGTCATCTATTTCACCTCTTCCCCAAATGATTCAATCGCATCGAACGGACATACCTGCACGCATACCTCACAACCGTTGCACATGGTCGTATCAATTGAAACCACGTTGTCCTTCATTGATATTGCCGGACAGCCTATCTTCAGACAAGTCTTGCATTTTCTGCATTTTTCCTGATCCACCTGGGAATATAGGTTTGCTCTTCTTTTCATAACATCCTTAAGCAGGGCACAAGGCTGCTTGGTAATTATCACAAATGGCTCTTCAGCTGCTATTCCAGCTTTAACAGCCTCCTTGTTGGCATCCATGTCGTATGGGTCGATAACTCTCAGGTTCTCTTCCTTTATCCCTATGGCCCTAACAAGTGCCACCAGGTCCACCTGTGGAGATTCCACTCCAGAAATTGATTTTCCTGTTCCAGGATTTTCCTGATGTCCTGTCATGGCTGTAATTCTGTTATCAAGTATTACAGTCACCATATTGCTCTTATTGTACACAGCATTCACAAGTCCAGTCATGCCTGAATGGAAGAAGGTTGAATCTCCAACTACTCCAAACACCTTCTTATCCCTTCCTGCCATCTTGTTGACCTTGTCAAATCCTATACCTGCACTGATTCCCGCTCCCATGCATATGCATGTATCACCTACATTGAGTGGCTCCATTGCTCCAAGAGTGTAGCAGCCAATGTCTGAGGTCACGTTAATCTTATTCTTGTTTTTAGACATTTCATAGAATATACCTCTATGTGGACAGCCTGCGCAAAGTGCAGGTGGTCTAGTGGGAGCGACTACATCCAGGCTGTAGCCTTGTTCAGGCTTTTCACCAAGAATCGCTTCCCTTATTATCTGTGGATTTATTTCCCCACATACAGAGAAGATTTCCTTGCCTGTACACTCAATGCCCATCGCCTTGATGTGCTTCTCCATGTAGGGCTCGTTCTCTTCGATTACATAGATCTTTTCAACACCTGCTGAAAACTCCCTGAATTTTTCGTCGGGAAGCGGCCAGCTGAATCCTACCTTAAGATATGAAACAGTGTCGCCAAAAACCTCCTTTGCATGCACATAGCTTGCTCCAGATGTAATTATTCCAATTTTTCTGTCATTCCATTCAATCCTGTTCAGCTCAGTGGTATTTGAGAAATCCTGCAGTCTTGGAATTCTCTCCTCCTCCATCTGTATGTGTTTGATTTTTGAGTGGGCAGGCACCATTATGTACTTCTTGGGGTCCTTCACGTATTCTCTTATGGGTACCTCTACTCTGTCCTCAAGCTCAACGGCACTTTTACTGTGACATATTCTTGTAGTCACCTTGAAAAGAACCGGTGTGTCGTATTCCTCTGAGATTTCAAAGGCCTTCTTGATATAGTCCTTGCACTCCTGGCTGTCTGATGGTTCCATCAATGCCACTTTTGCATGGGGTGCAGTCAGTCTGTTATCCTGCTCGTTCTGTGAGCTGTGCATGCCAGGTTCATCGGCGGTTATAACAACAAGACCACCGTTAACCCCTTCATAGGCTATTGTATAAAGTGGATCCGCCGCAACGTTGAGTCCAACGTGCTTCATGGCAACCATGGATCTTGCACCTGCAATTGATGCACCTGCAGCTACTTCCATTGCAACCTTCTCATTTGTTGACCATTCTGAATAGATCTCCTGATATGTGGAAACGTTTTCCAAGATCTCAGTCGAAGGCGTCCCTGGATACGCTGTGGCTACATGACAGCCGGCTTCGTAAGCTCCTCTTGCAATTGCTTCGTTTCCGGTTAATAGCTTTTTCATTTAATCACTCCTGTTTTTAAATTTCTTAACTATATTATATAGGATAATTCTGAAAATGCACAATAATTACAAAAAAGTAATATATCGATTGCTTTAAACCAACATATTACTTCCTTAAATTTTCTATCTAATTTTTTGAACGTTCTGATTTGGATCAGTTGCCAGCTCATCCGGATCTTCGCAGTAGGTATCAACATTCTTAGCTCCACTCTTAAGCTCCCAGTGAAGTACAAACGAAAGAACTACCCTTAGTATTGCAACTGATGCCAGGATAATAAACTCATCAATTGTCCTGATGACAACAGTCTTGATTATCTCCGCTGCCAGTTTGAATTCAAGACTTAGAGTCATGGCCTTTGCGAAGTCAATTGCTACATCATCACCACGAAAGTTAAATCCATTTTCGAAAAACTGAAATACTCCCCTAACCGCTGCTATGGATATGATTGCAACTCCTATCAATTCCAGTGAGCCGGTTATGTATGGTACTATCATTTCCAACAAATGTTCAATAATCACTTTTACCGCTCCTTATAAAAAATATTAGGTACAATTCCCCTGCCCTTTATTGTACCATATAAATATTCAGTATCAAATTATTTTTGAAAAATTGTTGAATCTATTCAACAAAAAAGTCTCTCAAGCGAGAGACTTTCGGCGTTTACTCTACTTCACAATCATGACAGATGTGTTAATATGGTGGATCACCTTGTCCGAAACACTTCCAAGAAGAGTTCTTGAAAAGGCTCCCAGACCTCTGCTGCCCATTATGACAAGGTCGTAGTTTCCTTCTTCGGCAAACTTCACAATCACATCCACGACATCTCCAACCTTGTATACGGTCTTCCACTCCCCTTCAAAGCCCTTAAATATTTCCTCAGCCTCCTTTAGTATGTCCTGCGTCCTATCCATTTCAGATTTGCCAAGCTCCGCCTTTATGTCCATATTATGGGAATATACATTATCCCACAGGTTCACTACAGAAAGAATCGTTACTTCACAGCCCATGTCCGTTGCCATCTGCTTGGCCTTGAAAAGTGCTTTCTGGGAATATTTCGATCCATCCGTGGTTACGAGAATCTTCTTCATGCTCTTCCCTCCCTCTCATTTAGTTTAAACTTAACGATATTCATCCTGTTGTTAATATATGTACCCCTATAAGTCTCCACTTTAACGCAATAGCTTGTATGTACGATTGTACCGGGTCCATTCTGGGTATAATCCTTAAAACGCTTACCAATGAAATCAAATCCTCGAAGGGAGGCAGGCCCATGATACAAAAAATTATTGCTTACACGGCTATATTTGCTGTAGCCTTGTCCCCTGCATTTTCAGATTCAGCCATTGAATCCAAGCTGGATAAAAGCCAGGATGCTCCTGTTGTAATGGATGAAGTAGAGGATAGGGTTGCACAAGTTGATGATTATCTGGAAAACCCTTTGCTTAGACTTCAATCAGGGTCACAGTATTCATCAGAAGACTATTCCAAGATTGCGAGAGAGCTTGCTGACCGATACCCAGAAATAATTTCCTACGAGAATATTGGATATTCACATGATGGAAAGGAAATATACTCACTGGTCATGACAGAGGGTATAAAGGATGCAAGAACAAGGGATGACTATAAGACCTTCCGAATGCACTATCTGATCGAGGCTGGAATCCATGGAAGGGAAACAGTCAATCCCGCAATCCTGCTCAAGCAAGTTGAAGATTACGCCGCTGACTATTACAAGGATTCCCACATTAGGGATTTCAGTTTAAGGGATATTCTTTCAAAGTCGGTTTTTCATTTTATTCCACTTGTAAATCCCGACGGTCATGACCTGTCAAAGTTTGGCACTGATTCAGTTGTCACAGAATCTGTAAAGAGCACTCTCTTCGCCATTGATGACAATGATTATTCCCAGTGGAAGGCAAACGTCTATGGAGTTGACCTGAACAAGAACTTTCCGGATTTCTATCTTGAGGATGGTATGATTGAGCTTACCGATAAATGGCAGAAGTATCCTGGAGACTTCTACTCCAACCAACCTGACGGTGAGTACTATCCCGGAAGCCATGCAGGCAGCGAGCCTGAGACACAGGCTCTTATGAATTACATGGAAAGCTTTGATTTTAGAAGCTACGCCTCCTACCATTCCAGAGGGAATGTTGTCTATTACGAATACAAATGGTACCCTGACCGGTACAGAGACAAAGCCCTTGAACTTGCACAAAGGACAAGGGAAGTGACTGGGTACAGGCTACTCCCTGATACGGGTAGCGGCAGCGGTTATTCAACCTCCTACCATGTGGCGTTGTCACTAAAGCCGTCACTTACAATTGAGACTCTGCCATTTGATACACTTTTACCTTCAGGAAACAGCTCTTATCTTGAAGCTTATGAACAGACACGGCTTCTTCCTCTACACTATCAGGAGCTTGGTGAAAAGACCGGATACTTCCCCTTTAGGCTATACGTGGATGGCAAATATGTAAGAGATTTTCCTGACAAGGCTTATGCAAATGCAATTGCAAAAAGCTCAGGCGGGATAATTGTAGAAGGTGATGGTATCCCCGAGTCTTCAATAAATGAATAGAAAAGGCTGCAGCCAAGTTAATGGCAGCAGCCTTCTTCAATTTCTACATCTTGATTCTAGGAACATAATAGGTATGGAGCAGCTCATGGGCCTTCTCTCCGTAGGGCTCACCCAGGTATTCCTCATAGATCTTTTTGATCATTGGATTTTCGTGGGACTTCCTGATTGTCTTTGCCCTGTCCTCGGAATAGATACCTGCTATCCTTTTTTCAAGTATCTCTAGGTCACCGTGATGATAAGGCTGACCTCCCCCTCCAATGCAGCCTCCTGGACATGCCATTATTTCTATTGCATGGTACTGAGCTTCACCTCTTCTTATTCTTTCCAGTAGATTTCTGGCATTTCCAAGGCCATGGGTTACTGCTATATTAATATCCTCACCATTTATATTTATTGTTGCCTCCTTAGTTCCCTCAATTCCTCTCAGCGCTTCAAATTCAACATTTTCAAGAGTCTCCTCAGTGAGCCATTCATAGGCTGTCCTGAGGGCGGCTTCTATTACACCACCTGTCGCCCCGAATATTACTGAAGCACCTGTTGACTCCCCTAAAGGATTGTCAAACTCCTCGTCCTCAAGATGATTAAAGCTTATTCCAGCTTCATTTATCATCCTTGCCAGCTCCCTTGTGGTTATTACAATATCCACATCCTTTGTTCCACCGTGACCCAGCTCAGGTCTTGCAGCTTCGTACTTTTTGGCAACGCATGGCATGACAGAAACCACTGTCATATTCTCGGGCTTCACCCCAAGCTTTTCCGCAAGATATGTCTTTGCAACGGAGCCAAACATCTCGTGAGGCGATTTGCAGCTTGAAGGTATGTCAAGCATGTCACTGAACTGGTGCTCGAAAAACTTGACCCAGCCTGGACAACAGCTTGTAAGGATTGGAAGCTTACCTCCGTGCTTCAGCCTGTGAACAAACTCCGATGCCTCCTCCATTATTGTAAGGTCCGCAGCAAAGTCCGTGTCGAACACCTTGTCAAAGCCTATGTTTCTAAGGGCAGCCACCATTTTACCCGTAACAACGGTTCCTGGCTCCATTCCAAATTCCTCCCCCAGGGCAACCCTGACAGCAGGTGCAGTCTGGACCACAACATATTTTTTCTCGTCGTTTATTGCATCCCAAACCTTTGGCACATTGTTTACCTCTGCAAGGGCTGCTGTAGGACAGACTGCAAGACACTGTCCGCAGAATGTACAGGTGGTCTCATACATGGGCAGGTTAAATGCAGTTCCAACAACAGTATCAAATCCTCTGCCCAAACCGGAAAGGACATGGACCGTCTGAACCTCGTTGCACATGGTTTCACATCTTCTGCACATGATACACTTGGTCATATCCCTAACAATTGAGAAGCTACTGTCATCCTTTGGAAATTCAGACAGTTCACCTTCATATTTCATATGTCTAAGTCCCATTTCCGCAGCCAGAGCCTGAAGCTCGCATTCGAGATTCTTTTCACAAACCAGGCAATCTTTGGGATGGTCTGAAAGAAGAAGCTCCACTACTGTTCTCCTTGCCTTGACAGACTTCTTGGTGTCGGTCTTTACAACCATTCCCTCAAATACAGGAGTCGCACATGCTGGCGCCAATGTTTTTCTCCCCTCAACCTCAACTACACAAACCCTGCAGCTTGCAGCCTTGTTGACCATCTTTATATCGTGAAGGTCCAGGTGACACAGGGTAGGTATCTTGACATTTACCAGCTTTGCAGCCTCCAAAATCGTGGTTCCCTCAGGAACCTGTACCATCTTTCCGTTTATGTTTACACTAATCATACCCATCACCCCTATCCTTTCGAAATTGCATTAACCGGGCAAGCCTCAAAGCAAGCTCCGCATTTAATGCAAATATCCTGATCTATAATATGGACTTCCTTTACCTTCCCGCTTATACACGATACAGGGCATACCCTGGCACATTTTGTACATCCTATACACTTGTCCTCACTTATGTGATACTTAAGAAGTGCCTGACATACTCCAGCAGGACATTTCTTATCCCTCACATGGGCAAGATACTCCTCATGGAAGTACTTCATGGTTGAAAGCACTGGATTTGGAGCAGTTTGACCAAGTCCGCAAAGAGAGGTAAGCTTAATGGTTTCAGCCAGGTTCCTCATGGTCTCCAGATCCTCTTCTGTTCCCTTACCTTCTGTGATCTTTGTTAGCATCTCGTAGAGCCTCTTATTCCCGACTCTGCAAGGGGTGCATTTTCCACATGATTCCTCAACAGTGAATTCAAGATAGAACTTTGCAATATCAACGATACAGTTATCCTCATCAATTACAATCATACCTCCAGATCCCATCATGGAACCGATAGAATAGAGGGATTCATAGTCGATCTCAACATCAAGCTGGTCAGCTGTTATACATCCACCAGAGGGTCCTCCTGTCTGTACTGCCTTCAGCTTCTTCCCATCCTTGATACCGCCGCCTATATCGTAGATTATTTCCCTCAATGTAATCCCCATTGGAACCTCAACAAGACCTACGTTATTTATCTTTCCAGCCAGGGCAAAAACCTTTGTGCCCTTTGATGTATGGCTACCGAACTTGTTGTACCATGAAGCCCCGTTAATAATGATGGCAGGTACATTTGAGAAGGTTTCCACATTGTTCACAGAGGTTGGTTTACCCCACAAGCCACTTTCTGCAGGGAATGGAGGCTTGGTTGTTGGCTCGCCACGCCCCCCTCGATCGAGTGTATAAGTGCGGTTTCCTCACCGCATACAAATGCTCCAGCACCATACTTTATGTCAATGTCAAAGCTGAATCCGGAATTCATTATATCCTGTCCAAGAAGTCCTGCAGTTCTTGCCTGCCTGAGGGCATTCTTTAACCT
The DNA here is from genome assembly GCF_046224405.1 of Gudongella ferriphila. NCBI lineage: Bacteria > Bacillati > Bacillota > Tissierellia > Tissierellales > Tissierellaceae > Gudongella > Gudongella ferriphila. The sequence continues at coordinate 24,995 of NZ_JBJXRK010000026.1, read as the reverse complement.
TTTTATAGCAAGGGGATATTCCGCACGTATATACACAAATCCCTTGTTTGCACCTATTGCATAGCCGTTTATTATCATGGCTTCAATTACGCTGTGAGGATCTCCCTCAAGTATAGACCTGTCCATAAAGGCTCCCGGATCACCCTCATCAGCATTGCAAACCACATATTTTACATCTGATTTCTGCTTGGATGCATATTCCCATTTTAGCCCTGTTGGAAATCCTCCGCCTCCTCTTCCTCTGAGGCCAGCTGTCTTTATGATATGTATAACATCCTTTGGACTCATCTCAAGAAGACATCTTCCAAGAGCCTCATATCCTCTGTTTGCAATGTACTCCTCAATTAGCTCAGGGTTGATGAGACCGCAATTTCTCAAGGCAATCCTTTCCTGCTTCTTGTAGAACTCCATCTCATGCTGGGTCTGGACCTTCTTCTTAAGGGTTGGTTCTTCATATAGCAGTCTTTCCACCCTTCTTCCCTGAACAAGATGTGTGTTTACTATGTTGGACGCATCCTCAGGCTGAACACCTACATAGAACACATCCTCCGGGAACACCTTTACAATAGGTCCCTTCTCACAGAATCCGAAGCACCCTGTAATTGATGCCCTTGCTGAATTTTCAAGTCCGTGGTTTCTTATTTCCTCGTTGAGGTTCTCAAGGAGCTTCAAGCTTTGGGAAGAAACACATCCAGTTCCACCGCAGATAAGAAGCTCACGGTATTCCGTGTTGTCATGATTGGCCTTTCTGATATCCATTGTATGCTCAAGTTCCTTCTGCTTATTCAGTAGGCAGTCCAAATTTTCTATCCTATCCATAAATCTCACCTCCTATTCGGTATACTTGGCAATTATCTTTTGCACATCTTCAACAGTTACCTTTCCATACACATCCTCATTTACCATCACCACAGGGGCCAGACCACAGGCTCCAACACATCTCAGACAATCAATAGTATACATTCCATTCCCAGTTGTCTCACCTGTCTTGATGTTCAGGGTCTTCTCAAACTCCTTGACAATTGCATTGGCATTCCTGACAAAGCAGGCGGTTCCAGTACAAATATTGATTATGTACTTTCCCTTGGGCTCCGTAGTAAAGTATGAGTAGAAGCTTACTACTCCAAAGACCTTGGATGCTGGAATATTCAGCTTTTCACCTATGAACAACTGGACCTCCATGGGTAAATAGCCGAAAAGATGCTGCGCTTCGTGCAGGACCTCAATCAACGCTGCATCATTTGCCTCTGTTGATGCAATGTATTCCTCAAGCTGGGTGTAAAGGTCCTGGCTTAGTGTCCTTGTTTTCATCTTCTCACTCCTTTGTTATTTATTTAACATAGCAACTATGACTACTATAGCAAATTTTTACCCAAAATAAAATAGTATTATGTAAATTTATATATGTTTTCTCATTAGTCGCAATTGTCCTCCAATCCAAGTATTTTCTGAACTTTGGCTTCAATTGATGACAAATGTTTAAATCGCAACACTTAAAAGAAGTCCATATACGCCGCTCTTTTACATCTAATGAATTTTGGGTTTGATTTATTATAGACATCCCATTATTCTTTATTTTGTTAATTCATTAACACTTATTTCGATCTTTTTATTATCATTAACTTACAGGAGTAAAACTCTTGCTATTAAAAGCGCTTCTATGGTTCAATAAAATGATCATTAGTGATATAATCTTCAAAAGTCTTAATCAGAAAGGAAGTCACGATATGGTAATCAAGGTAAGGGGCGTCTCAATTTCAAGGAATTCAAAATACATATTGAAAAATATAGACTGGACAGTCAAGGAAGGTGAGAACTGGGCTATACTTGGTCTTAACGGCTCAGGAAAGACTACCCTTCTGAATATGATCAACGGATATATTTTCCCTTCAGAAGGTGCTGTCTCAGTGCTGGGAAAGACTTTTGGCGGATATGACCTGAGAGAGCTTAGAAAGTCAATTGGCTGGGTGAGTACTGCCCTTGCTGAAAAGCTATACGGAAATGAAACTGCATTGGAGATAGTTGTAAGTGGCAGGTACGCATCAATCGGTCTGTTTGAGGATCCCATAGTCGAAGATGTGGAGTACGCAATGGAACTGTTGCATCTTCTTGATTGCAGACATTTGGCAGACAGGATATACAACACCCTGTCACAGGGAGAGAAGCAGAGAATTCTCATTGCAAGAGGCCTGATGGCTAAGCCTAGTCTGCTTATACTTGATGAACCATGCTCGGGACTGGATATATTCTCAAGGGAAAAGGTGCTTGCAACAATCGATGGTTTGGCAAGGAGCGAAAATGCTCCTACCCTAATTTATGTTACCCACCAGACCGAGGAGATCCTACCGGTTTTCTCTCATGCACTATTGATGAGGAGGGGCGAAATCCACTCAAAGGGGTACACAAAGGACCTGCTTACAAAAGAGAACCTAACTGATTTTTTTGAAACAGAGGTCAATTGTTCAAATTCCAATGAAAGGTATTCAGTGGGCTTTGATCTTTAGGGTTAAGTTCCTTAAAAATGATCCCTGGATAAATCCAGGGATCATTTTTCTTTACCACATGTTCACCAATACTCCGTCATCAAAGTAGTAGATTACATCTCCATATTCATGCTGATATACCCATAGCTCAAGAACTGAAAATTCTGTTGTTATCTTGGCTGTCTGGTCAGGAGATTCCTTCAGCTTCACTAGTAGCATATCTGACGTCATTCCTACCCATGGAAGCTCCCTATCAAGTCTGTTCCAGGTCATTCTATCCCAGTTGAACAAGGTTGTGGGATCCTTTTCGAGGTAAGTGTAGATGCTTTCCCTGTCAGGTTCCACTATGGTTCCTTTAAGACCCTTAAGGGGGATATACCCTTCCAGACCTTCTCCAACAGTAACCCTCAATATGGTATCATAGGCTGGTATTTCAGTCTCATCAAACAGCTCAGGATTTATTGCAGAAGCATATTTGGAATCAGGTGATCCAATCAGGTCTTTCCACAGCTGTAGGTCAAATAAGTGCTCCCTAACAGTAATCCGAACATATCCTCCAACAGTCTCATATGCCTCCAGCTGAACCATACTGATCTGCTCCATGCCTTCGCTTTCACTTATTACACTGATGCTTCTTGTCTTTTCCAGCTGATCCCTGTGAATCCACCAGGTTTTGCCCTCAAAGGGTGATTTGTTGGACCATAGGTATGAGTATTCATTTACCTTGAAGTCCGGAACATTTGGAATTATTCTTCCGTTCTTATCATAGAGGTCAATATGCTGGACATCCTTGAAGGTCCCTGTATATCTAAACTCAGATGTTACCTCTCCATTGTAGTACATGTACTCATACTCCCTGTAGGGCTTGGCTGCCTCAAATCCACCGTATCTCCACTCGATTATAGGCTCCTTGCTGAGAAGGATCATCTGTGAATCACCTACCCAAACAACATTGTAGCCCAGGACTTCGGATAGGAATCTCAAGGGAACCATTGTCCGTCCGTCAACTATCATTGCAGGAGTATCCAGGGTATGGACCAAGCCGTTGACCGTTGCCTGATTGCTGTCGATTCCAAATTTCACTATCAGTCCCACTCCCTCACCGGTTACAGTTCTATCCTCCTCATTCCAATTAACCGTGAGTCCAAATTCCTCGAATATGGCCCGCATTGGAACCAGGGTCCTTCCACCTGATATCCTTGGTGCCACATCAAGCTCCAGCTCTTGACCATCAATGAAAATCCTTATGTGATCTGATCTTGAATAGTCTATTCCGTCAAAGGGCGTTTCATAATGAATTGATTGAGCCAGAGTGAATGTTGGTGATATCGTCACCAAAAGTATGGATAAGACCATCACTATTGATTTTTTCACTCCAATAAACATTATTATCCCTCCCAATAAAAATACCGACCAAACCGGTCGGTTACGCTGCTTGCTCACCTGAGAGCAAGCGTCCAAATACACTCCCAAGGTCTAGGCATCCCTGCATCTATTCATCTTCCTGTTAATTATTTACCCTATAAGCCTGGGCATCTAACCTGCTTTCTATTGAGCCATGAAGCTGTCTCTCCCACATTGCTTAACTTCAAAATATTTTAAAGGCTTTTCCACACAATATGGAAAAGCCTCCATTTAAACAAAGTATATAATGTCCTATCTATTATCTAATCTCGAGAATATCAAACTGATTTTCCTTTGGATTTCCAAAGACATTCAAGGTATCCCCCGGTTTTGCAAACACAATGGAAGCTCCCAGCTTCTTTGCGTTGCCCACATACACAGTATCCTCGCCCCTTGCCATGATGTAGTAGATGGTGTTTCCATCAACTACCACACTCTGCATCCTTTCAATTACAATTGACCGTTCATCTGCATCAGCACCTGGGATGCCTGAGGTATCAGTTCTAATGTAATACTGGTTCATGACCTCCTGGACAGTGTTTCCCACGGTAACATTCTGATAGTTTTCAGCATCCACCAATGCGAACATCTTTGCCAACCCTGAAGCATCCTTCAATCCTATCAGGTATGTTGGCCGATCCTGTATGTTCAATAGGATAGGAAATGCCGGTGTATAGTTCTTCTCCTGTATCTGTCCGGTGGCCGAGTTCATTGCAGATACCTCATCCGCCGAGGGTACGGAGAAAAACTTGGCCTCCTTGGTTCTAAGGTTTACAAAATAGAATCCAAGGTTGGATGAATCACTCCTTATGGAAGTGGATCCGGTGTAGAGGTAAATGTCATCATCCAGGGGAACATAGTTGTATCCCTGGGTTGTCCTTGTAACATTCCTCTGACCGATTATGGAGTTAATGAAACCGTCTGAGAGACTCCCCCTGTAATCCAGCTGCTGAATTACAAGGCTTGAAGGATATACCCGGTCCACCCAGGAAGGAACATCGGCAACATCATAGTAGGTGGACGCTCCTGTGCTGCCGTTGGTGACTATGGCTCCCTTGATGTCCGTACCTCCGAAGATTCCAATCCTTCTAGTCAAAACTGATGTTATATAGAATCCCTTTCCTTCATCATCCACCTCAAAGTTGGTCTCCCCAAACATCTTGGTGGGATGCCTGAACCTGATATGCCTTGTGATGTCCCTCATAAGGATGTCGCTCTTTGAATACTTCAGGGGTTCCACAAGCTTTACAAGGTCAGCCTCCTGTGTTGCCATATCTATTTTCACGTAATAGGGGATTCCGTTCCTGAAGTTCAGGAAGTACTTTACCAGGTCTGAGTATGCCAAGGGTGATACCCTTACAGGTACACCCTGAATGTTAATCTGGGTATAATTCTCGTTTATTTCAAACTGGGATACAACCTCCTGGACAGAACCCATCTGCCTGGCTCCGATCACAACTGCAGCATCCCGGTCCACAACGGGCACCTTGTCATAGCTTATCTCCTCCACCGTATCAGCAAAGTTGGCATCTTCAACCGGTATTAGGGCTGAATACTTCTTTGCATTGAATATGGGCTGGGACAAGAATCCCAGTACAATGGGTGCAACAATCAACACCCCCAAAAGGATTAATGAAACAAAGCCTGTACGCATAATGGACATCTTCCCAAAAAGCAGATTCAGCCCGTTATATACCAAAACCGCTACAATCAGAAAACTGTAAAATTCGTGAGCCATAAAGTTCAAGGCAGGGAGGGTCACAAAGAAAAAGGCAAACATTATGACAAGCGTAGCAAGGATGATTATGAAGGGATGCTTCCCCTTGCGGTTGGCGTCCCTAGCCCTCATCTCCTGCTTGAAATCTTCGTAGCTTTCCCTAAAGCCCTTGGACGAACCCTGCTGATTCCAAGTTCCGGGACCTTTCCCAAAGTTAAAGTTGAAACCCTTAAAGTTGTTATTGTTGAAATCCATTATGTACTCCTCCCTATCACTTCAAACTCTAGATCATATTTGAATATACTTGTTACCTCTCTAAGTATACCCCTTTTTACTCTCTTGAACAAAAAAGACTTTCCGATTTGGAAAGTCTAAGGTTTCTGGCGGAGAAGTATCTATATTTGTTTTGTCACTAAATCCTATTCTGTACGATTTGTGATTTCAATCCAACAATCGAAAAGTTAGAACTATATAAGGTATCTTTCAATCTCCTCTTTGTACTTGAACAGGATCTCTTTAAATCTTTCTATTTTTTCTTCATAGTCCCCTTGACGTAAAAAGGAGATAGCGACTACGTTATCAACCCTTCCATCTGGACTTCTCAATGGTACCCCGACTCCGCAAATATATGAGGCAACCTCATCCAGACTGATTACAAAACCCTGTTTTCTTATTTGCTCATATTCAGATAGTATTTCTTCCTTTGTTGTTAACGTCTTTGAAGCGGTCTTTTCAAACACAGCTTCTTCAAGCATTGATTTTACAATATCTTCATTGTAATACGCCATAAGGCATTTTCCAAAGCATCCCTTATTCATTGAATAGAATGTTCCTGGTTTGTCGTTTACCTTAAGGTGGTGGTTGTTTTCTATAGCATATATGGAAATCACATTATGTCCCTCTCTATGAGCAATTCCCACAGACTCCTTGGATTCATTGGATATTTTCTTGAGGATTGCTTCTATGCTCTTCTTATAGTTTGCATGATGCAGGTATACATTTCCCATGTGGTAGGTCATCGGTCCCATTTTGTAGACCTTGCCCATATCGTCTCTTATAAGCATACCCGCTTCCTCCAATGATGTAAGTGTCCTATAAATAGTGGTTCTGTTAAAACCAGTCAATTCAACCAGATCAGGAACTGAAAGCTCATACGGTTCCTCAGCAAACAGGCTTAAAAGATATAAGCCTTTTTCCAAGCTGGTCATCTTGTCCTTTATCTTCAACTCCATACTCTCATCACCTCAACTCCAACACTTAGTATTCTTCATTCGCCATCCTGTAAACAAAATAAGCATAAAGCTTAGCTGCCAAGAGCATTGTCTCGACTGATATCCTTTCATCCTCCATATGGGCTGTCTGAGGGTCTTCAGGGAAAACAGGCCCCCATGAAACAAACCTTTCCATGGATTTTGCGTAGCTTGTTCCAGCGGCAACCTTGAGGCTATCATCTACTCCATACTCTCTACTGACTTCCCTCATTATATTTAGAAAAGGAAGGTCGCCGGAAACCCTCATTGGCTCAAGGTAATTGCTTATCTCATAGCTATATCCAAATTCATCAGATTTTTCTTGAAATCCCCTTGATATTTTTTCAAGTGTGGTTCCATACTTTTGTCTAATATTTACATTGAGCACCAACTTGCCATTTTCCAGCTTGAGGACTGTTGGTGCAGCAGTGGTGATTCCCACATGCTCGCCTTGGTAGTTATCCAAACCGTCATCTATGTTTAAATCATTAGGTTTCCCATCATTTGTAAGGTGTCTGGAGACAAATCTTGCAAACCTAAAACTTTCTTCCCTATCCCTCAACTTTCCACACAATTCAATTATGGGATTGTTGCCTTCTTCAGGAGTGGAACTATGTGTAGAAATCCCATGGACCGTAATCTCTCTGCCATCATTAAGCCTGATATAAGCCTTCGATGGTACTGTATTAGGGCTGTCCCCTCCCTTGAGCTCCAAAATGCTTGAAAGCATTGGCTCCTCAAAGCTTAGTATTACATCAGCATACCCCTTTTCCACGTTGAATACTGGAAATTCTCCGTCAGGAGAAAAACCGAAATCAGGAACGGTGAATTCCTTCTTGAATGTCTCCATGTCTGTCCATTCACCTTCCTCACTTGTGCCTATGATGAGCCAGACCTTCCTGTTAAACTTAACCCCTGAGTCCAATACTGCCTTCATGGCATAAAGGCTCATAATAACAGCACCCTTATCATCAGATGTACCTCTTCCCCAGATGAAACCATCCCTGCAGACCCCTTCAAATGGACCATTTGTCCACTTTTCAGGATCGCCTATACCTACAATATCCACATGGACCAGTATGCCCAAGCACTCTTGCCCTTCTCCCATTTCGACTATGCCTACAGACATGTCAGATGTAGTCATTGTCTTGAATCCAAACTTTTCAGCAAGGTCAAGAACATATTGAAGGCATTTCTTGTTCTCCACGATATTACCTGTAAAGCTAGGAATGGAAACAATTTTTAGGATGTGCCCCATCATTTCATCTTTTGAGGACTCTATATAAGAATCAAGAAAATCTTTACTCATAAGCATCTACTCCTCCAATCCACAGTAATCCACAGCCAGCTCCCTGTAAAAACATCTTGCTACTTCCAGATCCTCAACAGCAATGCTCTCTTCTGCTGTGTGAGCAAGCTCCAAGTCCCCTGGCCCTACGATTATACATCTAGCTTCTGTAAGATCAGCAAGTACACCAGCATCAGACCATGCCGGGAAATCAGTGGGCTTGATTTCAACGATTCCCAATCTTCCAAGAACCTTCATGGCTTTACTAGCCAATGGATCCGTTGCTTCTGTGCAAAATGGCCTGTGGGGTGGTATTTCATTTGGTTCTTTGTAGCTTCTTACCGTAGCTGAAAACCGTGGTTCCTCGGATCTAATGTTATCAATTAAGCTTTCGAGCTCTTGATATACCTGGTCCAGAGTTTCCTCAGGAATCCACCTTCTATCAATCTCAATTGTACAGGTTCCAGGCACGGTGCTTGGCTGGTCACCACCAAAAATCCTTCCAATATTGATGGTTGGACTTCCTAGTATCGGATGACTTCTACCTCTAAGTACCTGTGTGTATTCCCTGTGAATTTTTTCAACTAAAATTCCTGCCATTACTATGGCATTCACTCCCTTGTCCATTTTCCCACCATGAACTTTTTTCCCTTTAACATCAATCTTGATCCACTCTAATCCCTTATGCCCCAAGGCAACCCTCATATCAGTAGGTTCTCCAATGACAGCCCCATCAACAAAAGGTCCATGCTTGGCTATATGCCCAATTCCTTTACCGCCTATCTCTTCTTCTATCACACCTGCGAAGACAAGGTCACCCTTCAGTTGGACCCCTGATCTTTTTATATCAATAATTGCATAAATCATGGCGGCTAAGGCTCCTTTCATGTCACAGGATCCCCTACCGTATAATCTTCCATCTATTATGGAACCTGAGAGGTGATCTTCCATATCATATGCGGGAACTGTGTCAAGGTGTCCGCATAGCATAAGAGACTTGCCCTCTCCTGTCCCTTTTATTGTTGCAGTTACATTGAAATGATTTTCCTCTACCTCAATAAGCTCAGAGCTTATACCCTCAGCCTGAAAGATGGAATGGATATGCATAGCCATTGCATTTTCCCTACTGAATGTTTCTGAGCAGCTTGGTATCCTGACAAGGGTAGCTGCAAGCTCCGCTACATCATGACCAGGGTTCAGTTCTTGTTCCATATCAGTGTTCTTTAATGTATTTCCCATTATCTATATCTCCTTGGCAAAATGACATGCAACAAAGTGTCCACTTTCAAGCTCCTCCATCAATGGCTCAATCTCTTTGCAGATATCCTTGGCTATAGGGCATCTGGTGCAGAATTTGCATCCATTAATCTCCTCAATCGGACTTGGAGTCTCTCCAGGAAGTATCCTCCTTCCCTCTTTTCTCCCTATTCCTGGTTTGGGCATAATTGCAGTTAAGGCCCGTGTGTAGGGATGAATCCCTTTGTGTATTATTAAATCAGGCTTTCCAATTTCCATGATTTTACCAAGATACATTATTGCTATTCTATCAGAAATAAGCCATGCCAAGGAAAGGTCGTGGGTTATGAAAAGGTATGATAGCGCTTTTTTTTCTCTCAGCTCGAGAAGAAGCTTAAGTATTCCCGTCCTAATGGATGCATCCAGCATTGATACCGGCTCATCAGCTACAACAAACTTTGGTTCAAGAATCATGGAGCTTGCAAGCACAACCCTTTGCCTCTGACCTCCGGAAAGCTCGTGGGGATATCTGTATAGATAATCCTCAGCGGGATTCATCCCTGCCTGCTCCAAAGCATGCCTTACCCTCTCCTCCCTCTCGGCCTCTGTCTTGACAAGGCCATGCACATCAAGAGGCTCCGCAACTATGTCCATTACAATATTTCTTGGATTAACTGACTGATACGGATCCTGAAATATCATCTGGGCGTTCTGCCTGAATTCCTTCATATATACCTTGTCATTCCCCCGTACCTCTTCACCAAGAAAATTTACACTGCCTTCTGTGAGTGGTGCAAGCTGTAAAATTGCCTTACCGGTTGTCGTCTTTCCACTACCGCTTTCTCCAACCAGTGAAAGGATCTCCCCTTTGGCAATGCTAAAAGAAATCCCATCAACTGCCTTTAGGATGATTTTTTTCTTGCTTATTATATCCTGTGCAAGACTTCTTTTAATATCAAAATGAACCTTAATATTTTCTATATCAACAACATGGTTATTGCTCATGGCTTACCTCCCCACTTAGATGACATGACGCAAAGTGCTTCCCTCCCAAATTTCTGCTTTCCGGTTCTACATGGGAACAAATGGGAAGTGCTTTGTGGCATCTTGGATAGAAGCTGCAACCTTTAATTGGCTCCAACAGATTAGGGGGAACTCCATCAATTCCCGGAGGAATGATCTTTTCCTTTCCAACATTTGGAAAGCAGGAGATAAGTCTTTCAGTATAAGGATGTGCCGTTCTTTCAAATATATCCTCTATGGTTCCAATCTCAACTATCTTGCCGGCATACATTACAGCAATCTTATCACAGGTCTCAGCCAGTATTGAAAGATCATGTGTTATTAGAATAAGTCCCATCCTAAGTTCCCTTCGAAGCTTCTCAAGAAGATTGAGGATTTGGGCCTGTACCATTACATCAAGAGCTGTAGTGGGCTCGTCCCCTATTACTATTTTGGGATTGCATGCAAGTGCCATAGCTATCATTGCCCTTTGTTTCATCCCTCCACTGAACTCATGCGGATAGTTGTTTATCCTTTTCTTCGGCATCTCCACAAGCTCAAACAATTCCTCTGCCCTTTTGATGCCCGATCTCTTGGATACCTTCTCATGGAGCACCACAGCCTCTGCAATCTGGTCTCCTATCTTCATAACAGGGTTCAGTGCATTCATCGCACCCTGAAATATTATGGAAACGTCCTTCCATCTTCTGGCTCTAATCTCATCGTCACCAAGCTTAACAAGATTAGTTCCCTCAAGGAATATCTCCCCTCCGTGTATCTTCCCCTCCTTGGGTAAAAGCCTTGTTATGGAAAGGGCACAGGTTGTCTTTCCACATCCGGATTCTCCAACCAAGCCCAGAGCCTCTCCATAATCAAGATCAAATGTGGTTCCATCTACAGCCTTGTATAGACCCTGGGAGGTTTCAAAATATGTTTTTAGATTATTGACTTCCAGTAATGTCATCGTCTACCTCCCTCTCAGTTTTGGATTCAGAATCTCATCAAAGGCATACCCTAAAAGCGTAAAGGACAATACCACAAGTACCACGCATATTCCCGGTGGCAGATAGTACCAGTAGGCTCCCGCTGCGGTGGCACCACCTTCAAAGGCATAGTGAAGCATCATGCCCCAGCTGGCCATTGTTGGGTCTCCCAACCCAAGAAAGCTCAGGGTAGTCTCAGAAACTATGGCAACTGCAGCTACCAGAACCGTATTGGCAAATACCAATGGAAATACATTGGGGAGAATATGTCTAAGCATTATATGTAGATTTCCTGCACCAATGGATACCGTACGTTCAACAAACTGCCTCTCCTTAACTGATAGGGTTTGAGCTCTTACTACCCTTGCCGTACCAGCCCATCCCGTGATTCCGATTACAAATATTATATTCCAAAGACTGGTTCCAAGAATGGCTGCAAGCACCATCATCAGTGGAAGCCATGGTATAACCAGGAAGAAGTCAGTAAAGCGCATAAGCAGATTATCTACACGCTTTCCAAAGTATCCCGCCAGTATGCCGATTAATGTGCCTATAACCATTGAAATCATAGTGGCTACAGCTCCAATCAGAAGAGACACCCTTGCACCATGGATAAGGTTGGCCAGGACATCCCTTCCCATGTCATCAGTCCCCAAGAGAAACTTGGATGATGGGGGCTGAAGCATATCCTCCACCGATCCAAACTCCATTGTTGAAAAGGGGACCAGGATTGGTCCAAATATGGCTACCAGAATAAATACACCTAATATTACAGAACCTGTCAGAGCCATTTTGTTCCTTGCAACCGCCCTACTAAATTCTTTCAATTTTTTTAGTCTCATTTTCCATTTCATAGAACAACCTCCGTCAATTCTTGACTCTGGGGTCGATGTAGGAGTACGTTATATCCGCCAATACATTTGCAAGAACAACTGATACTGTCACTAACAAAAATACACCCTGGAGCAAAGGATAGTCCCTGGCCCTCAAAGCCTCATACATCAACCGTCCAAGTCCAGGCCAAGAGAATATGGTCTCAACCTGAATGGCCCCGGCAACAACGAACCCGACATTTATCGCTATTATTGTAATCATTGGAAGCATTGCATTTGGCAATGCATGCTTCTTAAGAATATACCTTTCCCTGAAACCCTTTGCCCTTGCTGTTGTAATGTAGTCTTCACTGAGCACATCCATAAGAGTGTTTCGCATGGTCAATGCATACTCACCAATGAGAACCAAGCTCATGGTCAGAACAGGAAGGGCAAGATGCATAAAAAGGTCCTGCAGCATGGCAAAGGTGGTTGGGAAGCTTTTTCCAGGAGTGAACATGCCACTTGTAGGAAAAATCCTCAACTGCACGCAGAATATCACAACAAGTATCATCCCAAGCCAAAATGTCGGAACCGAATAAGTTACAAGGGAAAAGCTCAATGTTGCAACATCAAGCTTTGTACCTCTTTTCCATGCAGCAAGTATCCCCAGGAAGATACCAACAACTATAGCAACTATCTCTGCCAATCCCACCATAAGAACAGTGGGAAGTATCTTTTGAGCCAAAACATCTGCCACCGGTGCCTTATAGACAAAAGATACCCCCAGATCCCCTGTCAGCAAGTGCTTAAAATAGGTGAAGAATTGAATATACCACGGCTGGTCAAGGCCATAAAATTCCTTGACCGCCGCTATGGTTTCAGGGGTTGCCCTTGGGTTTCTCATCATCATGTTCAAAGGATTCCCTGGGAGCACTCTAAAGAGGATATAGTTGAAAACAAGCACCACAAGAATGGTCAACAATGCATAAAACAACTTTCTGACAATTATCTTTCTGGTCATATCAAAATCATCCTTTATTCGACTGGTCTTATGTTCCGATAGTTGTAGTCTGTCAGATTGAAGAAATAGGTACCTGTTTCAGGAATCTGCTTAAAGCCTGTCCATCTATCAGACCTTATTGCCTGGATGTTGTTTGCGTAGATTATTACTATATATGGAGCCTCTTCGTATACAATCTGTTGCATTTCCCATACCATCTCACGTCTTGCTTCCTCGTCCATTTCCTGCTGTTGAAGAAGGTACAGTTCGTCATATCTTGCATTGGAGAAGAATGGCTCATTATTTCCCCCAATTTGGTCCGTTGTCAGTACCCCAGTTATAACAGTTGGGTCTACATCGGATCCCCAGCCCCAGATAAACAGGTCATAGGTTCCTCCAATTATTCTGTCATACAGAGCTCCACTATCCATGGTAACACTGTTTATCTTGATGCCAACTGCAGCAAGGTCAGAAACAATCATTTGACCACTCTTCACCTCTTCAAGATTATCTGCAATAGTGATCAACTCAAATTCCAATGGAGTGCCATCTGTTGATTCCCTTACTCCATCACCGTTCGAATCCATATATCCAGCTGAATCCAGCAAATACTTGGCCTTTTCAACATCGTAGCTTCTCAGCTCCTCAGCTGTAGGCTCATAGTGGAAATAATCCCCCGGATTTATCAATGTGGTTCCTACTGTTCCATGACCGTTATAGGACATATCAACAATCCTTTGCTTGTCGATTGCCAGTTCAATGGCCTGACGGATATTCTTATCCAACAGAAGGGGATTTCCACCACTTTCATCATCCATCCAGCAGTTTACCCCAACCTGCATAAAACCCTTTTCCTCTCCAGATATAACCGATACATTTTCATCATCCATAAGCTGTTGGTATTGTGCGGTATTGAGATTATTGGCTCCGTCTATCTCACCAAGCATAAGTGCCTGAGCCATTGAGTCGATATTGTCATAGCTTACAAAGATGTACTCATCCACCTCTGGTATGGATCCGAAGTAATCCTCGTTTACAACTACCTTAACAAAGTTGTCGCCCTTTGAGTCGTACTTGTATGCCCCTGTTCCAACTGGATTCTCATTGGCCCAAATCTCCAGCTCATCTTCCGGTATCTCACTTATAATGTGCTTTGGAAGAATCGGAGTTGAATTCATAAGCATGTTGGCCTTAGGGAAGTCTGTTGTCATAACAACAGTATTATCATCCGGACATTGAATATCAGTAATTCCAGTGAGATATGAACTGTACATATATCCCAGGCCTGTATCCATCATCAGCTCATAGGTGTATTTGACATCCTCAGATGTAAATGGTTCCCCATCGTGCCACTTAACTCCCTCTTGGAGTTTAAATGTCCATGTGAGCTCATCATCGCTAATGTCCCATTCCTTAGCAAGTCCTGGAACTGGATCATAGTTTTCATCATACTTGATCAGTGGGTCATAAATCAGCATAAAGAACTCATAGGTTACCTGCATGTATGATGATAAGGGATTCATTGTGTCAAAGGAAGCGCTGGACCCCACAGTAAATGAGCTTAATTCCTCTCCCGGAGCCTGACCTCCACCACAACCTATCTGAACTGTAACCAAGATAAGAATCAAAGTAAAAATTGTTATCCTTCTAAAACGATTTTTCATTATTATTCCTCCTGTCTTATTGTTTCAATCCCCTACAACACTCCACTTTCCAAAACAGTAAATGTCTTGTTGTCAGCATCCAGTCTCACTCTCACCCCCATTGGCAGAGTTGCCAAATCCTTTGTATGTCCCAAGGGGAGACCGTACAAAACAGGTATTCCCAAAGGCTTTAGGTAGTACTCCAGTACATCCTCCAAGCTGGTGTCGCTGAAAAATCCTGGATTGTGCTTGAAGGGAACACAGCTTTCACTGTCTCCAACAACAATACCTTTAACGTCCTTCAACTTTCCCGCATTTCTAAGGTGGGAAAGATTGTGGTCGAATATCCAAGGTTCTGTTTCAACATCCTCGATTAATAGGATTCGGTCCTTGGTGTCAATTTCATAAGGTGTACCCAAACTTGCACACACAAGGGTCAGGTTCCCTCCGATCAGGTCACCTTCTGCCGTTCCAGGGCCAATACTGTGAAGCCAGGCCTTGTTGTCCGCTAATCTTATCTCCCCAACCGGATCAGCTGATGACAGCGCCTTGAAAAAATGCTCCTTTGTGTAATCTGTAAGCTCCTTGGGGTTAAATCTGCTCATACCAGGACCATGAAAGGTAATTACTCCCGTTTTCTTATGTATGGCAAGATGCAGTGAAGTTATATCGCTGAACCCGGTGAGAATCTTTGGGTTCTTCCGTACTGCCTCAAAATCAATAAGATGTATTATTTGTGCGGATCCATAACCCCCTTGGGTAACAAACACTGCATCAATATCATCCCTTCTAAACATCTCATTGAAATCGGCAGCTCTCTCCTCCTCAGATGCAGCTACAAATCCCTTGGTTTTGTTAACATTTTTTCCAACTACAACTTTATATCCCAAACTCTCAAGATACTCGGTTCCTCTCAGTATGTCACTTTTCTTTTCAGACGGACTTGCTGGTGAGATAACTCCTATAGTGTCTCCCTTTTCAAGTCTCTTAGGCTTTATCATAGGCATCCTCCTTTTTGTTCATAATATGAACTTGGTTTCATCATTTAATCACTTACTTAATTATACTTCTGTCCAATAACTTTAGTCAATTAAAATTAACTATTTATTTTGAACTTTTAGATAATTTTTTTCATGATTTATTCTAGTTTTAAATATTGCAAAAGGCACAGTTATAACATCGGAAATACGCTTATCATATTTTATGTACAGCTATATGGCTCTGTTTATTCCTTCTCTGGAGGATATGGATACCCTACTGAACATTTGTCCAAATTTTATCCGCATCCCCTATTGCAAAATTTAATATTTTGGGTATCAATACTGCATTGAAGCAAAGCAGTAAGTGTGATATATTATTTGTAACGATTACATTATTTGAATTATCCTACAAATAAGCCGATTTTAGAAGAATATACTTGATTGTAGGTTGTACTCTAGTTTGTTTAATGTACGCCGAAGGTATTAGTAGATCATTAAAGGAGGGGAGCTTTATGGAAGAAATGAAATGTCCCGTAACCGGTCATACCAATAGAAGCATCTCAGGTGGTGGTACCAGCAACAAGGATTGGTGGCCTAATCAACTAAATCTGAAAATGCTTCATCAGAACTCAAACCTAAGTACTCCTATGGACACTGACTTTAATTATGCAGAGGAATTTAAAAAGCTTGATCTTGGGGCAGTGAAGGAAGACCTCTACAAGCTTATGACCGATTCCAAGGATTGGTGGCCTGCAGACTACGGTCACTACGGACCTTTGTTTATTCGTATGGCATGGCACAGTGCAGGTACATACAGAATGGGGGACGGTCGTGGCGGATCTTCAGATGGAACACAAAGATTTGCACCGCTCAACAGCTGGCCAGACAATGTGAACCTGGATAAGGCAAGACGGTTATTGTGGCCTATAAAGAAGAAATATGGCAAGAGCATTTCCTGGGCTGACCTTATGATACTTGCAGGAAACTGCGCTTTTGAGTCCATGGGGTTAGAGACCTTTGGTTTTGCTGGCGGTCGTGAGGAGGTGTGGGAGCCTCAGGAGGACGTATATTGGGGTTCTGAGACCGAGTGGCTTGGTGATAAGCGATATTCCGGTGAAAGGGATCTTGAGAATCCACTTGCAGCTGTTCAGATGGGTCTTATCTATGTTAATCCTGAGGGACCAAACGGAGAACCAAGTGCTCTTAAGTCCGGGAAGGACGTCAGGGAGACCTTCGCAAGAATGGCCATGAATGACGAAGAGACTGTCGCCCTTATAGCCGGTGGTCATACCTTCGGCAAGTGCCATGGAGCAGGTCCTGCAACACATGTGGGAAGAGAGCCTGAGGCTGCACCCATCGAGGAAATGGGCCTTGGCTGGAAGAGTACCTACGGGAGCGGCAAGGGCGGAGACACCATTGGAAGTGGAATAGAGGGAGCATGGAAGCCTCATCCAACCAAATGGGATATGGGTTATCTTGAAACCCTGTTCAAGTATGACTGGGATCTTGTTAAAAGTCCTGCAGGTGCCCACCAATGGATACCAACTGATCCTGAAGCGGCCAAAACTGTTGAGGATGCTCACGATCCTACAAAGACACATGCACCTATGATGACTACAGCAGATCTTTCCCTGAGGATGGATCCGATCTATAAACCGATTGCGTTGAGATACAGGGATAACCCGGCAGAGTTTCAGGAAGCATTTGCAAGAGCTTGGTTTAAGCTGACCCATCGTGACATGGGACCTAAGTCAAGGTTTCTTGGACCTGAGGTGCCTGATGAGGATCTGCTATGGCAGGATCCGATCCCTGAGGTTGATCATGAGCTAGTGGATAAAGAGGATGTAAAAGCACTTAAAGAAAAAATATTAGCTACTGGATTGTCCGTTTCTCAGCTTGTGTCAACTGCATGGGCTTCAGCATCCACCTTTAGAGGCTCCGATAAGCGTGGTGGTGCAAACGGAGCAAGAATCAGGCTTGAACCTCAAAGGAACTGGGAGGTAAACCAACCTGTTCTGCTAAGTGGCATTCTCCCTAAGCTTGAAGATATCCAAAGGGAGTTTAACGAATCTCAGACTGGAAACAAAAAAATTTCCCTGGCTGACCTTATAGTCCTGGGAGGATGTGCGGGTATTGAACAGGCAGCCAGGAATGCTGGTATGGAGCTTGAGGTGCCATTCTTCCCAGGGAGAATGGATGCAACTGAGGAGCAGACAGATATAGATTCCTTCTCTGTGCTCGAGCCTAAGGCAGATGGGTTTAGAAATTACCAGAAAAACAAATTCTCAGTGAGTGCCGAGGAGCTTCTTGTTGACAGAGCTCAACTTCTTACCTTGACTGCACCTGAGATGACTGTTCTCGTTGGAGGCATGAGAGTCCTTAATGCCAACTATGAAAATTCACAGCATGGTGTTTTCACTAAAAGACCAGAAACCTTGACAAATGATTTCTTTATCAATCTATTGGATATGGAGACTGTGTGGAAGCCAACTGAGGATGACAAGGATGTATTTGAAGGACACGACAGGGCATCAGGTGAGTTAAAGTGGACAGGAACAAGGATAGATCTCATCTTTGGTTCCAATTCCCAGCTTAGGGCTATCTCCGAGGTTTATGGAAGCGACGATGCAAAAGAAAAATTTGCCAAGGATTTTGTTGCGGCTTGGAACAAGGTTATGAATGCAGATAGATTCGATCTTAGGTAAAGCATGACCAAACTGCAAAAGGGCAGCTAGGCTGCCCTTTTGCCAATATCATATTGTTTAGGAGGATAGTTCTATTATGAATTTTGATGGTTTGATCCTTGGACTTATTTCTTTTGGAGTCATCGGGTTTTTCCTCCCAGTGAAGTATACATGGGTTTTTTAAAAGGAGGGACAGGTTAAAAAGGGTTGGTTCCCCCGCAATCCCAATTCAGAGGATAAAACACAAACTATTTTGTACTACCCAACAGGGACTAAATGTCTATATCCCATAATCTACAACGTATATATCACTAGAAGGGTGATAGTTTATATGCCATTCTCTTTTTTTATCTGCCCGAAGAGATAAATCGACAATATACGCTGGAATAATAACTTTTATAGTACCTGAGTCGTCACTTATTTGAGCAAATCTATACTCGTCCGGATAAATCTCATAATCAGGGTCATTGAAATTAAATGCTTCTAATTCTCCCGCTCCTGGTTTTTTAATGTTTGATAATCTGCCAACAATTACTATTCGGGATATGGATTCTTTATCTTTTGAGATGTAGCTTTCAATATCATCAAGAGGAATATATGTATAGACTGGTACGCCTTGTTTTTTCAAGCTTTGGGTAGTGTAATTAGCAAATATTTTTCTGCCTTCTTCAAAGAATGCAATATTCTTAACCTGTATGGATGATATCTGATACTTGTTTGGATGGGCAGATGATTGAATCATGCTTATTTCTAAAATTTCATCCTTGCTTTTGTAATACCATGTTGCTGGACCATATTTTCTGCTATCTCTATCCTCAATATACTTGCTAAATTTACTATAGATAGACCCATTCTCTCCAATACCAGTCAGTTCACACGTTAAATGCAGTAGCTGCTTTCGTGTGACATCATCAAAAATAATATACTCATGGGAAATTGAATCTCTTGGCATAATTGCAAAACTCAGCATATCATCCTTACTCATACTGGCAATGTCTATCTTTTGAGGATATTCAGAATTTGATAGTGTAAAAAAGCTATTACCTACATCTAGCGAATCCTCTTTTATAATTTCCCAATCTAAACTGGCTTCCTTTAATGCATTTTCAACTGAAGTCCTTGTCAAAGGAAAGTCATAATAGGTTTGTCCGTATCTAAATTCTATAATCCATAACATTGTTAAGACGATGACTGCTGCTACAAATATATATTTTACATGTTTTTTCATTTATCTCTAAACACCCCTTAGACTGTACCAATCACTTGTTGTTAATTACCAAACTTCGCACTTTCACCTAAAGCAAAAACCTGGTCGCATATTTGTAAGTATATCATCGTTTATACGACTGAATATTTCGGTTCAATAGTCCCATCATCACGGCAAAACAGACCCACCTTCTCGGTAGTTTAAATCCACCTTAACGCAGTACTGTACCACTTAACCGGACAGCTCTATAATGGTATCATGTACATCAATTCCATCCGCATGGGTTTTATTTGGAATTACCCAATGTACACCTCCGCCCACTTCATTGCAAGTGGATTTGACTTTATCAAATGAGAAATTCACTTCTTGATATCCACAATAGATGCATCTTACACCGGTATTTACCTTATAATGTGTCAATTGACAATTACCCGTTGGTGAACCTTTTGGCAACATTTTTGAGATTTTTAATAGTTATTTTCTCGTTGAATAGCTTGTTACTGCATAAAAAGTTCCTATCCCCTATATCTACGAAATAGTATTGTGTTAGCCTTTACTCATATCCGAACTCTCGTAAATAACTACCTCTGTCCTGAACCTACTTTCACTGTGTTCCATAAAAAAATCCCCACTATATTTTTCCAATACCCTTCTGATATTCTCCAAGCCGTAACCATGGAAATTCTCGTCCTTATGGGTGGTCACCAGCTTCCCATTCCTATGCTTCAAGTATCCATTATAATCATTTTCAATGCCAACATAAAAAACCCCTTTATCAAATCTAATCTGGACATAAACCTTTCCGTCCTGCACCTGTGTGGCTGCATTCAGTGCATTGGACACAAGGTTTCCAATAATTACAGTAAGATCCTGATCCTGGATGCCAAGACTTTTGGGAATCCCCCGGCTCCTAATCTGAATTCTATCTTCTCCTGCTTCAGAGGTATAGACCTCATAATTGATTATGCTATCTATTACAAGGTTTCCGGTCTTTGAAACCATCCTCTCATCATCCATTTTCCCTTTGATTTGATCCATGTATTCCTTAAGATCTACCATATTCCCTTCCCTAAGGAGTACTTCCATTGTGGAGAGATGCCTCCTTAAGTCATGTCTAAGGGAGCTTGAACTGTGTAGGCTAGTCCTCATCATTTCAAGCTGCTTCTTGTATCTTATATTCATATTCTCTATGATGGTTTCCTCAAGCTTCCTGTTGTACTGCCACATCAGCCTGTCATACATGTAGAAGACAATGATGTTCATAATGATTACCATTATTGTGCTCACAACAACCATTGCAGAGCTGTCACCACTGAAGCTGAATATTACAATCAGAAGGGTCAAGGATGATATGGGAAACACAAATCCTGCCATCCAATAGTTAAATGGTATGTCAATGTTTCTACGAACATTACTAAAATTCTTGAATATGAAGCTTACCAGCAGTGTAGTCAGATGGACTGTAACTATTCCAAATATGGACTGATAACCTGCCCTTATGGTAAGGGACCCGCTTATGTATCCTGTCATAAATACCACTGCGCTCTCAACTGCAACAACAATAAGGATCACAACCGATGCAGCAAGCAGGGTCTTTTTAAATCCAAGCTCCATTACATGGCCGATTAGTACCAGAAAAAATATCTGGACAAGCAGATTGACTATGGGAATATCAAAATAAAAATACGTTCCCTGGGATACCAGGTAGAATAAACCCATAACTGCCAACTCCAGCCTGGGCTTATTTCCCCTCCCTTCCCTAAAGGTCTGCATGAAATTGTATCTTGCGTAGGTGCCCAGTATCCCGCTGATGGCTGCAATAACTTCATAATTATTATTCATATGATTCTCCTATTTGAGCATTTTCTTCTGTTTGTTTCTAATATCCACCCGATAGCTTTGACTGATGGGCAAGGTACTTCCATCAATCATTTTCACATTATTGTACTCAAATCTCTTCACATTCATCTGGTTGATGATAAAGGATTTGTGGATTCTCCAGAACAATTCCTCGTCTAGGCTTTTCACAAGATCATCCAGCTTCCCTGCAAAAACAATCTCTTCATCAACTGTCCGCATGGCTATCTTTCTCAGTGTACTTGAGAAATAAACAATCTCTGAAATCTTTATCCGTCCCTGTACACTTCCCTGCTGATAGACAAAATAGTCATTCTCCTGGTTCAATAGCCTTAGTGCAAGCTCAAGGACTGCCTCAACCCTTTCCATTGTCAAGGGCTTGATTAAAAAATCCAGGGGTCTGATCTTAAAAAGCTCCAATGCATAGGATTCCTGCCAGGAAACATATATTATTTTTGCAGCATCATCCCTTATGTCATTTCTTAGGATTTCACCAAGCTGAACTCCACTGAGTCCATCCATTTCAATATCAAGAAATATCATTTCGTATTCATTGCCCTTTTTAAGGTGGTTCCTCAGGGCGTCTGCTGAATAGAAGACATCTATACTGTAATCCATTCTTCTAGCCTCAAGGTATTTTTCAGAGGCTTCCTCCAAAAATGAACAAATATCCTTCTCGTCATCACATATTGCCATCCTAATCATCTTTTCACCCCTTCACATGTGGATACCCTGCATCTTTATATAACTCTACCCAAATAATGTTCAGGGTCAACCATATATTGGAAAATCTTATATATTCCAATAATCGGGACCTGCTTAAATACTGTTGATTTAGCGATTACGTTTTTCTGTTTTACGCAAAATAGCCATTTACTTCGCAGAGAATTTATGTTTTTTTGAAGAGCCCATATTTACACATTTTAAGAGACAATAAAAAAGAAGCCTATAACAAAGCTTCGATTTTTATAAATTTTCAATTTTGATGCACATAATATAAATTATATGAACTAAAAGGGTAAAAACAAATTATAAAGGTCCTGATAATCTGAACTCCCCCTAAATGCATCCACTAACCATTGAGAATTTTCTTCAGCCATGACAATGTCACCTGCTACTGTCATAGCTTCATTTTCTCCATCAGAGAATGAAACTCTAAGTGATATTGAATAACGATAATGAACTCTTCCGTCTTCATAGTCGCCCATTTTTATTATATCAACAGAATCTACTTCAACCTTATAATCAACATCCTCTCTTATCAAGACATCCCATGGTATAAACCGATTCGATATGGCACTATCAAATCCCCTATCAGTCATTAAGCCTCCGTAATCCTTTTTCATTGACTCACCGTATTCCTCAATGCTATATTGACCTGTTCCTTCAGAGTCAAAAATATCACGGTAGTATCTTGTTGATTCTAACTCTTCTGGATTAGTAACTATTTCGAGAAATTCTTTGGCATAGTATTTCGAGTCTTTCCTGAAATTAGCCATTAAGCCAATAAAAGCAACTATGATAATTAAAGCAATGCAAGCAATCAAAATTTTTGTTGTTCTCTTGTTTTTAATCAATTTTATCTACATCCTTTCATTAAGCACTTCATATCATATAAATCTACTAATGTGCACAACTACAAACTTATTTAGTATAGTATATCACAAAAATGGATATATTATTCCAACTAACTCTACCTATCCATAGAATTAGTATTTTTTTGATGATTTCCCTGCAAAGCAAAGGCAAAAAAGTATAAAAAAAACACATAAAGTGATTTGCTAACCACAATATATGCTATTATAAACGAATAACTATACATCATGTTGTATGTTGTTTAATAGGTCTCTCTAAATGGAAAATATAAGGAAAATCAGCATGGATAACATCTTGAAACTCAGGGGTGAGGCCTTGTTATTGATCAACGGTTAACTTCGATTTTACCTTCCTATTCTTGAGTATGCCAAGCAGGACCATAAACCCCATGGCAGCCATGGCAGTGATTATCATCTTGGCTATGTCAGGCGCAAAAGTCAATGATCCAAATAGTACTATCACCTCAATAGCCAGCACTTCCTTGAGTTTTCTTCTGTACACAAAAATCTCCAAATCATCCAAGGGTTTATTATAATCCTCCACAGGTGAGAAGTTCAGCAATACAAAACTAGATACACCTAAAGCAGTAAGATAGGATACCATGTCCAGTTCAACGTATCTTGAAACAATCAATGCCGCAAAGATCATCACAATAGATATCATATAGCACCCAAGCCCTGTTTCTGCATGGTATCCCCCTACATATTGTCTTAGAAATACATATGCTGAAGTAAAGATTATCAGATTGGATAGTTCTCCTGAGACAATGCCTATAGCCAGGATTGTAATTAGGTTGAAAGCTGTGACCATAGTTTGTCCTAGTCCGAATTCATAAATATCTCTTTCTTCTTCTGTGATAATTCCACTATCAAGAAAACCATCAACAAGCTTTGATATAAATACTCTCAAGATACAACCCCTCCATTTAAAATTCTTTAATAATACATTGTTTCCCACCAAACTTTAACAAGAAATTTTTGACAGTCCACTACATCTGTTTGATAAACAATTCTAAGTTCTACCTTCTCACTCTCCACAAGGTTTCGCTGTATAAACCGCTTGATTATTCTGGATGACCCATCACAAAATCATACCAAAGGAATTTACACACAAAAATAGCCTTGACTAAGTGCCTGTCCCCTTGTCTCTAAAACTTATTTAATAACACTTCCTTTCTTATCATAAAATATATATTCCTCTGTATTTTCTCCCTCTAAATCTCGAAAAAAAGTAATAGAGGATTGTTATCAATTATTATTGTTTGAATTTCTCCATTATCTATTATTCGCTCTATTTTAGCAAGTTGAGAATTATTACTGATAATAAAGGAACTTTTACCAACCGAATAATCCTCCTTTATTATTGACGAAATATTTTCATCTAATTCAGAAAATTCATATGCAAAAATATTATCCACTTTCTCAGTAATATTATCAGCATCAATAAGACTAATAAGTTCATAATTGCCACTATTATTTATTCTAAAATAGACATACCCTGCTTTTTCATACTCATCTGCATCTTTCAGTACATAAGAAGTAAGTCTATAGTCATTAATTACAATTGTGTTAATTATTGTTACTGTGTTTTTAGTCTTAAGCTCTCGTGAGATTATATTTTTCATTGAAGTTATCTCATCCCTAGGGCTTGAAATTAAACCATATACTATTAGAATAAAAGCTGTAATTATAACAAAAGCCCAATTTTTAATCTTCATTCACTAACCTCCCTTTGTCTTATGTTTAGAGCTTATACACGCTTTATGTGTTTCAAACCATTATAAAGTCCGTACTTTGAGTAAAAAGGAATTTAAGATAAAGATGAGTCAAAATGCTCGAACTCAGTTAAAA
>NZ_JBJXRK010000025.1:0-32853 GCF_046224405.1 Gudongella ferriphila | reverse complement strand
TCATGAACTTTTATCTCTACATTTCTCTTCTGTTGTCCATGGCACGTGCCAAGGTCACCTCGTCGAAATATTCAAGATCCCCTCCCACCGGAATTCCATGGGCAATCCTTGTGACCTTGACTCCAAGGGGCTTTATGAGCTTTGAGATGTACATGGCGGTTGCCTCTCCCTCTACTGTGGGATTGGTTGCTATTACAACCTCCTTGACCTCATCATCCTCAAGTCTTTGCAACAGCTCCTTTATCTTGATGTCCTGGGGTCCGATGTTCTCCATTGGAGATATGGTTCCGTGCAGCACATGGTACAATCCCTTGTACTCCTTGCTTCTTTCCATGGCTACTATATCCCTTGGTCCCTCAACGGCACATATGACAGACCTGTCTCTATTATGGCTGCTGCAGATGTTGCAGGTCGGCTTGTCTGTAAGATTACCACATACCTTACAGAAGCCAATCTTCTCCTTGGCTTCAAGTATTGCAGCTGAAAGTTTCTCGGCATCCTGCTGGTCCATTTCCAGTACGTGGAATGCCAATCTCTGGGCAGTCTTTCTTCCAATTCCCGGAAGCTTTGAGAACTGGTCCACTAAATTTGCGATTGGCAATGCATAGTAATCCATCTTTTATCCTCCAATTATTCCTACAGTCCAGGAATATTAAGTCCTCCAGTAACCTTGCCCATTTCCTTTGCCGAGAATTCCTCAGCCTTTCTCAATGCTTCGTTTACGGCAGCCATTACAAGGTCCTGGAGCATTTCAACATCTTCAGGATCCACAACTGAAGGATCGATTTCAATGTCAAGTACTTCCCTCTTCCCATTGACCACAACCTTCACTGCTCCTCCGCCTGATGTAGCCTCAAGCTCTGTAGCATCAACCTGAGCCTGAACCTCTTCCATCTTCTTCTGCATCTTCTGCATCTGTTTCATCATATTGTTCATATTTCCACCCATTCCTGGATATCCGCCTCTTGCCACTTAAATCTCCTCCTTATTTAATCTCTACAATATCCTCACCAAAGAAATCCAGCACCTTATTGACCGTCTCCTCCTTGGCTGTATTTTCATTTTCCTGCTTTCCGACTCCGGAAGCAGGCATTTCGCACCCTTTCATTATAACAAGAAGTTCTATTTTTTGTCCAAAAAATTCCGTGAGAATTTCCTCCAAAAATGTCTTGTTCTGGTTTGAGTTTACAGCATCCTTGTGAAACTCGAATCCATCCTTGTATGACAGGGTGATTCTATTCCCCTGAAGTTGGGACACCTCTCCCTCCATCACCAGGGCATATATGTTTATTTTTCTTGATTTTATAATCTGCATGACCTTAGGCCAGGAGCTTTTGATCTTTTCCAGAGTGAGCTCACCCGTTGGTGCGGCTGCTTTCTGTTCAACCACAGGCTCACTTTTCACCTCGGGTATTTTCTCATCCTTCCTCATAGTCTTCTCTTGTTGATTTTTAGACTCTGGCTTTGGAGCTGCCTTTGCAGGAGCCTGGATTTTCTTCTCCGGTACTGTGACCATACCTTCCTCAAGCCTTCTTACCCTTTCCTCAAGGGAAAGCTCCCTTTTTATATTGGAAAGCTTTATGACAGCCATCTCAAGTATTATCCTGGGCTGCATTGACCATTTCATTGAGCTTTCTGCAGATGTCAATTCCTGTAGGCTGGACATCAGGTAATGTAGGTCCATATTTGAGGCTTGTTCCCTGTACTGCTCAACCTCTCCCCACTCAATTAGTGCCTCAGGATTTTTTGAGGTCTTTGCTATAACCAGATTTCTGTAGTGATGAATCATATCCTTCAGGAACTGTGGGATGTCCTTGCCTTCCTGTATCATATGGTCCACCATAAGAAGTGATTTCTCAGTGCTTTCACCCCTTACTGCCTCCACAAGGTCAAAAAGGAGATCCACATTGGCGATTCCCAGAATATTTATGGCATCATCATAGGATACTGAATCACCTTCAAATGCTATGCACTGGTCCAGAAGACTCAAGGCATCCCTCATTGCTCCATCGGAATTTTTGGCAATAAGCTGGAGAACCTTGTCCTCAACATTTATACCAAGCTTGTCTGTTATGCTTTTCATTCCACCTATCATGTCATTTGATGAAAGTCTCTTGAAATCAAATCGCTGGCATCTTGAGAGTATTGTCTGAGGCAATCTCTCCGGCTCAGTTGTGGCTAGAAGGAACAAAAGATGCTTGGGTGGCTCCTCCAGGGTCTTTAACAGGGCATTGAATGCTTCATTTGTAAGCATATGAACCTCATCTATTATGTAGACCTTGTACCTTGCCTTGGATGGAGGGTAGATCACCTTTTCCTTAAGCTCACGTATATCCTCGATTTTCCTGTTGCTGGCTGCGTCCATCTCGATTACATCCATAAGGCTTTCGTCAAGGATTCCCTTACAGATTGCGCATTGGTTACATGGATTCCCTTCCTGGGGGTCAAGACAATTTACAGCCCTTGCGAAAACCTTTGCTGCTGAGGTCTTTCCAGTTCCCCTTGTTCCCGAAAAAAGATAGGCATGCCCTATGTTTTCCTTCTTGATCTGATTCTTTAAAATTGTGGTTATATGTGTTTGACCTAATATCTCGTCGAAGGTTTTAGGTCTGTATTGTCTGTATAATGCCTGATACATGGAATCACCCTTACTTGTTATGAAATCTTACTACGACCCATTATATCAAAAAAGCTTCCTGTTTACACTAAGAAAAGCAAAAGGGCCCTTCCGGACCCCCATTAAATAGCTTCCTTTACAAGACTTTCCGCCTCTCCCTCTTCAGGGAACCTACCCAGCTCTGCCTTTGAAAACAAAAGCTTTCCATTTACCTTGATTTCAAATACGCCACCACCGGATGGAATGATTGTAAGCTCTGAAACCTGGTTCTTGTGTAAATTCAGGATGCTTTCCGTTAGAGCAACTGCTCTTCCCAAATAGCCTCAGGAAGTACAATATTCAATTGATATCTTGTTCTTCATGGTATCTCCTCCTTAACTTTTCCTTATTCATAAGTTTACCCGGAAACATTTTATCTAAACCTCAACCTGGTTGACATTCCGTAAGTTATGGTCTATAATATAAGTCTATGGAAACCAAGGAGAGATGGCTGAGTCTGGTCGAAGGCGCACGACTGGAAATCGTGTAGGCGTTTACTCGTCTCGAGGGTTCGAATCCCTCTCTCTCCGCCATTAGAACATTTTGCCGTGCTAGATGGGGAGGTAGCGGTGCCCTGTTACCTGCAATCCGCTACAGCAGGATTGAATTCCCGGCTTAGGCTTCTCTGCTGTGAGGTCTGCCTCGAAAAAGTGGCGTTGACGGTTGGGTCCCACGCAACGGAAACTCATGAACCTCGTCAGGTCCGGAAGGAAGCAGCGATAAGTGAAACTTTTCGTGTGCCGTGGGTCAGCCTGGCCCGAGTTAACTGTTCGGGTAACGCTCGGAGCAGGATTGACAAAGCTGGGTGCACGGCTACATAAGAAGAGCAACTCTGGAGATTATCCAGGGTTGCTTTTTCATATTCAGTTATACTTTTATACTTTGACCCTAACTGAAGCAAGCTCAAAAGCTTAAATTTAACCAAAGCATAACGGCCCCTTTATATGGACTTTATATTCCTGCTGTAGAATGTAACCATAATAAAAGATTGAGGTGGTCAAATGAGTTTAAATCTATGTATCGATATTGATGGAACAATTACTGAAGCATACTACTGGCTGGATGCTGCAAACAGATATTTCAACTCCAGCATCCAACCATATCAGGTTAAGGAATATGATATACATCATGTACTTGATGTGTCTCGGGAAGACTATCAGGAGTTTTACAGACTTCACTGGCAGGAGCTCCATGGGAATGCAAAGCCCAGAAAATATGCAGAACTTGTACTTTGGAAGCTCTTCATGCAGCATAACATATCCTATGTTACTGCAAGGGAGCCAGTCACAAGAGATACTACAGTCCAGTGGTTGAGAAGGCACGGTATGCCTGAGATGGACCTTCATATGCTGGGTTCCCACTACAAGGTTGATAAGGCAAAGGAGCTGGATTGTGACATCTTTGTTGAGGACAGGTATGAAAATGCTGTCGAATTGGCCCTTTCAGGTTTCCAGGTGCTTCTTATGGACTGCAGCTACAACAGGAAGCCTCTTATTCCTGGAATTACAAGGGTTACAAACTGGTTGGACGTGCACGAGGAAATTGAAACAATAAAGCTGAAAAAGCAAAAACTCGCTCCCCAAATTGCATGATTTCACATAGATCAAACAACACAAAAGGAAGGTGGATTTTCCCATAAGGAACAATCCACCTTCTGACCTTCTATAACATCCTTGTCAGATTTAGCCTATCAACAATTCTCCGTCCACAGCATGAATCTTAACTGTGTCCCCATCCTTCAATTCTCCTTTTATGATCATTCTTGATATGCCGGTTTCAATCTCCTTCTGGAGGAATCTTTTGACCGGTCTTGCACCATACTGTATGGAATAGGATCTTTCAAGGATGTTCTCCTTTGCCTCTTCCGTAACAGTGATGTTGATGCTTCTATCCTTAAGCCTCTTTTCGATTTCAGTTATCTGAAGGTCGATGATCTTGAATATCTCCATTCTCTGAAGGGGTTTAAAGAGGACAATTTCATCAATACGATTCAGGAATTCAGGTCTGAAGGTCATCCTCATCTGACTCATGACCCTCTCTCTTGTGGTTTCCTGAATTGTACCATCCTCTCCGAGACCTTCCAGAAGATAGTCGGACCCTATGTTAGATGTCATGATTATTACGGTATTTTTGAAATCCACAGTCCTTCCCTGATTGTCCGTAAGGCGACCATCATCCAGTACCTGAAGCAGGATGTTGAACACGTCAGGATGTGCCTTTTCAATCTCATCAAAGAGAATTACAGAATAGGGCTTCCTTCTGACGGCTTCTGTCAGCTGGCCTCCCTCGTCATAGCCCACATATCCTGGAGGGGCACCTACAAGCCTTGCCACGGAGTGCTTCTCCATATACTCACTCATATCAATCCTGATAATATTCTTTTCATCATCAAATAGGGTCTCAGTCAAGGCCTTCGATAGCTCTGTCTTGCCAACACCGGTTGGTCCCAGGAATATGAAGCTCCCCACAGGTCTGTTTATGTCCTTAAGTCCGGCTCTGGCACGAAGTACAGCGTCCACAACTGAATCCACCGCCTCATCCTGACCTATCACCCTCCTGTGAAGGATTTCTCCCAATCCAAGCAGCTTCTCCCTTTCTGTTGCCAGCAGCTTTGTTGTTGGAATTCCAGTCCATTTTGCCACCACCTCTGCAATCTCCTCCTCAGTGACCTCCTCCTTGAGAAGCCTTTCCTCTGTATGCTCCTTGTCCTGAGCCTCCTTGAGCTTTCTTTCCAGTTCAACAAGGGCTCCATATTTCAGCTGTGAAAGCTTCTCAAGATTGTAGCTTCTTTCAGCCTCTTCAATTTCTCGTTTGACCCTGTCAATTTCCTCCTTGATTTCCTTCTCAGCTGATATTTCCTTCTTCTCCTCTTCCCACTGTGCCTTAAGAAGATCAAACTCACTCTTGAGCTCTCCAAGCTCCCTTTCAAGCTTTTCCAGTCTGGCTCGGGAGGCATCATCGGTTTCCTTCTTCAAGGCTTCCCTCTCGATTTCCAGCTGCAACACCCTCCTTCTGACCTCGTCTATCTCCACGGGCATTGAGTCAATTTCGGTCCTTATCATTGCTGATGCCTCGTCCATCAGGTCAATGGCCTTGTCAGGAAGGAATCTGTCTGAGATGTACCTGTCGGATAGGGTTGCTGCTGCTATAACAGCACCATCTGATATCCTTATTCCATGGTGGATCTCATACTTTTCCTTAAGACCCCTGAGTATTGAAATGGTGTCCTCGACTGTAGGCTCAGTTACAAGCACCTTCTGGAATCTCCTTTCCAGTGCAGCGTCCTTTTCTATATATTTCCTGTATTCATCAAGGGTGGTTGCACCAATTGTGTGCAGCTCTCCCCTTGCAAGCATTGGCTTTAGAAGGTTCCCTGCATCCATTGACCCTTCAGCCCTACCGGCTCCAACTATATTGTGGAGCTCATCAATGAAAAGCAGTATCCTGCCATCAGACTTCTGTATCTCCGAAAGCACAGCCTTCAGCCTCTCCTCGAATTCCCCCCTGTACTTGGCTCCAGCAACCAGAGCTCCCATGTCAAGGGCGAATATTGTCTTGTCCTTAAGTCCCTCTGGCACATCTCCGTTTACTATTCTTTGGGCCAGACCTTCAACTATAGCCGTCTTACCAACTCCAGGATCACCTATGAGTACCGGATTGTTCTTTGTTCTTCTGGATAGAATCCTTATTACATTTCTGACCTCCGAGTCCCTTCCTATTACAGGATCCATCCTGCCTCTTCTCGCTTCCTCCACAAGGTCCCGTCCAAATCTTTCAAGGGCCTCGTAGGTCTCCTCGGGATTGTCTGATGTAATTGTCTGACTTCCCCTGACCTTCATAAGAGATTGAAGGAAAGCATCCCTTGTTATTCCATACTCCCTGAAGACATCTCCTGAGTGGGTGCCCTTGGAAGACAATATTGCCAGGTAAAGGTGCTCAACCCCAACGTATTCATCCTTGAAGATTTTTGCCTCCTCTTCAGCATCCATAAGGATCTTTGAGTATGATCTCCCAGGGTGTATACTACCTCCTGACTGCTTGGGAAGCTTCTCAAGCTTTCTGTCCACAGCACTTCTGATCTCATCTGAATCTATCCCCATAAGGGACAGTACCCTGGGCACAAGACCATCCCTGCTTTTTATGAGTGCCGCATGCATGTGAAGCTCAGACAGCTCCGGATTTCCCAACCTTACGGCAATGTTTTGGGACTCCTGAACAGCCTCGATGCTCTTCTGAGTGAATTTGTTCATATCCATCTTAATTCCTCCTGTTACTGTTTTCTTGGATTGTAATCTATGCTTTCCTTAAGCTTTCTGTAAAGCCTCTTCTCTTCTTCTTTTAACTCCGGTGGGTTCACGATTGTTATTTCAAGATAGAGATCTCCCTTGTTGTTCTTAAGGTCGACAAATCCCTTGCCGGGAAGCCTCATTCTGGTTCCACCTGTTGTGCCTTCAGGAATATCCACCTTGATTTTTCCACTGAGGGTTTGGACGACAACCTTTTCCCCAAGAGCAGCCTCCCATGGCAAAACCGGAACTTTTTTAATTATATTAAGTCCTTCAAGCCTCATGTCCCTGCTTTCACTTACATTTATCTTAAATAGTATGTCCCCGTCGATTCCCCACTTATCTCCCTTGACCTTGATTTTCTTTCCTGGGGTTATTCCCTTGGGAACCTTTACGGTGATCTTCTTTGTGGTTCCTCCAAAGTTCAATGAGACATCTCTTGCTACCCCATTATAGGCATCCTCCAGGGAAATTGTAAGCTCAGATTCATAGGATTGTCTTTGTGGTCTTCTGGACCCACCGGCTGACCTTCCTGCTCTTGTACCGAAAATGTCACCCATATCAAAGCCTCCCCTACCACCTGCTCCTCCGAAAATCAGATTGAAGAAGTCCGAGAAATCAGCTCCTTCTCCAGATGTGTAGGTGTACTGGCTTCCTCCTCCAAAATTACCGAATCCAAATTGTGAAGGGTCAAACTGCTGACCGTTGGAGAAGCCATATTGTCCAAACTGGTCGTACTGCTTCCTTTTCTGCTCATCCCCAAGAACCTCGTAGGCTTCATTGACCTCCTTAAACTTCTCCTGTGCCTTATCGTCATTTGGATGCAAATCCGGGTGGTACTTTTTTGCAAGCTTTCTAAATGACTTCTTTATGTCATCCTGGTTTGCGGATTTGTCCACTTCCAGTATCTTATAATAATCCTTATATTCCATAAAATCATCTCCATCCCAATGGTTCAATATTTATTTGACCTTCTTTGACCTTTGTTGATTATATTATATTAAATTTCTGTAAGAATTACAATATTATTATACCCTGTCAACACAAAAAAATTAACCCTGCCGGAATTGCTTTCCCCGGCAGGGCTTGATTTACTTAATATACTTATCAATTATGTTGATTATCTCGTCTATCTTTTCCTCTCCCTGCTCCTCACCTTCCAGGATGGCATCCGCCACACAGGTTCTGATGTGACCGTTCAGTACATCTATGTTGGCCTTTTTCAAGAGACCGATTATGGAAAGTATCTGAGTTGAAATGTCAACGCAATACCTGTCCTCTTCTATCATCCTGATTATTCCATCTACCTGTCCCCTAACGGTTCTAAGCTTTTTAAGTGCTGTTTCCTTCCCCTGGTTCACCTTGGCTTCCTCCTATCCAATCTCTTTTACCGAGTAGCCTGCTTCGTCAACCGCCTCCATCAGAAGCTTGTCCAACAGGTTATCTCCCTGAACTTCCACCTTACCTGTTGCCAGGTCAACCTGCACCTCCTGAACTCCCTCAACTTCCTTCAAAGAGTTCTTTACTGCCATTTCACAATGTCCACAGCTCATGCCTTCCACCATCATTGTTTTTTTCATTATTATCTCCTCCTATTTATTTGAAATTTCTTAGTCTTAACGAGTTTGATACAACTGATACTGAACTGAATGCCATTGCAGCTCCAGCAACCATGGGATTAAGGAATCCAAGGGCCGCAAATGGTATTCCAAGGGTATTGTAGAAGAAGGCCCAGAAAAGGTTCTGCTTTATGGTCTTCATGGTTTTGTGACTCAGTCTCATGGCGGTCACAATACCCCCAAGATCTCCTCTCATAAGGGTTATGTCTGCTGCCTCCATGGCCACATCCGTACCAGTTCCAATTGCAAATCCCACATCTGCCGCTGCAAGTGCCGGAGCATCGTTTATTCCATCTCCAACCATCCCCACATGCATCCCTTGGGACTTAAGTTTCTCCACCTCAGTAGCCTTGTCCTCGGGAAGAACATCCGCGAGAATATTATCTATTCCAACCTGGGCCCCTATTGCCCTTGCTGTCCTTTCGTTGTCCCCAGTTATCATGAACACCTTTAGGCCCATGCTCTGAAGCTCCTTGATTGCTGCATGGGAGGTTTCCTTGATTCCGTCAGCAACAGCTATTATCCCTGCAAGCTTCCCGGCAACCGAAAGGAGCATTGCTGTCTTTCCTTCCCTTTCAAGCTTCTCAATATCCTTTTCCTTATCTGAAATATCAATATGGTTCTCAAGCATCAGCTTCCTGTTTCCGATTAGAACATCCTTACCTTCAAAGATTGCCTTCAAGCCCTTTCCTGGAACAGCAGAGAAGCTGTCAGCTTCACTTAAGGCCAATCCCTCTTCTTCAGCCTTCTTTACAATTGCCTCTCCAAGGGGATGCTCCGAGGTCTTCTCCACTGAAGCCGCTATCCTTAAGATCTCATCCCGGTCTTCGCCAAAGCTTGCTATATCTGTTACATCAGGCTTTCCTTTTGTTATTGTTCCAGTCTTGTCGAATATTATTGAATCCATCTTATGGGCTCTTTCAAGATGCTCTCCTGACTTTATCAGGATTCCGTTTTCCGCTCCCTTTCCGGTACCAACCATGATGGCGGTTGGAGTGGCAAGTCCCAAGGCGCAGGGACATGCTATTACAAGTATTGCCACCGCATTTATCAGTCCTGTATTGAAACTGTCAATAAAGTTGAAGGCCAGGAAGGTGATCAAGGCAATCACTATGACAACAGGTACAAATATCCCGGATATCTTGTCTGCAAGTCTTTGAACAGGAGCCTTGGAGCCCTGCGCGTCCTCAACTAGCTTTATAATCTGTGACAGCACAGTGTCCTTTCCGATTTTTTGTGCCTCAAACCTGAAGGATCCAAACTTGTTTATTGTGGCACCT
Source organism: Gudongella ferriphila (assembly GCF_046224405.1). Taxonomy (NCBI): domain Bacteria; kingdom Bacillati; phylum Bacillota; class Tissierellia; order Tissierellales; family Tissierellaceae; genus Gudongella; species Gudongella ferriphila. The sequence continues at coordinate 23,012 of NZ_JBJXRK010000025.1, read as the reverse complement.
ACCACCTGGTCTCCCTCTCCCTTGTCAACAGGTATGCTTTCACCTGTGATCATTGATTCATCAAGGGATGAGCTTCCTTGAACTATAACACCGTCAACCGGTACCCTCTCTCCTGGCTTGACGATTATTACATCCCCGATCTGCAGATTCTCAATGGGGATCTCCTTCTCTTCACCATCCTTGAGAACCCTTGCCGTCTTGGGCTGAAGACCCATAAGCTTCTTGATCGCTTCGGAGGTCTTGCCCTTTGCGACCGCCTCAAAGGTCTTTCCTAGAAGGATCAGGGTAATTATTACTGCAGATGCCTCAAAGTAGTACTCATGAACTCCTGCGAATATGTTGTATACACTGTAGAAGTATGCTGCGGAGGTTCCCATTGCAATAAGAACATCCATATTTGCTCCTCCACCCCTTAGGGACTTGTAGGCCCCCTTGTAGAACCTGGCACCAATAAGGAACTGTACAGGCGTTGCCAGTGCCCACTGAAAATATCCGTTTGTCAGGATATTCATCTGACCTGCCATATGAAAGAACATGGCCGAGAATAGGGGCAAGGTTAATATGGCAGAGATTATAAAGGACCTCTTCAGGGATTTGATTTCCTTTTCCCTCAGTTCCTTCTCCCTGTCAGAGGATGCATCCCTTTCAATTTCAGCCTTGTAGCCAGCCTTCTCTATGGCTGCAATAATCTGTGAATCCTCCAAGATGCCGGATGGGAACTCCACAACCGCCTTGTTGGTTGACAGATTAACATTTGCTGAAGTGACTCCTTCCAGTTTGTTTAGGGCTTTCTCCACCCTTGCTGAACAGGAACTTCATGTCATTCCTTCTACCAGAAGTGTTCGTTTCTCAGGCGGAACCTGATATCCCGCCTTCTCAATGGTCTTTACTATATCACCCTTGTGGAGTTTTTCGTCATCGTAACTTACTGTAGCCTTGTTGGTGGATAGGTTTACATTGGCCTTGTCAATTCCCTCAAGCTTTGACAGAGACTTTTCAATCCTTGCCGAGCATGCGGCACAGGTCATTCCCACAACATCCACCGTTAGCCTTTTGTTTGCCATGGTATCATCCTTTCTTTACACCCCCTCCCCGGGGGTCTGTGTGTAAGTAAATGATAGCATGCATACTGACAATTGTCAAACCAAAATAGTGGCTAACCCCACTTCCTACGAAAAAGACACCTCCAGATGATGGAAGCGTCCTTGGCTCTTCACAAATATAATTTTGGTTTCATTTAAACCAAACATTTAGTGCAAACATTATGAACAGAAAATATGCGACTATGAATACCATTGCAACTGAAAGTCCTGCAAAAACAGCATAGCTCATCAGTCTGAAGAGGTCCTTCCCCTTAAGGTCTTCCATTTCACCCATGAATATTCCTGTATCCTTCTTGCTTTCATCCCTGCTCCTTACAAACCAGGGGGCACCTTCTATATTCATGGGTGCAACAACTCTTTGGTCATCATTAAAATCATTTTTCCCGTTCATTTTAATCTTCTCCTTTAGTAAAGGTGACAGGCTACCTCATGACCTTCCTCCACCATCTTCATCTCTGGCATGATCTCCCTGCACACATCCATGCAGTAGCTGCACCTTGTGTGAAACTTGCAGCCCGAAGGTGGATTTGAAGGGGATGGAATGCTTCCCTCAAGTATTATCCTCTCTCCTTTTGCATCCGGATCCTGCACAGGTATGGCACTAAAAAGGGCTTTTGTGTATGGATGCAATGGATTGCTGAAAACAGTCTCCTTCTTGGAGTACTCCACAAGGTTTCCCAAATACATTACCCCAACAGTATCTGATATGTGCTCTACAACTGAAAGGTCATGGGAGATAAAAAGATATGTAAGGTTGTACTTTTCCTGAAGGTCCTTCAAAAGATTTATGATCTGTGCCTGTATTGATACATCCAGTGCCGACACAGGTTCGTCGCAAACAATGAAATCCGGGTTAAGGGCAAGTGCCCTTGCAATACAGATCCTCTGTCTCTGACCTCCAGAAAATTCGTGGGGATACCTGTCCTTGTGGTATTCCTGAAGACCACAATCTTCCATTATCTTTGTTATATAATCGTCAAATTCTTCAGGGGGCACCAATTTTCTTTCCCTTACAGCCTCCCCAATTATCTCTCCAACAGGCATTCTGGGTGAAAGGCTGGAGTAAGGGTCCTGGAATATTATCTGTATCCTTGGTCTAAGGGCCCTGAGGTCCTGCTTGTTAAGGTCGTGAATCTCAATTCCGTCAAATTTAACCGAGCCCTCTGTTTTGTCGGTCAGCCTCAGGATGGTCTTCCCGATAGTGGTCTTTCCGCAGCCTGACTCACCTACAAGTCCCATGGTCGATCCTTTTCTGATGTTAAAGCTGACATCGTCAACAGCCTTTACATATCCCTTAACCCTTGATAGCAGGCCTCCTGATATGGGATAGTATTTTTTAAGGTCCCTAACCTGGATTATATCATCTCTGCTTTCAAATGGCATTCTTGCTGCCAATCCGGCTTCAGTCACGGATCCCACCTCCTCCGTTTGCGTAGTGGTAGCAGGCTACCCTATGTGTTTCGCTTATTGAAAATGTCGGAGGATACTCTCCTTCGCAGGCTTCAAATGCTCTGTCACACCTATCCTTGAAATAGCAGTAATTTGGCATGTCTATGGGATTTGGCACCGAACCCGGGATGCTGTAAAGCCTTTCAACCTTCTTGTCCTTTCCTGGCTTTGAGGCCATGAGACCAACAGTATAAGGATGAAGTGGATTGTAGAATATATCCCTTGCACTTCCCTGCTCTACAACCCTTCCTGCGTACATTACAACCACATAATCTGCCATTTCAGCAATTACACCAAGGTCATGGGTGATAAGCATGATGCTGCTGTTTATTTGGTCCTTCAAGGTCCTTAAAAGGTCCATGATCTGGGCCTGTATTGTTACATCCAGGGCTGTTGTGGGTTCATCGGCAATTATCAGTTTGGGACTGCATGCAAGTGCCATGGCTATCATCGCCCTCTGTCTCATCCCTCCCGACAGCTCATGGGGATACATTTCATATACTCCTCCCGAATCTGCTATGCCAACCATCTCTATCATCTCTAATGTCCGTTGTCTAACCTGATCCTTTGTCATGTGGCTATTGTGGAGCTCAATTACCTCATCAATCTGCATACCCACCTTGAAAACCGGGTTAAGGCTTGTCATGGGCTCCTGAAATATCATGGAAATCTGGTTTCCCCTAAGCTTTTGCATTCTGTCAGTGGGAGTCTTTGCAATGTCATAGATCATATCCCCTGAGTCAAATCTTATTTCACCCTCCACAATCTGACCCTGAGGTCTTTGCACAAGATGCATTATTGATAGTGAAGTCACTGATTTCCCACATCCTGACTCACCTACAACACCAACCGTCTTTCCCTTGGGAACATTGAAGGAAACTCCATCAACCGCCTTTACAACTCCAATGTCTGTAAAGAAGTAGGTGTGGAGGTTTTCTATTTCAAGTATATTGTCAGGATTCTTCATTGTTGTCCGATACTCAGACTCGGAAACTCCAACCCTATTTCTTTTGAGTTCAAGCTCCTCGGTGATTTTTCTGTTTTCCTTTGAAATAATCCTAAGCTCCTTGGCAGACAGGTAATTGACACTCTTAGGTATGTTTTTGCCGTTATATTTACCTAATCCTCTTCCTATGCTTTTGAATCTATCAAAAAATCCCTTGTTCTTGTCCATGTCTCACCTACCGTTTCATCTTGGGGTCAAATGCATCCCTGAGTCCATCGCCGACAAAGTTAAAGCCCAATACAGTAAGGAGAATCAGCATCCCGGCCGGTATCCAGACAAACCAGAAGTTGGTCATCTCATAGGCTGTGGATACACCGCTTATTATGTTTCCCCATGATGCAAGAGGGAATTTTACACCTAGACCCAGGAAGCTCAGGGTTGATTCATAAAGTATTACACTGCCAAGTCCCATTGTTGCAAACACTATAAGCTGAGGAATGACATTTGGTATCAGGTGCTTGAAAATTCTTCTGGAAACGGAAATTCCAGTTGCTTCAGCTGCCAGCATGAACTCCTGCTCCCTAAGGGAGAGAATCTGTCCCCTTACCATTCTTGCTATACCTGGCCAGCTCATTAGACCAAGTATTAGCATCAGAAAGTATATTCTAAGCTGAGGTGCAACCTCAAGCTGGTCCATCACCGCTCCAAGTATGATCAGAAGCGGGAGGAAGGGTATGCAGTTGAACACGTCAACTATACGCATTATTAACATGTCAACCCATTTCCCGAAATACCCGGCTAGACCTCCCATGATGATTCCAAGAATGGACTCCAGTAGGACTACAATAAAGCCTATTGTAAGGGAGATTCTTCCTCCATACATCAGTCTTGTAAGGACATCCATTCCATGCTTGTCCGTTCCCAGCCAATGCTCCCATGAGGGTTGTTCATGTATGGATATCAGGTGTGTTTCCGTTTCTGTCTTTACTGTATAAACATTATTAAGTCTTGATAGCTCATACTCTTTCTCATTTCCTTGGAGATCAGGAAACAGGAAGGACCTTTCCCTGTTTTCAATTGCATTGCTCAAGGCTTTCTTGAAATCCACAGTCAGAAACACGTCCTGAGAAATTGGCTGAATTGAAAGCCTTGAAATTATTGCATATTCCTCCATATTTCCACCGTCTTCCCTATATATGACCCCCAGATTTTCTTCCCTCTCAATCTGATATTTGATTCCTCCAGCTTCAAAGGAATCGACATTTCCAGCTCTAAAGGCTATTTCAGACTCATAAGCGAATTCATAGTCTATATCTGCATCTGCCTCTGCAGGATCAATTATATACTTTGACTCCACAGCAACAGGCTCTGTCCTACCCAGTATGTACTCCCGTCCACTTTGTCTTATGGTGTACACTTCTCCCTCAAGAAGGAATTGAGCTTCTCTGTTGTCAAGTGTCAATTTAGCTGTTGCTTCAAGCTCAGGGGGAATGGATTCCCCCTCCATTGGATTAACAGACATCACCCCACGAAAATTAAGAATTGTTGCAATTGGTATGGATGTAAACACCCTATACAGGTCATTGGCCTCCTCTGAAATGTAGTACTCATCTTCACCATGTGAAAAAGAATCCCTTCCGGCATTTCTTGCCAGAACAAACTGTGAATGGGCAGCACCGGTGTAGTTTGAATCCTGTACTCCAGTGAACCTATACACCTCATTGTGGGTTACGCTTGCGTATTCCTTTGACATGGTCCCAATATGCTTGAAAACCTGAGTCTCATCATACGGACTTAAAATACCCCCAAGAAATGAAAACAAGAACATGAATGATATTATTACAAGACCTATTATTGCAAGCCTGTTCCTGATAAACCTTTTTACAACAAGCATCCCCGGTGAAAGGACCCTTACCCTCTGCTCATCCCCAAGTTCCCTGGAGCTGCTGATGTGGCCCTTATCTTTAAGCTCCTCTTTTTTCTTAGTCAACTCATTGCTGCTATCTGTCATGTCACATCACCTCCATCAACTAATTCTGACCCTTGGGTCTACAACTGCATAAAGAATATCTGCTATAAGGGTTCCCAAAAGGGTTAGGACCGCCAGAAACACCATGTAGAACATGGTGAATGGAATGTCCCCACTAACCATTGCCAGATAGCCTGTGTAGCCTATACCAGGAATTTGGAAAAGGGTTTCAGTTATCAGGGCTCCTGCGAAAAGACCTGGCAGGGATCCCCCAAGAATTGTAACTATTGGTATCAGGGTGTTCCTAAAGGCGTGGAAGTTTATAACCCTCTTTTCAGATAGACCCTTTGCCCTTGCCGTCCTTATGAAGTCTGAATTCAGGACCTCCAGCATGTTTGTTCTGGTGTATCTCATAAGGCTTCCTATTCCTATGATTGTCAGGGTCATTATTGGAAGTACAAAGTGGGAAGCCACATCCAGAAATTGACCCATTGGATCCAACTGCATGTAGTTTCGTCCCACCTTTCCATACAGGTCAAACCATCCCAGCCCTACTGAGAATATAAGCTTGAGCACTGTTGCAAAAAAGAAGGTGGGCAATGAAATGCCAAGAAGAGCAACCACTGTGACGGCATAATCCGTCTTGCTATATTGCTTCCTTGCGGCCAAAATTCCCAATGGTATTGAAATCATCACCTGCAGCACAAATGCGATCGATCCAAGAATGAAGGAGTCCCAGATGACCTCTGAAAATTTCTGGGTTACGGGCACGCTAAAGGCCCAGGAATCCCCAAAGTTTCCTCTGATTGCGTTAGAAAGCCATTTGAAAAACCCCGGAATTATTCCAATATCCAGACCATATGCCTGGTTCAATTGTGCCAACCACTCACTGTAGGATTTTGACCCAGGTCTTGAGGAAAGAATCCTTGCCTGGGACTCAACATAGGATGTGGGTATGCTTCTCATCAGGGTGTAGATTATAAGTGAAACAAAAAACAAAAGGACAACAGAAATCAATAGTCTCTTAAGTATGTATTTTCGCATTGAGTATCCCTCTTTTAGTATATTCTTTTAATAACGTCTAGATACTAATACCAGCATGAATCCTTAGTTAAAATCCAAAAGCCCGCACAATAGCGGGCTTTTGAAAGTATCTTACTTGCTATTTCATCTCTAGTGTTTCCAGATCGTTCATCCACACCCAGTAGGTTGTAATATCAGGGGTTACAGTATCCATGTTTATTCTCTCAGGACTGAAGATAACAAGATTCTGTCTCTGATATGTTGGTATTTCAACTCCCCAGTCAAGGACTATATCAAGAGCCTGCTTGTATATTCCTTTTCTGTATTCCTGGTCGGCACTCTTTCTGGCATCAAGAATTGCCTTGTCCAAATCCGGATCTGCTATATTGTAGTTGTTGCTGTCTGTTCCACCAAGACCCTTTCCATTTGAGCTGTGGTAAACCTGATACATATCTGGATCGATTGTGGATCCCCATGCTGCAGTCCACATTTCATGTGTATTGGCATCCAGTGTATCCCAAAGTACATTCGCATCTGCCGGGTCATTTATTGTAAGCGTAATTCCCAATTTTTCCAAGCTTGTCTTTGAATCTGCAAGTATTGCAAATGCAGGGTGATCACCGACTCCATCAGCCGGAACTATAACCTCATACTCCATACTTGCTCCATCAGGTGCAGCTGTGAACTTTCCAGATGCCTCGTCAAAGGTGTAGCCTGCTGCAACGAAGTATCCCTTAGCAGCTTCAACAGCTGCATCGTATTTATCATCTGCAACCATATTTTCTGTATATATTGGATTTCCGTCTACATCTTTGGAGAAGGCAATTTCATAGCCTGAATCTGACTTCTGAGGAGCTGCCCATGATGTATTGGATATCGGGTAGTTGATTACAGAAGCTGCATCTCCGTAGTAGCTATCAATTGCAACATCTCTATGAACTGCAAATATTGTTGCAAAGCCTTTTCTCAGATTCTTGCTTGCTTCAGATGCGGGTTCTCCCTTAACATTTACTGTGTTGGCATTTATTCCGATATATCCATAGCCAAGGTTATTGACTGAATTGGCAACAATCTTGTCCCCTACAGCTTCCCCATTTGAGTTGTAGGACTTCAGTTCATCAAACTTAGCCTTTGATCCTGATGGATTGGCCAGGTCAATTACACCTGTTCCAACACCTGCAATCATTTCACCGTCAGTTGTTTCCTTCAACTGAAGATACTTGGTTTTTGGTTCTCCCTTGTAGTAGTTCTCATTCGCTTCATAGTATACGATCTTATCCTTGTATTCAACGAACTTGTATGGGCCGGCTCCCATCGGAGCAGAGGTCTTGCTTTCAATTCCACTAAGGTCTCCCCTTGTGAATCCATACATTTCGTTGTCATAGTCATACATGTCTTCGCTTCCATAATAGTGCATTGGAGCAACTTGAATTCCTGCTATGGTATAGACTGCAGAGGCATCGAATCCCCTGGTTTTTACTTCAACCTCAGTCTGGCTAAGCTTCTTTATACCCTCAATGCTGTTTACCTCTGTACCGTCTGATGCTGCAAGCTTTTCTCTCAGGAGTATTGTGGCTACCTCGCCCTCAACATCCCCTGCGAAGTATGATTCGCTTCCTCCATAGTTTGCACCAAGAGTCTTCCAGTCATCTCCATATTGTTCAATTATATCAGCAAGCACCTGGTCTTCGCTCTCAACGGTTGTTGAATCGTAGTCTTCATCAAGTCCATAGAAGAATGCCAATAGATCCTTGGCTTCAGTGTACTGGTCTGTATAGGTCGCATAGCCAGGATCACCATAAAGGCTCTTGACCCAATCAAGTTCATCAGTTAGGACACCGGCTACAAAGGACTCAATAAACTGGCTCATTTCTCCAGTTGGGTTGTCCATGGCTGCTGATAGCTCCTCGGGAGTAACTGCCAATTCCTCTGCCATTGAGTTGTTTTCCCTGTAATTCACCATCCCCAGTATCGGGAATGAATAAAGGGTGGTTGACCCTGTATATGATGGGTCTGAATAGACATAGTAGTTGAAGATTATGTCATCTGCATCCATGACCTCGCCATCACTGAACATTACGTCATCCCGTATTTTGATGTTGTAGGTGGTAATGTCTGCGGCCTCGTCGTAATCAACCTTTACATCAGCAATTCCATTGTAATCATAATCTGTGCCCTCATAGCTTATTGTCTCTCCGTCAATAGAATTGTAAACAATTCCGCCTACCCTGTCAGTCTGCAAAAGAGCCACCTGAGTTAGGGTTACAGCATCCATGTCATATGCTGTTGTGGCAAAGAATGGACTGAATTTCTGGCTAAATGCAGCATACCCAACTACCAACGGCGTGTCATTCACCTCTCCAGCAGGCTCCTGCAACTCTGTCCCCACCGGTGCTTCCGCTTCTTCCTTTGGTGCACAGCCTGCAAGTACTGACAAAGCCATTATCATTGCAAGCATGAATAACAATACTCTTTTCATGATCTTCCTCCTTAAGTAGTATTTGCCGGTGGGATCAGGTACCTTACCAAAATACCCAAGGGCATAAATTGTAAATATTGGTAATCTTTTATAAATTTTACCATGTTTTTCGTCAATTTGGTACTACTAATTTAACGCACGAAGGTATGTGTTATGGTTTTATTTTCTGAAATGTTCAAATTATAACATTTTTTAATGCCTTTTTGTCTTGTTTTCCCTTCTGAGTAACTCACTTTACTGTCCATGCATAATACTTCCCTGAGCACCCGGTGAAAATTATCATAAGTCCAAGGCTTGTGGAGAAAAAAACCTTGCAATTATGTAGGAAATGTATTATTCTATAATTGATAATAGTTATCAAGATATTCCATTAATTTACATAGAAAGGTGTTGAATTGCACTATGGTACTTTCAGGAGTAAAAAAGAATGACAAGTGCAGAATTAAACAGGTTATGGGCGGAGGCTATGCCAGAAAAAGACTTTATGAACTGGGTCTTAACAGCGGAGCTGAGCTTAAAATGGTAAAGAATGATTTCGGTCCAATAATTGTGTCCATGTCAGGCTCCAAGCTTGCCATTGGAAGAGGCCTTGCTTCACATATCGTGGTGGAGAAGGAATAGTTTAATTTTGATTGATAATAGATTTCATCGAGGAGGACGCAATTTATGCAAAATATAGCATTGGTGGGAAATCCCAATAGCGGGAAGACCACCTTGTTTAATGTGCTTACCGGCTCGAACCAGCATGTGGGAAACTGGCCGGGAGTGACTGTAGAAAAAAAAGAAGGCTCCTTTAAGCACAAGGGAGCCCTTTATAATGTAGTTGACCTTCCCGGTACATACAGCCTTGGTGCTTATTCAGAGGATGAGCTTGTGGCAAGGGACTTTATCGTAAAAGGCAATCCGGATGTTGTAATCAATGTTGTGGATGCAACAAATCTTGAGAGGAACCTCTATCTGACTACACAGCTTCTGGAAATGGGTGCTAATGTTGTTGTGGCCTTGAATATGATGGACGAGGCCGAATCCAAGCAGATCATGATATCCACAAAGGACCTTTCAGAAGCACTTGGAGTACCTGTCATATCAACTGTTGCCGCCAAGAAAAAGGGCATCCAGGAGCTTATTGATGGAACCCTAAAGGCCATGAATCAAGAACCAAGAAAAATTGTTTTTACCTACGGCAAGGAAATAGATGAAGAAATTTCAAAAATCCGTGATCTGCTTAAGGATGAGTCCCTTCCTTATCCCGACGATTGGACTGCACTGAAGCTGCTGGAGGGAGACCAGGAGATGCTCTCCATTGTGGAGAAAATGGATCAGGTCAAGACTCATCTGAAATCACTTCAAGCTGATAATGTGGATTACGAGCTGGATATTGTGGACAAAAGATATGCATACGTAAACGGAATCACCAAAAAATGTGTAGTCAAACCAGCTGAAGAAATAGTCACCGCCACAGATAAGATAGACAGGATCCTTACAAGTAGGTTGTTCGGTCTGCCAATTTTTGGACTTATAATGTATCTGGTGTTCCAGCTTACCTTTGTTGTTGGATCCGATATTCTGGGAGGCTATGTGGAAACTGCGATTGAGATTTTTGGAGAGTTTGTGGAAGGCTGGCTGGTGTCAGTGGGATCTCCAGATTGGTTGGTCTCATTTGTCATTGAGGGATTTGTAGGTGGTGTGGGTGCCGTGTTGGTATTCGTACCCCTGATAATGGTCCTCTACTTCTTCCTTGCGATACTTGAAGACACTGGATACATGTCAAGAGCAGCATATATCATGGATGGAATAATGCGTGCCGTTGGACTTCATGGAAAGACCTTCATATCAATGATAGTCGGCTTTGGATGCAATGTGCCAGGAATAATGGCAACAAGAACACTGGAAAACAAAAAGGACAGGATGATTGCAATACTTATCAACCCCTTTATGTCATGCGGGGCGAGACTGCCGATCTACCTTGTGTTCATAGCTGCCTTCTTTCCAAACAATGGTGGACTTGTTCTTTTTATAATCTATGCTCTTGGAATAGGAATGGCTCTTCTGATGGGTAAGCTTTTCAGCAAAACCCTCTTTAAGGGAGAATCCTCTCATTTCATTATGGAACTGCCACCCTACAGGCTGCCCTCTCCAACAAGTGTTTTAAGGGATATGTGGGAAAAGGTTTGGGATTTTGTCAAGAGGGCAGGAACGGTAATATTTGCAGTTGTTGCACTTCTGTGGGTTATGTCGGTGCTTCCAATGGGTGTTGAGCCTTACTCCCAGGAAAGCATCCTAGGTAGGGTAGGTCAATTTATTGCACCTCTATTTGCCCCGGCAGGTTTTGGTACATGGCAGGCATCCGTAAGTCTCTTTGCCGGTATAGCAGCCAAGGAGGCTGTTGTAGCTGTGCTTGGAATGGTATATGCTGGAGTCAGTGAGGGCTCTGAGCTTGTTAATGCAATCAGGGACTCCTTCACTACACTTTCTGCAGTGTCCTTCCTGGTAATGACACTTCTTTATACGCCATGTGCAGCGGTTATTGCCACCGTAAAAAAAGAGACAAACTCTTACAAATGGGCTGCTTTTATGGCAATATATCCATTTGTTCTGGCCTGGTCACTGGCAGTTCTGGTTTATCAGATAGGTTCATTGATGGGCTTTTAAGGAGGATATGAAATGCTTAAGGAAGTATTGAAGGAAATCAAGGAAGCGAATGTTTATTCAAGACAACAAATTGCCAAGAATCTGGAGGTATCCGAGGATGTTCTGGAGGACATGATAAAGACCTTGGTGAGAATGGGATACTTGGATGAAGATCTTGGATCCCCCACCTGTGAGACAAAGTGTTCAGGATGTTCAGTCTCAAGCTGCAATACAATTCCCCTAAAAATGCTGAGCATCACCGAAAAGGGAGAGCGCAAAATAAATTCTTAAAGAAATTTTGACCTATAAATAAGCAGAAAGAGCCGTTTTATTGACTCCCTGCTTTTTTTATGTAAACTTTTTTTATTTTTTGTGTTTAGAAAAATATATGTGGGTATAATATAATTACAAATCATATATTAACTCACTGCTTCAATGAAGCAAAGTTGATATTATGGTTTCATAGGACTTTGATAACTGCATCCAACTAAAATTCAATCAATAAGTTGTAGAAGTTTATTGAACCTGGAAAGATTCAAGTAACAATGCAAAGTATTGATAAAGGATTCAGGTAAAATCTGAATTCAAAGCTACACCTATTTAGAAGTTACTGTTGTAGAAGCTAAATGAAACAAGCTGTAGGAAGTTGGCAATGTAAGAAAAGATAGTACTGTAGAACAAGTTTAAGATGTAGAAAGTTTTAGATGTAAGTTGCTACACCTATTAAAGTATTACCGTTGTAGAATTCCAGGTTTATGTAGTTTAAGCAAGTATGATGGTAAAAGAAGAGTAGAAAGTAGTAAAGTAGTAAAATTGCAGTAAAAGAAGTACCTGTAGCAGGGATTTGTGGTATCCCGATAAACCACAAAAAAGTAACCTTAAGGGTTATGGAAGTGTAACAACTAAATAACTTATTAGGTTATAAGATTAGAGTTTAATCCTCTGTAACTTAAATTAAGGAGTGTTTAAGGATAAGTGATTGAACCAAAAAGTTCATGTTGGAGCGGTTATTCAGAGTCCTATTTAAAATGAAAGGTTTATCCCCATGAAAAAGGATGAACCTTTCTTATTTTTTGCTCTTTTCCCATTATATTGAAAGTTTTGATTAAAACCTCCAAAATTTACTGAAAACTTGCTATAATGTACATAATACACAAAAAAAGGAGAGGAACCATGGATAAATTTGATTGGACCGACAAGAAAAACCTGACCATGCTGGCAGACTACTATGAGTTCACCATGGCAAACGGTTATTTGGAGAACGGCATGAATGACACCATCGCTTACTTCGACATGTTTTTTAGATCCATACCCGACGACGGAGGATATGCAATAATGGCTGGTGTGGAGCAACTCATAGACTATCTCAAGACCTTGAGCTTTGACAAGGAGGATATTGAATACTTTAGAAGCAAGGAGATCTTTAGTGAAAAATTCCTTGATTACCTGGCGAACTTCAGGTTTGTATGTGATGTCTGGGCAATTCCGGAGGGAACTCCCATATTCCCGAGAGAGCCGCTTGTAATAGTCAGGGGACCGGTTATTCAGGCTCAGCTAGTTGAGACCATGATTCTCCTTACCATAAACCACCAATCCCTTATAGCAACCAAGGCCAGCCGAATAGTGCGTGCTGCAGACGGAAGAAGCGTAATTGAATTTGGATCAAGAAGGGCTCAGGGCTACAATGGAGCAATCCAGGGGGCAAGAGCTGCATATATAGGTGGCTGCATTGGAACCTCAAGTACGATTGTTGATAGGGATTTTGGCATACCGGCACTTGGAACAATGGCTCACAGCTGGGTTCAGATGTTCCCTACAGAGCTTGAGGCCTTTAGGGCCTATGCAAAGACCTATCCTGGAAGCTGTACATTGCTTGTGGATACCTACAACACCCTAAAAACAGGAATACCCAATGCCATCAAGGTCTTTGACGAAGAAGTGGTTCCAAGAGGATTCAGGCCAAAGGGCATAAGGATCGACAGTGGTGACATTGCATATCTTTCCAAGGAAGCCAGAGCAATGCTTGATGAAGCAGGCTACCATGATGTTCAAATTATGGCATCCAGCAGTCTGGATGAATTTGTAATAAAGGACCTGATTACCCAGGGGGCTAAGATTGATGCCTTCGGAGTTGGAGAGAGACTTATCACTGCCAAGTCCGAACCGATTTTCGGTGGTGTATACAAGCTTGTAGCCATTGAAAAGGACGGAGTACTGGAACCAAAGATAAAAATCAGCAACAATGTAGAGAAAATCACTACACCCGGATTTAAACAGATCTATAGATTTTATGACAGAAAAACCCATACCCCCATGGCTGATGTCATAACTCTCCATGACGAGAAGGTCCCTGAGGATGGTCCATATGAAATCTTCCACCCGCTGTTCACCTGGAAGCGTAAAACCCTTACGGATTACTATACAAGGCCTCTTCTTGTTCAGTTGTTTGACAAGGGCAAGAGTGTTTATGAGGGACCTGATGTACATGAAATAAGGGATTTCTGCAAATCTGAAATCGGGAATCTTTGGGACGAGGTAAAGAGATTTGAAAGACCCCATGAATACTTTGTGGACCTGTCACAGGAGCTTTGGAATATAAAGGATAAAATGCTTGTTAGTCATAAATAAAGAGGAAGCCAGGTGGCTTCCTCTTTATACTTTCTTCTTTGGTTTTGTCTTTCCCTTGACTCTTTTGAGTCTGAAGAAGTCCTCTCTTTCCTTTTCCTGAAGAACCTCATCAATATACTTTATTGTTGATTGATATCTTGGAATCTGTATCTTGTCAAGGGCATTCGCCCTCTTCTGCGTCTTCTTTATCTCCATTGCCAGCTTATACACCGAGTTCTCAACCTCAGCCAGCTGATAGATCAACCTTCTTATCTCCCCAAACTGTATGGCAGCCTTGTCAAAAGCGGGGTTGGTTCTAAAGAAACCATACTCCGTAGTAAAGGGTACATCCTCTATTCGGATTCTGGGAACCTCAACACCCATGACAGACTTGAAAAGAACCTGGTAGTCCCTTTCCTTTGCAAGGGACTGGGCAAGCTCCTCCACATACTCGGAACCCATGGTTATGTTTGCAAGCTTCAATGCTTCATAGGCTTGTGCAAAGGTCTTGTCAATCCTGTCTTGAAGTTCACTGGCAACATCAATCAAAGCCATCATTTCCCTTATAAGGACTGTTCTCTTCTTATCCAGAAGTTCATATCCCTTTTGAGCAAACTTAAGGGAATTCTTGGACTTTATAAGATTGGCCTTGGTTGGAGTTATTTTATAAACAGCCATTGTCTCACCCTATTTCATATACTTTTCAATAAGTTCCGGATTAAGTCGGTCAAGTTCTTCTTTAGGGAGAAGCTTAAGCAATTGCCAAGCCAAGTCCAATGTATCTCCCATGTCCCTGTTCTCTGTAAAGCTTTGAGTTACGAATCTCTTCTCAAAGGCATCTCCAAACTTCATGTACTTTTTGTCCTTATCCGATAGGTCCTCTTCTCCAACTATCTGAGCAAGAGCTCTGATTTCCTGAACCTTTGAATAGGCTGAAAATAGCTGGTTGGACACATCAGGATGGTCTTCCCTGGTAAAGCCCTCACCTATGCCGTCCTTCATAAGACGTGACAATGATGGCAATACATTTATTGGAGGATAGATTCCCTTCTGGTCAAGAGCCCTTTCCAATACAACCTGTCCCTCCGTGATATATCCCGTAAGGTCAGGTATCGGATGGGTTATATCATCATTTGGCATTGTAAGTATTGGTATCAGAGTTACTGATCCTTCCACCTCATGAATCATTCCAGCTCTTTCGTAAAGGGCTGCCAGATCTGAGTACAAATATCCAGGGTAACCCCTTCTACTTGGTACCTCTTCCCTTAGTGATGATACCTCTCTAAGGGCCTCCCCATAGCTTGTTATGTCCGTCATGATTACAAGCACGTGCTGATTTTCCTCGTAAGCAAGGTACTCAGCTGCAGTCAGGGCACATCTTGGAGCTATGATCCTCTCCATGATGGGGTCATCAGCATAGTTTACATACATTACTACCTTTTCCTGCACTCCTGCCTTCTTGAAAGCTTCCTCAAAGAAGAATGCCTCGTCATGCTTTACGCCTATTGCTGCAAACACAATGGAGAAGTTGTTGTCCCCCTCCTTTGACTGAATTTTTGCCTGACGTACAATCTGAGCAGCCAATTCATTGTGTGGCAGACCCGCTCCCGAAAATATCGGAAGCTTCTGACCTCTTATCAGTGTTGTCAAGCCGTCTATTGATGATATGCCCGTTTGAATGTAGTTTCTTGGGTACTCCCTCGAAACCGGATTCAAGGGTCTACCGTTTACATTGTAGGTGTTTTCTGAGTAAATATCTCCTCCACCATCTATGGGCTGACCTATGCCATTGAAGGTTCTTCCCATTATACTCTTGGAAAGAGGTATCTCAAAGGCCTTGCCCTGGAAACTTACCTTGGTGTTTTCAACAGAAATTCCCATTGTTGCTCCGAATACCTGTACTACAACATCATCACCATCGATCTTTATTACACGTCCGACCATTGTTTTTCCATATCGGTCGGTTATTTCAACAATCTCACCATATCCTACTGAATGAATCTTTGAAAGCTCAATAAGAGCTCCCTTAACTCTATCTAATTTTAAATATTCTCTCTTCATCTAATCACCCACTATGCCGAATACTCTGATTCCAACTGGTTGTAGAAATCATTTATTCTTGTATTCATTCCCTGTAACTTCTCGATCTCGTCATTTGATATGGTGTATTTGATTTTGATTACATCTTCATAGAGCTCAGAATCCCTTACCCTTGATATAGGTATTCCCATCTTGATGGCCTTAAGTCCTCTTTCGTAGAGTAGCTCTATGGTCTTCAGCATCTCAAGCTGCTTCTTCAAAGGAACATAGGTATCGTCCTTGTGGAATGCATTCTGCTGAAGGAATCCTATCTTTAGAACCCTTGCAATCTCAAGGATGAGCCTCTGGTCATCAGGCAGTACGTCCTCACCTACCAGAAGCACTATTTCCAATAGCCTGCTCTCGTCAAAGAGAAGATTGAGCATCCTGTTTCTTATTCCTTCAATGTCCTCATCTAGCTCCTTTTCGTAGAACTTTTTGATCATTTCACTGTATCCACTATATGAGTTGAGCCAGTTGATGGCCGGGTAGTGCCTTGAATAGGCAAGCTCCCTGTCCAGACCCAGGAATACATTTACAAATCTCTTGGTATTCTCTGTTACTGGTTCTGAAAAGTCTCCACCTGCAGGGGATACGGCTCCGATTATTGTAACTGAACCTTCCTCCCCTGACAAAGTCTTTACATATCCAGCTCTTTCATAGAACTGTGCAAGTCTTGATGGAAGATATGCAGGATATCCTTCCTCTGCAGGCATTTCCTCCAGACGTCCTGAAATCTCCCTAAGTGCCTCCGCCCACCTGGATGTTGAGTCTGCCATTATTGCGACGTTATAACCCATATCCCTGAAATATTCAGCCATAGTTATTCCAGTGTATATGGATGCCTCTCTGGCTGCAACAGGCATGTTTGATGTATTTGCAATCAATACTGTTCTTTCCATTATTGGTCTGTTGGATTTTGGGTCAATAAGCTTGGGGAAGTCCTCAAGAACCTCCGTCATTTCGTTACCCCTCTCTCCACAACCTACGTATACTATTATGTCTGCATCTGACCACTTTGCAAGCTGATGCTGTGTCATTGTCTTTCCGGTACCGAATCCTCCTGGGATTGCGGCTGTACCTCCCTTTGCAATAGGGAAGAAAATGTCAAGTACCCTCTGCCCTGTAACCAAAAGCTTGTCAATCTGCAGTCTTTTCTCAACAGGTCTCTGAACCCTTACAGGCCATTCCTGGTGCATTTTAACATCGTGTTTTTCTCCATCCAGATCAGTTACCTTAAGAAGCACTTCGTTTATATTGTATTTCCCTGGTGCAGTCCTGAAGGTTACCTTTCCTTCAACTCCTGCGGGTATAAGCAGTTTATGTGTTATCAAGGGAGTTTCCTCAACCTTCCCGAAAACCTGCCCCTGTTTAACATAGTCCCCCTCTGAAACCAGGAATTCAACATCCCAAAGCATCTCTTCATCAATTGAAAGAAGTCCTATTCCCTCCGGGATAAAACTACCGTGATCATCTCTGATTTTCTTCAGAGGTCTCTGGATTCCGTCAAACATGTTCCCAAGCATCCCAGGTCCCAGCTTAAGTGATAGGGGTTTTCCAGTGGAAACTATAGCCTCGCCTCTCTTAAGTCCCTCCGTTTCCTCGTATACCTGAACAGTTCCAAAATCACCATCTATTGATATTACCTCACCTATAAGCTTCTTCTTACCGACGGTAACCATCTCTCTCATCTTGAATCCCGTCATATTCTTTCCAAGAATTACAGGACCATTTATCATCTGTATTTCTCCAATAAGATTATCCATCCAAATCACCTACCCCTTCAAGCGTTTGGCAAAGCCTCTTGCCAATCAGGTATTCTTTTCCCTTGATCAAGGTTCTCAGTGTATGGTCAATGTTGAAAGTCCTATTCTTGTCACTGATAATAAATCCTCCGATCATATCCTCACTCATGGTCTGAACGATGAAGGTTTTTCCCGTTGCAGTTTTGAGGCCCTTGATACAGTTTTCTGATATCAGCTTGTCATTTTCCCTAAGTATCAGTACAAGCTCGTCGTCCTCAAACTCCTTAAGATGCCTATCAAGGTTATGGCAAAGGTACTCGCCATATTCTCTTGTTGTGACATATTCCTTTGCCCTCTTTACAATGGCATCCACAAGATCAATTTCCAGTTCCTTTCTCTTTGCACGAAGCCTTGCCTTTGTATCCTCAAGCTCTTTGGACCTTATTTCATTTCTTTCAATCCTGGCTTGATTCTTCTTTCTTCGGATTATTTCACCTCTTTGCTGCTCCAGTTCTTTTCTCTTGTTCTCCAGAAGCCTTTCATTGGCTTCTTCCAATTCTCTAAGGGCGCTAAGAAATTTCTCTTCCTCGTCCCTGTAAACAATCTTATGGAAAATATCAAGTTTTTCCTCAACTGTTATCATAAGTTCACCACCTAAATTTTAATGCCTATGGATTCTTTAATATGTCTCATAATAAAGTTTTTATCCTTAAGGCCAGTCCTATCTGGTATTGTAACAACCAACTGCTTGCTTCCACTTCGTTTAAGCTCCAGTACTTGATCTGTAATTTTATCGAATATGTTCTCTGTTACAATTATTATACCGATTGTCTCATCCTCCACGGCCTCATTGAAGCGAAGGAGGATATCCTCCCTTGTCTGGGCCAGAACTCCATCTATGCTGGCCAGTCTCATACCAATGATTGTATCCTTGTTATCGCTGATCAGGATGGATTTCATATTTATAACCTACCAAGAATCATGATTGATACTATAAGACCATATATTGCAATACCCTCTGCAAGACCTACGAATATAAGCGTCTTACCAAGAAGTGATGCATCCTCTGATACTGCTCCAAGAGCTGCTGAACCAACAACGGCAACCGCATAACCTGCTCCAAGTGTAGCTATACCTGTCGCAAGAGCCGCTGATATGAATCCTAATCCTGCTGCTGATGACAGTCCTGCTGCCTCAGTTTCAGCTGCATTGATTCCATGTGGAACCATTACGATCACTGCGATTATAAGAAGTGGTAAAAAGATAAACAGGTTGGTTCTTAAAATCTTCTTAAGTCTGTTTTTTCCGCCCTCCATCTGGTTGTACATCATGAAAATTCCCGTTCCTATTGTAAGTAAAACTAGTAATGTTGTTGATATCAAAACAAATGACATATAATCTCCTCCTAAAATGTAATTAATTATTTTCAAGACTTACAGGTTTGAACTCCTGACCGTCTCCCTTGTAATATCTACTGAACAATTCATAATATTGAAGTCTCATTCCCTGAATGAATACAATCAGACCCTCTAGACCCAGTACGAATATATTTCCCACTACCATGGCGATTATTGCCCCCATGGTGGTCCCAGACATATGTCCTATGGTTTCAAATGCAAGGAAAAGTCCCACGTGGGTAAGGGCAAATGCTCCAACCCTAATAAATGAAATTGTTCCACTTAACATAGCCAGAAAGGTCTCAATAAGGGAAAATATCGATTCCACATAATAGCCACCTACATCATCTCCGTGAAGGGGTTTTTTCTTTTCTATCATATGTGTCAATGGCAATCTGAAGACGATTCCAAGAAGTGCCACAACGGCGATTGCAACTCCCAATGGCATTGGGATTATCTGAATGCCAAGCAGAGATCCTCCTACAATTGCCAGAAGCATAAGATAAAGTATTACTCCTGCCACACCTTCCTTGCCAAACAATCCCTCTTCAATGTCGTGTCTCTTGTATGCATTTATAATTCCGTAAACATATGAGACAAGTAGTATTCCAATCCCTGCAAATATTGCTACCATAAGAATATCGTTTATGTTCTCAAAGGGCTTCATCCATAATGCCGGTATCAAGGTCTCAATTCCAAATACCGCACCGTACAATGTCCCGAAAATCATTGATGATATTCCAAGTCTTGTAAGGAGTCCTCCAAAAAGCTTCATCTTCTTTCCAAGCCAAATACCTCCCAATACTAAAACAGCACCCTGACCAAGATCTCCAAACATTATTCCCCAGAACAGCATATAGGATAATCCAACGAATGGTGTTGGGTCTAGCTCGTTGTAGGCAGGAGTTCCGTAAAGGTTGACCAGCCATTGAAAGGGTTCAAAGAACCAATTGTTCTTAAGTTTCGTGGGTGGCTTTTCACTTGTGTCACCCTTGAACATTGAAAGCATGTCTTCATGACCACCAAGTACCCTTTTCATCTCAGCAACATCTGATTCAGCAATCCATCCAGATAGATAGAAATACTTCTTTGATATTGCAACATTTCTCTTTATATCATCCAGTCTTGATGTAAGCCATAGCTGATCTATCAGTTGCTTTATCCTATCCTTGTGTCGGCTCTTAATTTCCTCAAGTATATTTTCCTGTCCCTGTATTTCAGAGTGTAATCTCTCCTTGTTTCTTTCGAGCTTCTCTCTGATTTCTTGAGGCGTCCCTGAATACTCCTTGGGGATAATGATCTCCCTGAAATTAAGGGATCTAAGGATTCTTTTCATCTCTTCCTCAAGCTTGGATGGGTACAGCACAAAATATACCTCTCCATCAACACTTGTACCTGTGTGAAGAAGTATGGCAAGAATGTTCTCATAATTTTTCTTTAGCTTGTAACGGTCTTCCTTTGAAAGGATTCCCATTTTAAAGCTGAAATACTCCATGTTTCTCAACTCTTCAATAGTTACAGGAAAGTCCTGAACCTCCTTGAAGCTGTTGGCATGGAAGTTTTCAAGATAATCCACTTCTTTTTCCAAGGCATGAATCATTGCCTTCGGTTCTTGTACTTCATGATAAATCTGCTCGATCTCACTGATGATTACTTCCTTCTTCATCATTGGTGCATCAGTATCGATTGCAGCCCTATCAAACTCAAGATTTAGGATTGATTCTAATTCTTCTCCTTTTTTGACGACTTCCTCAAACTTCTCGTCTTTTTCATAGGAGGTTATGTAGTTTAGATCAATCAGTCTGTCAACGTTCTCATCGCTTACATCAAATAGAAAATTGTTCTCCTCAATTTGCTTGAGAGCTGACACCAAATCGACTTTCTTTGTTTTCAGGAGATCTTTAAGAACTCCGTCAACCTCGTCGACTTTACCGATGATATTCATCATCGTCATTTTCTCAACGGACATTATTCACCACTTCCTTTTATAGTCCTTACTAAATAATCCTTTGTTTCAAAGTAGGACAATCCATATTTTTTTGCCTCCAGTATGGATATGATATCTCGTATTTCAAATTCTAGAAGATGTATATAGGCTATAGATATTGAAATATCAAGTTTACCCCTCGTAAAGGAATTCTTGAACTTATCATATAGATGTCTTTGGATTCTGATCTCCATATACAGGTCAATATCCCTATCCTCGTTGACCAACTCCTTATACTTGGTTCCAGATACAACTTCCTTAAGGTGTTCGATATCTCCATAGCAAAGGTCCTTCAGGTCCTTATACTCAAAATATCTGCCGTTTGGCAAAGTGTAGTTGATAAGCTCTTCAGGCAGCAGACTGTAGAATTTAAGGCCTCTGTAAATCCACTCGATATTCAATAGGTCAATGTTCTCACCAAGGAGCTCATTGAAAATTTCCCTGTCTCTCCTTGACAGCTTCTGCGCAGCTTCACTTAAGTGACTGAAATAAAGTCTGTCCAGATTCATCTCCATATAGAACAATAGCTTTGAATAAGCCTCGTGCCTGTAAGGGTAAAGGACATCATAAAACTTTGTCCCCTTAAGCTTTTCAATAAAGTCATCCAAGGACTTGGCAGTCTTTATCTTGTCATAGGAAAAGCTGTAGTATGTACTTCTTACCACACTGATTTTAACCGATTTCTCCAGATCCTCACCTCTTGCCAGGGCCCTTAGGTAAAGCTTTAGGTCTTCTGTTTCGTATCTGAACATCAGTGCCTTGAAAAGCTTTTCGTAATCATCTGAAAAATACTTTACTATCTTCTTGAACTGCATCACCAGGAATCTGTCAAGCTGAAGCTCAACATGCTGAATGTCATCCAAGGTTTCCATGTCCTGAAGATGTTCTCCATAAACAGTATTCTCCTTCAGATACTTGATCTGGTCTTCAACCTTTTCCCTTTCCATAAGGATTATGTAGTCATCATCTTTGAGGAATCTGGAGCGCATTACCCTAATTTTTGTATTTATTGCTGAAAATCGTCTTTCATTCCCCATTATATCCCTCTATTCCTCAACTTGTAGTATTTCTTCCCACAGGCTGTCAACAAGCTCCTTCTTTGAGTCATAATAAACCTTGTCAATGTCGGTCATATTCGAGATGCACTCAACTTCGATCTTTCCGATCTTTTCAGTATGACCATCGGTCTCTTTAAGTGTTTCCTGATAGGCTTTTTCTCCCTCCTCCGCATAGGTTTTTAAAAGCTCCTGCTCAAGCTCCTGAACTTTATCAAGACCTTCCATTTTCTTTTTCCTCAATAAATCCTCGTATTTTTTCCGAAGATTGATGGTCTCCCTGTCCAGGTCGATGATTTTTTTTGTGATTTCATTCATCTCTTATCACTCCTTAACCTATATAATTATACTCCTTTAAAAATTTAAAACAATTTGGGCATATATCAATTTAGCCTGAAAACAGTCGATTCCTTTAGGTTTTGTTTGTTAATTGTCTATCGTATTGACTTATCTTTATATTACTCCTTTTTTCTTCAGATATCTCCTTTTTTCTCACTTGTTACAAATTCTTAACATTTTACTGTGACTAAAGTCCCAGAAAA
>NZ_JBJXRK010000024.1:0-33146 GCF_046224405.1 Gudongella ferriphila | reverse complement strand
ATAAAAGAGAGGAAAAGGTGAGATAAACTTTGAGAGAACTTAGGATAGAAAAAAATGAGAGTCAGCAAAGGCTGGACAGGTTTCTGAAGAAGTACATGGCGGATGCGACACAGGGCTTCATATACAAAATGATCAGAAAGAAGAACATCAAGGTCAACAATGAAAGGGCAAAGCCGGATATGATGCTGGTTGAAGGGGACCTTGTGCAGCTATACCTTGCAGAGGAAACCATAGAGAAATTCAAGGGAGAGAGGAAGCATAAAAGGTCCAGAATAGACCTTGACATAGTTTATGAGGACGAGAACATTGTGCTTATTAACAAGCCGGCGGGTCTTCTTGCCCATGGAACGGGAGAGGAATTTCAGGACAATGTGGTGGATGCCCTGGTGGGCTATCTCATAGACAAGGGAGACTACGTCCCAAGGCTTGAAAAGACATTTACACCCTCCATCTGCAACAGGCTGGACAGGAATACCTCAGGAATAATAATCGGTGCAAAGAACTACCAGAGTCTTCAGATTGTGAACCAGGCAATCAAGGAGGGACAGGTGGGCAAATTCTACATGACCATCGTCAGGGGTACAATAGACAAGGACTTTGAGCACAAGGCATTTCTGACAAAGGATGAGGAAAGGAACAAGGTGCAGATAAGTGATGAGGAATCAGATGGCAGTAAGGAGATCTGGACCAGATTCAGGGTCCTCCAGAGGGAATGCGGCTACACTCTTCTTGAGGTGGAGCTGATAACAGGCAGGACCCATCAGATCAGAAGTCACCTGGCATCACTTGGATATCCTGTAATAGGTGACAGAAAGTACGGCAACAGAAGAGTAAATGAGGAATTCAAAAGCAAATACGGTCTGACCGACCAGTGGCTCCACGGCTATAGACTGGTTCTTCAGGGAATGGAGGAACCCTTGGATTATCTCAATGGCAGGGAGTTCACAGCCCATTCAGGCGGACTGTTCGCACGTATTGAGAAGGATTTGTTTAATTTGCGAGGTGATTGATTTGGGAAAGCAGATAAAGTTGACAGTGGAAGGATATGGAGAGCTGAAGATGCCGGAGGGTTCAACCCTGCTTGAGGTATTGAAAAAGGTCCAGGGTCAAGAGTACATGAGATATCTGGGAGCCAGAATCAACAATGAAATCTATCCTCTTTACAAGGATGCTGAGGATGGTTTTAGGATCCAGTTTCTTGACAACAGGGATGTTGACGGATACAGGATCTACACTAAGACCATATCAGCTGTGTTTATTATGGCCTGCAAGGAGCTCTATCCTGACAAGGATGCAATTATACATCATTTTCTAGGTCCTGGACTCTATGCTGAGCTTGATGACAGGCATGGAATTTCATTCAAGGAGACGGAGATTCTGGAGGAGAAAATGAAGGAGATCATCAGCAGGGACATTTCAATTGAGCGTTCCGATTATACAAGGGAAGAGGCCCTTGAAATCTTTAGGGAACACAGCTACTCAGACAAGATCAGGCTAATCTCCTCCATGGACAAGGACACCGTAAGCATATACAGAATCGGGGACCACATCGATTCATTCCATGGATATCTTGCACCTTCCACGGGATTTGTCGAGGAGTTCAAGCTTAAGTACTATTATCCGGGGGTAATCATACTTTTCCCCAGCAGAAAAAACCATTACAATATGGATAATTTCAAGGATCAGAAGAAGCTTGCAAAAATCTTCAAGGAATCCAACAACTGGCTTGAAATACTTGACCTTGCCAACATTGGCTCCCTGAATGAAAGGATAAACAACGGTCATCTGAGGGATCTTATCCTGATTTCAGAGGCCCTGCACGAAAAGAGGATTGCACAGATTGCCGACAAGGTGTGTGAAGACCAGGACATCAACATGATTCTCATTGCAGGACCCTCATCCTCCGGAAAGACAACCTTTGCAAACAGGCTTTCAGTTCAGCTTAAGGTCAACGGAAAAAGACCTATTTCAATATCAATGGACGACTATTTCGTCAACAGGGAGGATACACCCTTGAAGAAGGATGGGGAGCCAGATTTTGAGTCAATCGATGCCATAGACCTGAAGCTATTCAACAGGGATCTTGTAAAGCTCCTTGAGGGTGAGTCTGTCCAGCTTCCAAGGTTCAACTTTGTAACAGGAAAAAGGGAACCCTCGGGAAAGTGGATAAGCGTGGACAAGGACCATCCCATAATAATTGAGGGGATTCACGGCCTCAATCCCAAGCTGACAATTGACATTCCAGAAAAGAACAAGTTCAAGGTATATATATCAGCCTTGACACAGCTTAACATAGACAATCACAACAGGATATCAACAACCGACACCAGACTTATCCGAAGGATGGTCAGGGATGTGAAGTTCAGGGGAAATGAACCCTCCAGGACCTTCGAGCTGTGGCAGGGAGTCAGAGCTGGGGAGGAGAAGTATATATTCCCCTTCCAGGAGGAGGCTGATGCCATGTTCAATTCCTCCCTGGTCTATGAAATGTCTGTGCTGAAGAAGTATATAATGCCCCTGCTTCAGGAGATAACACCGGAAAGCATACACTACTCGGAGGCAAAAAAGCTCCTTAAGTTTCTTAAGTATTTCAATCCGATAGAGGATGAGGGCTGCATTCCGCCTAATTCAATAATCAGGGAATTCATTGGAAGCTGAGGGGTGGGACTATGAAAAAGCTAGTGTACATGATGCTTTTGGTGTTTATGCTTGCAGGCTGTGGACAGGCTGATCAGGATAAGACTCCTGTGGAACCTCCAGCTGAGAATCCTCCCCACCAGGCAGAGGAGCCGCCAACAAGGGAGGAGCTCCTGGTTGAGGCTGTCAAGGCCATGACCCTCCAGGAAAAAATAGGTCAGCTCCTGATGGGGGGATTTGAGGGAACTGAGATTTCCCAAAGGGAAGTTTCACTAATTGAAGACTACCACATTGGTGGATTTATATTTTTTGGACGCAATATTACAGATGAAGAAGGGAGAAGGAATCTCATCAGAGATTTGAAGTCAATTAATTACAACAGCCCAATACCTCTTTTCCTTGCTGTGGATGAGGAAGGTGGTTCCGTAACAAGACTTTCAGGTATCTTTAGGAACCTTCCTCCACAGTCCCGGCTGGGTGAAAGGGGCGATCCTGATACTGCCTATGAGTACGGAGCCATACAGGGTGAAAAGCTTGGGAGACTTGGTTTTAACGTAAATTTCAGCCCGGTGCTTGATGTGGATTCAAACCCGGATAATCCTGTGATTGGAAACAGGGCAATATCCCAAAACCCTGGTGTTGTTTCAGAGCTGGGAATCAAGGTTTGGAAGGGTATTTCTGACCAGGGGGTTGTACCGGTTGGGAAGCATTACCCAGGTCATGGGGATACTGATGTTGACTCACATACCCTACTTCCAGTGATAGACAAGTCCAAGGAGGAGCTTTTGAGTACAGAGCTGATTCCATTCCAGGCCTCAATAGATTATGGAATACCAGCCCTTATGGTGGGTCATCTCTTAATACCTGCACTGGATGACAAGCCGGCTTCCCTGTCAGGTATTATCATGAAGGAACTACTAAGGGAAGACCAGGGATTTGATGGAGTCCTTTTCTCAGATGATCTGACCATGGGTGCCATTGTGGGATCCATGACTGTAAGTGAGGCTGCTGTGGAGTTTATAGCGGCAGGAGGAGATGTTGCCCTAATTTGCCACGGAGAGACCAACCTGGTTGAGGCCTTTGAAGCCATAGAGGCAGCAGTTGGGGAGGGAAGCCTTCTGGAGGAAGACATAGACTGTAAGGTTGTAAGGATAATCAGGCTTAAGGAGGATTTTGACTTAAAGGAAGAAGCTGTCAGGGATACCTTTGATGATGAGCTTGACAATAGGATTGAAGGACTATTTGATTAGGGAGTGATACCTTGTATGAAAAAGGTAATTGGAATTGATCTGGGTGGAACAAAAATAAATGGTGCAGTGGTGGATGAATCCGGTGAGATACTTAAGTTGAATACAGTGTCCACAAGCAAGTCAGGCTCTCCAGGGGAGGTAATGGCTGGCATCAAGGAGCTTATCCGAATCCTTATGGAGGATGAGGAAATTTCAGCAATTGGCATTGGGTCACCTGGCTTTATAGATTCGGAGAATGGCAAGGTTCTATCTGTTGGTGGAAACATTGAAGGCTGGGCTGGAACCCATATAAAGGGACCCTTGGAAAGGGAGTTTGGAATACCGGTCCAGGTGGAGAATGATGCCAATGTTGCAGGTCTTTGCGAGGCATGGATTGGAGCAGGCAGGGACAGGGAGAGCTTTGTTATGCTCACTATTGGAACTGGATTGGGGGGAGCTGTGTATACCAAGGGGGAGGGCCTCTGGAGAGGAAGTCACTTCCAGGCCGCTGAGGTAGGACATTCCATCTTGTATCCGGGAGGACACCAGTGCAGCTGTGGGCAGAGAGGCTGTACTGAACAGTATGTTTCAGGAACCGCCGTTGAGGATGAGTATGAAAGGCTTTCCGGTTTAAGAAGGACAGGTAGGGAGATTTTTGATTCCTTCCGTGAGGACCCGATTTCAGAGAAGGTGGTCAGGAAATTTGCATGGGACCTATCAGTATTCCTTGTAACCGTAAAGAATATCTTTGACCCTGAAGCGGTGATAATCGGTGGAGGAGTAATATTGTCCAGGGAAAGCTGGTGGGATGAAATGATTGGAAACTTCAACAGCCAGGTAAACAACAATCCTGGGATGGATATAATTCCTGCCAGGCATCTCAATGCTTCAGGTACCATTGGAGCTGCCAGAGCGGCTATGGATAGATTCGTTTGGGGGGTGTAGTCTTGAACAGGGGAAAGGTTTACTCAGGTGATTACGGAAACAATAGAAGCGAGCAGCTCATAGGGGAGTACATGGGAATCCTTTCTGATGGAAGGGGACGGAGCACCTACTACATTCTTCCAAACGGTGAGCTACTCAGATCCCTGAGAAGGAGAGTTATCCAGGAGACTGGTGGAGCCTTTGACATAGGGATTATGACCTTTGATGATATCGTTGAAAGGATACTTGTGGGGAAAAACCTCCATGTCATCCAGCGACCGATTCAGCTTAATATTGTAAAAATGGCCATTAAGAGACTTGCAGAGTTGGGTAGGCTGCAGGTCTTTCATAAAATGGCAGACTATGAGGGGTTTGCTGATTGTGTTCAGGAAGTGATAATGGAGGCCAAAAGGGCCCTGATTTCCCCTGATAGCTTTTCCGAAATTTCACAGGGAGACAGGTATCTTGAGGAGGTTTCCTCCATATATGGCTTCTATGAGGATTTTCTCCAGGGCAATGACATTGTTGACCGTGAGGGCAGCTACATTGCTGCTGTAGACCTTCTAAGACTGGGGGAGATAGATTTTGAAGGGCTTGAAAGGGTTATAGTGGACCAGTTCTACGATTTCAGACCTGTTGAAATAGAGATACTTAAGCAGCTATCGGGGATGGACCTTGACTTGACGCTCAACCTTCCCTTTGGTGGAGGAAATGATACCCAGCTTGTTGGGAGCACCCTGGAAACACTTAAGGGACTGGGATTTGAGATACTTGAGGATGCTTCAGAAGACAGGAGCATTCTCAGCACATTTGCAAAGCGCTTTGTGGATCAAAGGGATACAGTTGACCCCAAGGGAAATATTACAATTATAAGGGGTGAAAGCCCACAGCTTGAAATCAAGAGATGCATAACCAGGATAAAGGAGCTCCTGATGGAGGGTGTGGATCCAGGCTCAATACAGGTGGTGGCAGCATCAGCCTTTTATCGGGACCTGTTTCTGGACCTGTCAAGGAGAGAGCAGCTTAATATCAAGTCCCCCATGAAGCGATCCCTTTGGGAAAGCAGGATAATCAAAGGATTCATCGATATTCTTAGGCTTAGGGCGTCGGGAGGCAGCAGGGAGGATATAATCAATCTGATCAAGTCTCCCATAACAAACAGGGAATACGTTGACAATGACCTTGAGCTTAATATAAGAAGGCTTAGGTTTGATGGTCTGAGGGATCTTAAGGGCATGCTCCTTTCCACAGGAAAGCTGGATGTTGACGTGGACACCCTTGAGAAGATGCGCCTCCTCATAGAAGAGATAGAGGGCATAGTTGACGGATCGGGAGAGGATGGTTTAATCACAGCTCACGGAGAATTTGCTCTGGAGCTCCTGAATTCCCTTAAACTGGACCAGTACATAATGGAGAACTCCAGCCATGTAAATGATTGGAAATGGGCAATAAACGAAATGAATGCCCTAAATGGATTCAGGGAAATATTAGAGGAAATTGCCATGATGGATTATATTGACTGGGAGGTTTCCTTTAAGGATTTCATGGATATACTCAGGGACTATACGGTCCAAGAGGAGATTGTTGTACAGAACCCCGCCACTAACGGAATTGAAGTGTTGAATCCCACAAATGGAAGAGCACTGAAGCGGGACCATAAGTTTGTAATAGGTCTTAACAGGAGCCAATATCCCAGCCTTGATGAGAGCAACTTCCTCTTTTCCCAAAAGAGTCTTGAAAGGCTCAAGAGCGGTGGAGTGAAGCACATGGATTACAGGGAGAAATTTGAAAACGAATTGTTGAAAATATCAAGCATAATCGGTTCCACAGAAAAATCCTTGTATTTGGGAACCTCATCATCCTTCGGAGAAGAGGATGATCTTCCATCCATTTTCCTGGCAAGAATCATTAGAACCGCTGGAAACAGCACTATTATTCAGGAGGAAGCTGATCATGAATCCTTTATGAACAGAGGTCTAGATGAGTTATCAAGCAAGGATGACTTCAACACGCTTTCGCTGTGGAGGTACTACCAGGGGAGGCTGGAGCAGGATGAGCTGGCATATTTCATCAATAATAGCTCTGGCCTTAAGGATCGAATAAACAGGAGGCTCCATTCAGAATACAGCCGTTTTACAGGAGAGCTGGATAAGTATAGCGGGGTGCTCAACTCCGACAGAATCAGGGACCTTGTGGGAAGTAAGATGGAGGATCAGGTATATTCCGTGTCCTACATTGAGGACTACATAAGGTGCCCATATGCCTTTCTTCTGGGCAGGCTGTTCAACATTCAGGAAACGCCAAGGGAATGGCAGGAGACCAAGCCTATGGACAGGGGACAGATCTTTCACAGTGTCTTGTGCTCCTACTACAGAAGGTACAGGGAAGACCTTGAAGAGGATCCTGGAGCCTTCCAGGTGGAAGCCACCAGGGACTATCTAAGGTCCCTGGTTATAGGTGAAGCCAAGGCATATGGGTTGGAGAACATATCTGGAGGTGACAGATTGTTCATTTTGTCCATGGAAGAAACCCTAATCGGATACATTTCCGCCGATTTTGAGAGGATGAGAGGCTCCAATATCAAGGTGACTCCTTACCTTATGGAAAAGCAGTTTGGAGAGGACAGGAGCTTCAGAATCTCCCAAGATGAAATGGAAATCTCTTTCAGAGGGGTCATCGACAGGATAGACAGGGTGGAGGACGGCAGCTTCATCCTGATTGACTACAAATCCTCATCCTACGGGAAGAGGACCAGAGAAGACATAGAAAATGGATTGAGCGTACAGCTTCCCATGTATATACTTTCTCAGGGAGAGGACAGGGTGACAGGCGGCTACTATGGAATACTCTCATCGGGAGACCTGTATCCTGCACTGGCTATCAAAGGGAAAGCACCCTTTGTAACGGGAAGGAATACGGGAGCGGTGGATGAGGAGGAGTATAGGAGGCTGCTTCAAGGGAGCAGGAATACCGTTATCAGAGCGGTGGAAGGTATAAGGGATGGGTACTTTGCCGTAGCTCCCAAGGAATGCTCAGCATACTGCATATTCAGGGACATATGCAGGTACGGCAATAAGGAGGAGGTGGATTGATGGACAGGCAGCAGCAGGCAATCCAGACCATCAATATGAACCTTGCAGTATCAGCAGGGGCAGGGACCGGGAAAACAAAGGTACTTACTGAGAGATATGTACACATACTTGAAAATGGAAACCTGGATGAGGGCAGGGAGATAGAATCCCTTGTGGCAATAACCTTTACCAAGAAGGCAAGCACTGAAATGAAGGAACGGATAGAGAGGGAAATAGCTGCAAGACTGGACCAGGGAGAGAGGTGGAGAAGACTCTACAGGGACTTTTCAAAGGCATATATCATGACAATCCATAGCTTCTGTGGAAAGCTCCTTAGGGAGAACCCTGTTCAGGCAGACATTGACCCGGGTTTTTCTGTCCTGGAGGAATATGTTGCAGACCGGATGCTAAGGGAGGCTGCCGGCAGGGTCCTTGACAGATATCTGAGGGAGGAGGATAACCTTAAGCTGATAAGCCTGTTGGGAAAGAGGGACATAGGGCCCCTTTCAGATGAGCTTATTGATATCTACAAGAAGATCAGAACCCTGGGGATAACCATGGATGAGGCGATGGAAAAGACGGTTTCCCATATGACCGGCAGGGAGCTTGATGATGAAGTCCTTCAGGAAATAAGGGAAACGGCCCTTTATCTGGGCGGTGAAATGGGAAGGGGTAAATTCGCAAGTATACTCAAGGACCCTTCAGTCCAGCAGTTTCTTGTTGGCCAGGAAAACAGGGACCAGCTCAGGGACATACTGCAGCTTCTTGGTGACAACATGGGCAGCAGCAAGAAGGCCCCAGAAGCACAAGAAAGGCTTAAGGAGCTGCTAAAGCTTGCATTGTCAACCTTTGAGGGCGAAAAACTGGACCTATATATATTGATACTTGATCTTGTAAAGGCAATTGACAGGGAGTATTCTGCAAGGAAGAAGGACCAGGGAGTATTGGATTACGAGGACCTTCAGATTAAGGCATACAACCTGCTGATGGAGGATGAGATTCTGAATAAGTACCAGGACAGGTTCAGATACATCATGATTGATGAATTCCAGGACACCAACCAGCTCCAGAAGAACATCTTCTACAGGCTGGCATCCAGGGATGAGAAGCTGGATAGGGGAAACCTCTTTGTGGTTGGAGATCCAAAGCAGTCCATCTACGCATTCAGAGGTGCGGACGTTCAGGTTTTCTACGATGTGGTCCAGGACATAGAATCCTCTCAAAAAGGCAAGGTCATAACACTTACAGAGAACTACCGTACCGTAGCTACGGTTCTTGAGCTTGTTGACAGAGTATTCACCGGACTTTTGGGTGAAAGGTACAACCCCTTGAATCCTAACAAGCAGGTGGATCAGCCAGTGGAGGTTGAAGTCCTGTACAAGGAGGAGTTCTCAGGAAACTCCCAGGAGACCCAGGAATTTGAAGCTGAGCAGATTGCCAGAAGAATTAGGTATATGGTGGACAATGAGGAGCTTCACGGTAACAGGAGGATTCAGTACAAGGATATTGCCTTGCTTTTCAGGGCCATGACAAGAAGCTCAGTCTATGAGGAGGCTCTTAGAAGATACAATATCCCCTACACCAGCACAGGAGGAGTAAGCTTCTACCAACGCGATGAGATATTGGATCTTCTCAACGCAATAAAGGTGATCAGCAACCCCAGGGACATGATATCCATGGTGGGCTTTCTGCGAGGTGGATTTGCAGGCCTGTCCGATGAGGCGATATTTCACCTGCTGGACCGATATGGAAAGGGTGAGTCTCTGCAGATGACTCATGCCATTGAAAAACTCCTGGAGGAAAGGGACATTGAGCTTGATGGCATTGATTACAGCATAATGGAGGAAACAGCTGATCTTTTGAAGAGGCTGTCACATCTCAAAAATCATATTGGAGCAGGGGAGATGCTTGAAATCCTTATGGAATCTACAGGATTCAAGGAAAGCCAGCTTCTTATGTATCAGGGCATGATGAGGTTCAGAAACCTTGATGCCTTTCTTGAGCTCGTCAGGGATTATGAGACTGCTGAGGGCGGAAGTCTGGAGGAGCTGATCGACTACATTGAAAACAGGAGAACTGAATCCGAGGGTGATGGAATATCTGACTCAGGGGGCGATTCTGTAAGCCTCATGTCAATCCATAAATCAAAGGGCCTTCAATTCCCTGTGGTTATTATTCCTGAAATGGGCAGAAGAGGTGCCTATGACAGGGCCCTTTTCCAGTTTGACAAGGATATGGGCTTGGGTATTAAGAATGGTGATTCAAGCTATTATGACCTGATCTACAAGGACACCAAGGAAAACCTGCAGGAGGAGATAAAAAGACTGATATATGTTGCAATGACAAGGGCAGAGGAAAGGCTGATCCTTGGTTATCAGGGCAAGAAGGATGGATTTAAGGCCTTGGTCCACGAGTATCTTGAGGATTCCACTGTTAAGACCGTGTCGGATTTTCCCGTTCAGCCACAGGAGGCTGTAATGGTTAAGCCCATGGTTGAGCCTGAAGGAGGGACAGGGGAAAAAGCCTACCCCCTTCTGGAGTTCCAGCAGCATCCAGTGGCAGGAAGGGAGACCTACAGTATAAGTCAGTACCTGAAATATTCTTCATGTCCAAGGGAATATTTTCTTACCTACAAGATGAGATTGACCCTTGGGGAGGGTAATGCACTGGAAAAGCCCTCAAATAACGCCATTGACGGTACAACAAAAGGGCTTCTTGTCCATGAATTCTGCAGATATTACAGGGAAGGCAAGAGCATAGGCACAATTCTTGACCAGGCTGCTGCTAAGGTGGGAGTGGAGCTTAGTGACCAGGTAGTTGGGGAGCTGGAACCCCATATCAATAATTTTGTTGCCTATGCATCCAGGGAGCCTAAATGTGAGATTGAGATGGAAAAGGAATTCTATGTAATGCTTGGCAATCATGCCATAACAGGATTTATTGACAGGCTGGAACATCATGGGGATATGAAGAGGATAATCGACATCAAGACCAACAGGCTGAACAACAGGGAAGAGCTGATTAAGCTTTACAGGCCCCAGCTTATATTTTACAGATGGGCTGCTGGAAAGATACTGAAAATGGATAATATTTCCGCTGCAATCCTATTCCTGGAGGATGGATCGGTGGAGGATATTGCCGTAACTGAAATGGAGGAGAAGCTTCTCCTCCAGGATATGGAAAGGGTTTTTGACTATGTTGAGACCCATCATGAGCCTGAGGATTACGCTATTGCCAATGACTGCAGGGAAAGCTGCAGATTTAGGGCTTTCTGCAACAGGGAGGAAGAAGAATATGGAATTTATTGAAATGAGAGACGGCTATGAAATCTGGTACAGGGAGGATCCTGTTGAAAAACCCAAGGGAATTATAGTCATAACCCATGGTTTTGCCGAGCATGCCAGTAGATATGACCATGTGGCACGGCATCTGAACAGGTACGGCTACCATGTGGTAAGATACGACCTGAGGGGACATGGCAGAAACAGGGACAGGGGTCATCTGGACAGGTTTGAGTCCTACCTGGAGGACCTTGAGGAGATTGTAGGCAAGGTAGCCCAGAAATACCCCGATGTTCCCCTAATTACATTTGGGCACAGCATGGGGGGACTGATCACAGCAATCTTTGGAATTGAGAATCCTGAAATGTCCTGTGCCCAGATCCTTTCTGGACCAGCTCTGGGCAGTCTTCCCTCTGCGGAAAAGCTAAAACCAGGCACCATGAAGATACTGTCTCAAATAGCAGGTGGAATAAAGCTAAAGAATCCGGTTGGGGAGGGAATATGTGGGAAAAGGCAGGTCTATATAGATTATATAAATGATCCCTTGGTACTACACAGGGCTTCCTTAAGGCTCTATTATCAGTTTCTTTTCAGGGGTGTTGAACTGTTGGGCGAAGGTGCAAAGAGGTACAGGCTACCATGTCTGGTTGTCCACGGGAAGGAGGATCCAATTGTGCCGGTTGAAATCAGCAGCTGGTTCCATGAGGAAATCCCGTCACAGAAAAAAGACCTCATTGTGTATGATGGTCTTTACCATGAGATACTCAATGAGGACGAATGGGAATCTATTCTTAGGGATATCACAGACTGGCTAGGCTAGCCTTAGGCAGGAATTCGACTTAGCCTGAACAGTATGATCAGAGCGATCAGGGATGATCCAACCCCAACACCAGTTGTCAGCTTCAGCCCGCCCAGGTCGTAGAGTACTGGACCAATCAGTGAAAAAAGGGTTACTGTCGCTGCATTTATGGTGTAGAAGAGACCTAGGAAGGTCCCTCTTTTGCCAGGCTGTATTTCAGATGAAAATGCCTGGTATGATGTCCATCCTCCGTCCAGGCCAAAGGCAAAGGTGAAGGCTAGAATCACTATAAGCAGCACGCTTTTTACATATGGGATCGGAAGCAGGCCGAAAACCATTATTGTAAAGGCGATTCTTGTGAAGGTAAGCTTGCCTATCCTATCCGAAAATAGGGTAGCCGCAAGTATTCCTAGTACAGTTCCCGCTGCAATGAGGGAGTAGCTGATCCCTATCTGACCCTGGGTTAGGGAAAACTCAGATGATAGATAAATACCAAGGAAGTTGAACATGTTTACAGGTGCTGTTATCACAAGGAAAAGTGAGACCAGCACCTTTACTGTTCTGGGATGCCTCAGGATTGCTATGAATTCACGGATGTTCAGCTGGCTATCCTCCAGGATTTCAGTTTCAGGCAGTCTGCGAAGCATTATGAAGGCAATTGCTGCAAGTATGCTGACAGGAAGGTAGATGCTTATCAGGTTTCCAAAGTGGCCTGTCATGAATGCAGTGTAAAGAGGGCTTCCAAGAAGTGCGATTCCAAAGGCTGTTCTAAGTATTCCACTTGCCTTGCCCCTGTGTCTGTAGTCGATGAACTCTGAAACATAGGACATTAGGCTTCCACTAAGGGAGAAGTAACCAAGTCCTATAAGGATCCTGCCAAGTGCAAATACAAGGGCAGAGGGAGCAAATCCACTTATTATGCTGCCTGTGAAGAATAGCAGCAGAGAATAGGAAATCAGTCGCTTGTTGCCATATCTGTCCGCCCACACGCCGAACAGGGGTACCAGTATTCCAACGGCCGAGTAGCCCAGGTTGAAAAGGATTACCTGGCTGTCCCGGATTCCAAAGTATTCCGAAAGATAGGGGGCCAAGGGACCGATGAAATTCATTTCCATGGCTATGATGAACTGAATTATAAATGTGGTTGTATACATAAGCGCCAGGTTCATAAAAGCCTCCTCAGTAATATATTAATTAAAGCACAAAATTACTATGAATCGTGTTATAATATTCGTGTGTCTAAGTATTAATCCCATTTATCATATCATAAAATCTAACTAAAAAGAAGTAGAGGAGCTGTCTATGTTAAAGAAATTTATATCCTATTACAAACCACATAAAACCTTGTTTTTTACTGATATGTTTTTTGCGTTTCTCATATCTGTATTCGATCTTGTGTTTCCAATGTTCACACGAAATATGATCAATGTAATAATTCCAGATGGAAATATGCAGCTGCTTATCAGATGGACAGGCATCATGGTATTTCTGTTCGTTCTCAGATACATCAGTCAGTATATTGTCGCCTACTATGGACACTTGCTTGGTGTCAGGATTGAACACGACATGCGTAGGGACATTTTCACCCATCTTCAGACCCTGCCATTTAGCTATTATGATAACACAAAAACCGGACATATAATGTCGAGAATCATAAATGACCTGATGGACATTACAGAGCTGGCACACCACGGGCCGGAGGATGTATTCATCTCTGCCATAATGCTGTTGGGCTCCTTCTCCATCCTTATGTTCATTGAATGGAGATTGACCCTGATAATATTTGCCTTCATTCCCCTGATGATCTGGTTTGCAATCAAGAAAAGGAAGAGGATGGAGGAGGCCTTTATGAAGGCCAGGAAGAAAATAGCCAGCGTCAACTCACAGATCGAGAACAGCATAAGCGGTGCAAGAGTGGCAAAATCCTTCACCAATGAAGAATACGAAATTATGAAGTTCAATGACAGGAATGCAAAGTTTGCCAGCGCCAGAGGTGAATCCTACAAGGTTATGGCTGAGTTTGTCTCTGGAGTGGGAATAATATCCAGTGCTTTGAATCTTATTGTCATTTCCCTTGGTGGATATTTTGTATACCGTAACATTATCGACCTTGGAGATCTATTCGCATACACCCTTTATGTAAACTTCTTTATGCAGCCAATCAAAAAGCTGACTGATTTCATGCAGCAGCTGCAGAATGGAATGACGGGCTTTACAAGATTCCAGGAGGTCATGGGTATAGAGCCATCAATCGTTGACAGGGAGGACGCAGTTGAGCTGGAGTCTGTGGAGGGCAGAATTGAATTCAGAGATGTGACCTTCAGCTATGGTAACGACGACGAGAAGGTTTTATCAGGGATAGATCTGACCATAGAGAAGGGCAGAACCGTTGCACTGGTGGGCCCTTCAGGTGCCGGGAAGACCACCTTATGTCACCTAATCCCAAGATTTTATGAAACATCATCAGGTGAAATTCTTTTGGATGGCGTAAACATAAAGGATGTTAAGCTAAAATCACTTAGAAGAAACATAGGATTGGTTCAGCAGGACGTGTTTCTTTTTACCGGTACCATAAGGGAGAATATTCAATATGGAAATCCCTCGGCCACAGAAGAGGATATCATCCAGGCTGCCAGGAACGCCAGCATCCACGATTTCATAAAATCCCTGCCAAGAGGGTATGATACCTATGTTGGGGAAAAGGGAGTGATGCTATCCGGTGGACAGAAGCAGAGAATTTCAATTGCCAGGCTATTTCTTAAGAATCCCCCTGTATTGATATTGGATGAAGCCACATCGGCATTGGACAACGAAACGGAGCAGATGATTCAGAATTCCCTTGAAAGACTTTCAAGAAACAGAACGACCCTGGTAATAGCCCATAGACTGTCCACCATAAAGAATGCGGATGAAATCCTTGTAATGACGGGAAATGGAATTGAGGAAAAGGGGAGTCACCAGGAGCTCTTGGACAGGGGAGGAATCTATGCCGAGCTTTACAGGGCACAGTTCAGGGACCTTCAATAGTGTAATGCATTTGTAACCGGTTGTTAATTGAATTGTAACTACTGTCCTTTGAGGGTATAATAATATGTAAACAAAGACACTTTCTAGGAGAAATCGACCATGAAAACAAAGTTTGGAATAGCATTCCTCATATCCTTGATAATACTTGTTGGTTTTCTGGTAATCCCAGGGGCAATAAACCGCTCACAGGCAGAGGACAATGAGAATCAGGCAGTGTATGATGATAATTCGATGGATTTACTTGAAGGGGATAACACTGGAAAGGAAGTCCTTGAGATTTATGAGGATAAGTCTACAGCGGGGAATCCTTATGAAGCACAGGATGAGCTGATTCTTGAGCACAGAGCTCGAAAGGCTGAGGGTAAAGGGAAGTTGGAATTCCCGGACCAGGAAAATCAGGTGGAACAGGCTTACGCATCTGGCAAGCTTGCATACCTTACCTTTGATGACGGTCCCTCCAAGGAGATGACACCCCAGATACTCCAGGTTCTTGACAGGTATGAGATAAGGGCTACCTTCTTCGTACTTGGGAAAATGGTTGACAAGAATCCGGATGTATTGAGATTGGCCTATGAAAAGGGACATGAAATAGGGAACCATACCTATTCCCACAACTATGACATCATATATGGAGATACAGATAGCTTTCTGGAGGAAGTGTACCAGACAGAAGAGGCAATCAAGAAGGCAGTGGGGGATCCTTCCTACAGGACCAGCCTGGTCAGGCTACCAGGTGGATCCCATGCAGAGTATAAAAGGCCAACTGTAGTGGCCCTTGAAGAGGCGGGCTTTAGTGTCTATGATTGGAATGCACTCAACGGTGATTCTGAACTGGACAAACCAACAAGAGACTATCTGTACAATAGGTTCAAGGAAACCTATAGGAAGCAGGATCAGGTAATAATTCTTATGCATGATACAGATGAAAAGCACACAACTCTAGAGGCCTTGCCTTCAATAATTGAGCATCTGTTCCTTGAGGGCTACAGCTTCAGAACACTGGAAGAGTACAACCATTAGTTAAAGGGGGATATTATGACTAGAAAGGTCCTTGTAGTTGAAGATGAAGAATCAATTAGGAAGTTTATTAAGATCAATCTTGACAGATCAGGCTATACTGTTCTGGAAGCTCCAACTGGAGAAGAGGGTCTGGAAATTGCAAAAAGTGAAGCAATTGATATTGTTGTGCTTGATGTAATGCTACCTGGAATTGACGGTTTTGAGGTATGCAGATCCTTAAGATCCAGCTACCCCCATCTGGGAATAATCATGCTTACAGCCAAAAGTCAGGATATCGACAAGATAATGGGCTTGGAGTATGGAACCGATGATTACATGACTAAGCCTTTTAATCCCACAGAGCTTGTTTTAAGGATAAAGTCCCTTGAACGAAGATTGGAATCCGAGGGAAGTCCAGATACATCCATGCTTGAGTTTCCACCTTTTAAGATCGATGTGTATTCTAGACTGTTCTATAGGGCTGGAAAGGAGATAGAGCTGACCCCTACAGAATTTTCCATAGCAAAGCTATTTATGGAGAATCCAGGGAGGGCCTTTAAAAGGGATGAAATTCTCAACCACGTTTGGGGTGTGGATTTTGTTGGTGATTCAAAAATAGTGGATGTGAACATTAGAAGATTAAGGTCGAAAATAGAAGAGGACTCAAGTCAACCATACTATATTGAGACCGTATGGGGTCTTGGGTACAGATGGAGAGCCAAAAGTTAGGAGCATGTAATGAGAAGAAGTATTAAATCCAGGCTTATCAAGAACTTCATGCTGATAATACTTGTGACTGTTATATTCCTGGAAATTTTACTGATAACAGGAATAAGAAATCATTATTATAGAAACGTAGAAGACATTCTGACAAGTCAGATTGAGTTTTCTACTACTTTTTATGCCCGTTACTTCTCATCTGGAAATCTTGAAGGTATCCTGATTGAGGATACCGACATATTTTGGCAGCATACTGCAGCTCAGGTTCAGATTCTGGACCTTGAAGGAAACATTCTGATGGATTCCCTTGGGATCAACTTTACCGACAGAATAGACACACCTGACATACAGCAGGCCATCAATGAGGGAAGAGGAGTGTGGACTGGCAATGTGGAATATGACCAGGAGCCGGTTAT
This sequence comes from Gudongella ferriphila, assembly GCF_046224405.1. Lineage (NCBI taxonomy): Bacteria > Bacillati > Bacillota > Tissierellia > Tissierellales > Tissierellaceae > Gudongella > Gudongella ferriphila. The sequence goes on along the minus strand of NZ_JBJXRK010000024.1, from coordinate 16,043 downwards.
GGCAGTTGCAATGCCCATAGAGAGTGCCGGAGAAAGCATAGGTATCATAAGATTCATTTCCAGCATGGAGGAGACGAACATAATTATTAGACAGATTTCCCAGATCCTGATTCTCATTGGACTTCTGGTTGTTGCCATATCAGGGGTTTTGAGCCTGTTCCTGGCAAATTCCATTATAAAGCCACTGAAGGAGGTAACCGATGTTGCGGAAAAAATGGCGGATGGTCAGTTCAAGGTCAGAAGCCAGGTCAAGGTGAATGACGAAATCGGAAGGCTTTCCCACACCCTAAACTATATGGCAGAGGAGATCACCAGGAAGGAAAACATGAAGAACGACTTCATATCTTCAATCTCCCACGAGCTTAGAACTCCACTCACATCCATAAAAGGCTGGGCGATCACCTTAAAGGATTCCGAAGAACTGGACAACGACCTGCTAATGGATGGACTCAATATCATAGAGGGTGAAAGCGACAGGCTGACAGGCATGGTTGAGGAACTACTTGATTTTTCAAGGTTTACATCTGGAAGGATCTCCCTGGTTAAAGAGATGGTGGACATCAAGGAAACCCTTAAGACAGTTGTCTATCAGATGATGCCCAGGGCTATAAACAATAGTATCGATTTTACAGTTAACATCGATGATGATATTGCTCCCATATTGGGAGATGAGAACAGGATAAGACAGGTACTGATAAACCTGTTGGACAATGCCTTCAAGTTTACAGGTGAGGGAGAAGTAAGTCTGGCTGCATATGAGGAAGAGGAATATCTCGTAATTCAAATAAGGGACAATGGTCCGGGGATTCCTGAGGAAGAGCTGCCCTATGTGAAGGACAAGTTCTACAAAGGTCAAAACAGCAAATCCCACAGCGGAATTGGTCTTTCCATCTGCGATGAGATCATCACCCTGCACGGTGGAACATTCAAGATCGAGTCTCAGATAGGAGAAGGTACAGTGGCAACAGTAGGCTTCCCAAGGGAGGTGTCGGCATGAGAAAAATATTAGTGGTAGCTATGATAGCATTGTCATTCCTTATGACATCCTGTGCTGTGATCGAAGGTGAGACCAAGGAGAGGATAGTCGCACCCGACAACAATCTATCACCCATAACGGGAAAATGGGAGGTTGCTGAACTTGTTTACACCCTGGGTTCAGTGAACAATCAGGAAACAGTTTCACGTGTGGGAGAAATAGGTCTCTTTCACAAGGAGGGAGTTGTCCTTGGACAGGACTATACATCAACACCTTCATTCAAGATCAAGAAGGTTCGGACAAGGGACTATCTCATTTCAAAATTTAAGCTCAATCCCGCATCCCTGGGGATAGAGGAGGATTATATCAAGGTAATTACCATAATAAACGAAGATCAGTATTTTACTGAGTTCATAGAGCTTGATGAGGATACGCTACTTGTATATTTGGATGAACGTTTCTACAGACTCGAAAGGCAGCTGGAGAAGGTTAGCCTGGATGAGGTGGAGAGGTATATAAACGTTGAGAAGAGTGTGCAGAGAAACCTTGGTGAATCGTCGGATGAGAGTTTAAGTACAGGCCTTCTGCTTGGAGTACGGACTCAGGGCTTTGACGATGCCTACCAGATACCCACCTGGGAATATAGAACCTATTGGATAAACATGCAGAACAGGAGTCTAGAGGGACTGTATGAGCTTGACAGGATTTTACTGCCCAGGAAAAACGGATTTTGGTTTGTGGACCAGGAAAGAACTGTTGAGAAAGGGATTATATCAGATGAAATTGAAGCCACTCCACTTTTTACACCAGAGGATAATTCAGGAATAATGGAGGCCATGGTCTTTGACTCAAGAGAGAGGACATTGCTGGATGAGAGGCCAGTTCCCTCAATACTAAAAAATATCCTCTTTGTTGGAAATGACTATATTTCAGTTGAGAACATTGAGCTGGAAAGGGATGATAGAAGGTCCCTCCACATATATGCGGTGGACAATCTGTCTGAAAAGAAACCTATCAAGCTTTCAGACCTGGTAGGTGAAACAGGAAGGGATCTATTCCTTGAAGGAGTCAGAAGCGTTACTGCAGTTGACGAGAAAATAATGATAAACGAAGAGAATGTTGGCCTTGTCAGAAGCAAAGGATATTGGACGTTGAAGGGAAGGATCAATTACAAGGAAAATGACAGGGAGCTCTACAGGGACTTCAATATCAAGGCAATACCGCCAAAGGAAATGGTAAGCTATGATGAGCTTGCAATTCCATGGGATGCAGTGAAGCTTACAGTACCTGATGTGGAGGATGTGTTTTCATCTCCAAACAATGAATTTATGGTTGTAATAACCACTTCCCATATTGTAATATATTCCTTGGAGGAGTATGATATAAATAATACTCCTGTCGCCAGAATAAGGCTGCCCAATGATTCTGCAGTAATTATGTCGGAGTGGGCAGTTGGAAGATACCCTGGCATATGGCAAAATGAAATGATAAAGCATGGAGCTGTTCAGATTGAAAGATAGCCTCCAGGGACACAAATAATTGAAGGGAATGATTTTATGGAGACTTTTACTAGCCTGTTTTCAAAGGTTAAAGATATATTGGCTGAACTGGGTGGGTATTACGATGACTCGAGGATGATAATTTATGTTACTGCAGGGGTTATGGGAATAACACTGCTCACACATCTTATTTTCAGAAAGATAAGGATAATGAAATACCTCCCTGGACTCATAGTTCTTGGAATTGGGCTGTTCAACCTATATAGCGTGATGGATACCCTTACAGCAGATGAAAGTCTTGTGAACCTGTTGCTATTTATCATAGGAACTGTGGCAGGTCTTGTGGGAATGCTATTTGCCCTTATAATTGGGATATATTCAAAACCCGTCAAGAAGAAAAGAAGAAATTCAAAGACCAACAAAACAGAAAAGACTGAAGAAGCGGCTAAAAGCTAGAAAAAACCCTGAATCTATCATAGATTCAGGGTTAATATATGTCTGGGTCTTTAAAATGTATGGTTGATATACCTGCTGCTCCTGATTCCAGGCATTTTATGACAGCTTCCCTGGTATCCAGAAATCCGCTTGAAATCACGGGAATCCTTGTTTCCTTGATTATATGGACTATGAGGTGAGGCAAAACGGCAGGGAGCACAATTGCACAATGGGGTCTGGTTTCCTTGATCTTCTCGATGGTGTAGTTTAGCTTGTATTCGTTGTAGACCGAAAATCTGCCTAAAGTGAAAATGCCCATCTCCTTGCTCTGTTCCATAAGTACGGGCTTGGATGTTATTATTCCATCTATCTCGATGTTCTTTGATATAAACTCCAGTCCCCAGGAATCCTTTGAATAGCCTTCGATGGCATCTAGATATATGTATATGTTCTTGCCCTTATTGTGAGCCTTTTTGCAAAGCTGCCTTAGATTGAATATGTTTCCTGTCATCATGAAGATATTCTGACAATTGGACTCCAGAGCAAGGTTGAACTCGTCAAGTGTATTTACCTCAGCTATGACTGGATACTCAATTAAGCTGTTAAAGAACTGGTTCATCTGAAGCCTCCTGAATCAATTTAATTTTTTCCTGGCGGGAAAGTGATTTTATGGATATCTCTCTTTTCATTGCAGAGCTTTTGTCAGGATGCTCTTCGGAATAGACCATATTGACAGGAAGCCTGGACCTTGTGTACTTGGAGGCCTTACCTTCGTTGTGCTTTTTCAAGCGTTTTTCCAAACTGTCAGTATAGCCTGTATAAAGGCTGTTGTCATTGCATCTAAGGATATATACGAAAAACAATCTAGTCATCCTTTCCATCTATTATGTCCAGCACCTTCTTGATTGTATCATATGAGTGGCCTTTTCTCTGTAAGAATCCTCCGATTCTCCTGAATCTTTTGTCAGACCTGTCATGGAGTATTGAAGAGTATTTGGATTTCACAAGGTCCACAAGCTCCTGAACCTCCTCATGGTATTCCTCGTGGAGAGCTGTATCCACTGACTCCTTGGATATTCCCTTTTGTGAAAGCTCGTTTCTGATCCTGTAGGGACCAAAATTCTTGTAGGTGGTCTTGTCCCTGACATAGGCTCTGGCAAAGTCCAGATCATCTACATACCCGGCTTCCCTCAGAAGTTCAATTACATTATCCACCGTGTTTTTTTTGAACTCCTTTTTGAGGAGATAGTCCTCCAGCTCCTTTTGGGTGCGCTGTCTATAGCTTAGATATTCATAAGCCTTTGCTTTTGCACTTTGAAGCTCATCCTTGGATTTGATCCTTTCAAGTAGACTTTCATCTATCTCCATGCCTTTTTTCAATCCAAGCTCTTCCTTTGTCCATAGGAACAGCCCAAAGGCAAAATGGTTATCTATGAAAATGTTTACCCTTTCAGGATCCTTCTGTGATGTTATGTTTGTAATAATCATGTTCAACCCTTCTGGAGTTCTAATCTTTCTTGATGAGAACGTATAAACCCAAAATTATCAAAAGTGCAGGCCATAGTCTCATTATCTGGCGGATTGTATGGGAAAACCATGGGAAAACTATATTTCCAAGTAGTACAGCTCCCAAAAGCACCAAACCAATTCCTATTACGGTTCTGCTGTTGTCCTTACGTTCAACACCGTCCCCTTTGTCCTCATGAATGTAGCCATCATCTTCAGGTATCACCAGACCGCATATGAGGTATGCCAGTGCGAAGGTACCGAAGGAAGTTAATGCCAGTATAAACCAGATCAGTCTAATTATAGTTGAGTCAATGTTAAGGTATTCGCCAAGACCTCCACATACTCCGAAAATGTATTTGTCGGACCTTGATCTTCTAAGATTTTTCATTCTATTCCCTCCCATTTAATTTCTCATTTTGATAATACCAGATTTAAGGGGTGAATAAAATAGGAAGCTTAAAATAATCAAATTTAAATGGGTTTTAATTCCCTTGCAAACCTGTTTGTGGTAACATAAACAAGAGGTGATGTTATGTTTGATCTTCTTTCCATAGGTCTAAAATATGTGTTTGTATTTATTATTTATTTATTCATTTTCACCATAATCAGAATGATATATCTGGACATAAGAAATGTAGATTATGGGAATCTGGATTCGGGAGCTTATTTGAAGCTTCTCAACAGAATTGATTCCCTTCCTTACAACTTGAGCGACAGCTATCCAGTTGAAGCTGAACTGACGCTGGGTAGGCAAAAGGACAATACCATTCAGATTAAGGATCCCTATATATCAAAGAGGCATTTCAGGATCATCAAGGACGAGGAGGAGTTCTTCCTTGAGGACCTGGGCAGTTCAAATGGAACCTACCTGAATGGAGAAAAGATCCATGATGTTGTTAGAATTGGAAAAGGTGATATTATAAAGGTTGGAGAGTTGGAATTTATCTTTATAAACGGAGCATAGAGAGGTGATACTATGAACGAAGGGCTAATCAACAAGGCTCCGAGAAAGCTTTTGTTTCTATTTGAAATCCTATCCCTGTCATTGATCTTTCTCTACAGCTGGGAGGGCATTCAAACTGAAACCTATGTAATTGCAGTGGGACTGGTTCTGCTCATTTACTTTTCAAATTATTTACTGGGTAGGATATCCAAGGGCGACAACTACATCTTTTTGATTGTTTGTATGCTTGTTTCCATTGGAATAATAATGATTTACAGGATAAGTCCCGACCTGGGACTAAAGCAGCTGATGTGGTTGACATTTGGTATTGCCATGTTTTTTGCTGCGTATTTTGCGGTTAGGTACATCAGCTTCTGGGGAAGGCTGACTCCAATCTATTTGTTGGCCAGCTATGCTTTGTTTGCCTTGACACTGATAATGGGCTCAAGAACCCACGGGGCGATCAACTGGATAACCATTTCCGGAGTGAGTGTCCAACCAGCTGAAATCACGAAAATAGTACTTGTATTCCTACTTGCTGCCTTTTATGGTGGGGATGAAAAATATAGAAAAATTAAAAATGGCGAAGTCTATTTGATGATAGTGGTATATTCCTTTATCGGATTGTTGTTTCTGCAGAGGGATCTGGGTACGGCATTGATATTTTTCGGTGTTTTCACAGGACTTCAGTACATCTATTCCCAGGATAGACGCCTTATCTGGGCTAACCTTGGACTGGCAACCGTAGGTGGTATAGCAGGCTATCTGATCTTTGACCACGTAAGGGTAAGGGTGACTACATGGCTCAACCCATGGCCTCACATTAACGACAAGGGATACCAAATAACTCAGTCTCTTTTTGCGATATCTGAAGGGGGCTTCTTTGGGACGGGTCTGGGTAGAGGGAACCCATCATTTATTCCCTTGTCATACAATGACTTTATTTTTTCTGCAATAAGTGAGGAGATGGGTATTTTTACAGGTATCGGCATTATAATGCTGTTTATGCTACTGGTTTACAGAGGCTTTAAGATAGCCTTGAGCCAGGAGAATCAGTTTTTTAGGATAGTGGCCCTGGGAATAAGCATGATATTTGGAATACAGTCCTTTATCATAATCGGTGGGGTTTTGAAGGTAATACCGCTTACAGGCTTGACTCTGCCCTTTGTATCCTATGGAGGAACCTCCGTTGTGACAAGCTTCATAGCCTTGGGAATACTTCAGGGTGCCTCTGAAAAAAGGGGAAGGGGAGGTATTGGAAATGAATAGTGAAAGAAAGAGAATCATTACAATTCTAGTGGCCCTCTGTCTGGGTTTTGTGCTTCTAATAGGATACTTAAGCTATTTCCAGATGTTCAGGGCACAGGCTGTAAGGGACAACTCCTACAACAAGAGGCTTTGGATCAATGAGGACAATATTTTAAGGGGAAGCATAGCTGATAGGGACGGTGAGGTTCTGGTGTACTCTGAAACCAGAGATGGAGAGGCGCATAGAATCTATAGATATGACAATCTTTACAGCCATGTCATTGGCTACAGTCTGAAGGATTATGGGAAATCAGGCCTGGAAAGAAAATATAATTCATACCTGGTAAATGCAAATGAAAATACTGCAATAAATGAGCTGATCAACCTTATAAACCCTTCTGGTGTTGGAAATAATCTGAACCTGACAATTGACCATGACCTCCAAAAAAAGACAAGGGAGCTTATGAGCGGTAAAAAGGGCTCGGCAATTGCCATAAACCCAAAAACTGGGGAGATACTGTCCATGGTCAGCGTACCTGATTTCAACATAGGGAATTTAAGCGAAAACTGGAATACAGTATCAGAAAATCCTGACAGCCCTTTGCTGAACAGAGGGACACAGGGCCTTTATACTCCTGGTTCAGTATTTAAGATTCTTACGGCTGTAGGGGTAATCCAGAATGGTCTGCCTGAAGCCATATATGAGTGCAGCGGAAGCACGGTAATAGACGGCTATACAATAAGGGACTTTGATGAGAGCGGGCATGGGCCTTTGAACCTTGAGCAGGCCTTTGCCGTTTCCTGCAACACCTATTTTGCTGATCAGGCTGTTGCAATGGGTCATGACAAACTCAGGGAAATTGCAGAGAATTTATCATTCAATCAGAAAATCACCTTTGACCTGGAAACAAGCACTTCAACCTTCCCCAAGGACTCCATAGGCCTAACGGACCTTGGTGCTTCTGGAATAGGTCAGGGAAGGATTCTTGTCACTCCCTTGAATATGCTCATGATCGTTTCCGCAGTGGCAAATGATGGGTATATGCCTATGCCCTATTTAGTTGAATCCGTCGTTTCCCCAGGAGGCATGAGAATAGACTCACACAGGAGCGAATCCAGGAAGGTGATGGAAAATGGCGAGGCACAGGCTCTAAAAAACATGATGAGAGAGGTCGTGAGATCGGGAACGGGAACCAATGCGGGCATCAGTGGTGTCCAGGTGGCAGGGAAGACCGGAACAGCTGAGAATTCCTCCGGGAAGAACCATGCATGGTTTGTGGGCTTTGCACCCTTGGATGATCCAAAGGTAGCAGTGGTTGTTTTGCTTGAGGAGGAGGGTTCCTCAGGGGGCAGGTCTGCCGCTCCAATAGCTAGAGAGATCATAAGCTTCGCTCTAAACAGTATAACAAATTGATAAATGCTCCCCCCGGGGAGCATTTTCTATAGGAATTTACTTTTAAGGTTGTTCCAGTACATGTCTTTACTGAAATTGAGCTTGTAGATTTTCTTGCTGGACATTGTAAGGTCAATTGAAACTATATTGTCATACTTGAATTCCATACCATCGTTAAGGACCAGAATGGAGTTTTCGTACCGCAGTTCCGGCTTGATCTGGATTATGGCCTCCCCTGGGATTATGGCACTGTTTGGAAGACTTCTGTATGCACTTGAGTTGATTGGTGCCAGAGGTGTTATCTGTAGTGATTCAAGGCTTGGATAAACAATACTTCCACCAGCTGAGAAATTGTAGGCGGTGCTTCCGGATGGAGTGGAGACTATCAAGCCATCGCCACTGAATCTCTGTAAATGGTTATCATTTATGAAAACTTCCAGGTGCACAACCTTGGAACGTACTCCCTTGATCACGATTTCATTGATGCCTGTAAGATAAAAGCATTTACTCTTTGTGCATACAGTTGCATCAACCATATAGATCTTTTCAACCTGGTAATCCTGGGCCTTGTACCTGCGAATGAAGGAATCAATTTCATTGGGCAGCAGTTCCTGGAAGAATCCGAGATGGCCTGTGTTTATACCTATAAAGGGAATTTCGGGGAAGGCATTTCTGTGGATAGCCCTTAGGAATGCTCCATCTCCACCTATGCAAATGTTCAGTTCGGCCTTGTCATTATAGGTTTCTGAGGGTTCAAAACCGTTTTTTCTAAGCTTGTATATCAAGTTTTTCTTGGTTCTTCTGGATTCATAGTTTTTATTTGAAATAATGTTGATTATTCTTTCATCGCTCATATTACACACCCTTTGCATTTTAAATATCTTAATTCACTGGTCTTATCTAAAAATAACTAAAATTTTACGCGATTCCTGATATAATGATTTTAACACATCACAATGAGTATTGAAAGATGGGGAGGACAACATTAATGCCTAAAGAGGACGTAAATACACTGATGTTTGTAAATAAGGATATGTCAAAGGGTCTTGGAGACTTCCTTAAGGAGAAGGGACTCTCAGGGAGAATGATTAAAAGAGCATTGTCAAGCAATGCTATCAGCATTGAAGGTTCCGTATGTAAAGGCAGTGAGACTGTTCCCAGGGATGCAGCTGTATGTATTGAACTGGCTGATGAGAAGAGTGATATGAAGCCACAGAAAATGAAGCTTGAAATCCTGTATGAGGATCTGGACCTGTTGGTTTTGAACAAGGAGCCTTTCACCCTGGTTCATCCAACACCAAATCATCCTGATGGGACCCTATCCAACGGAGTTGCAAGCTATTTTCTGGAAAGTGGCCTCAAAAGAAAGATCAGGATCCTTAACCGGCTGGATAGGGATACCTCCGGAATCATCATATTCCCAAAGAACTCCTTTGGACATCAACAGCTTGCATCCCAGATGGACCAGGGGAAGGTAGAGAAGATCTATCTTGCGATTGTCCACGGAACCATGGAGAAGGATAGCGGTGAAATAAATCTGCCCCTTGGAAAGCATGACGACGGTATCAGACAGACTGTAAGGAATGATGGCATGGAGGCAATAACAAGATACAAGGTGCTGGAAAGGATGGGAGGGGGCACCCTGGTGGAGCTGGAGCTTCTAACGGGAAGGACCCACCAGATCAGGGTTCACCTGTCTCATCTGGGCTATCCAATAATGGGGGACCATCTGTATTCACAGGAAGAGGCGCAAATAGGAAGGCAGGCACTTCATGCCCATGAGCTGTCCTTCCTTTTACCAAGGACCCATAGGAGAGTAACCTTGAGGGCAGAAATTCCAGAGGATATGAAAAATCTTATAAATTTACTAAAATCATCAAAAAATTGATGGAATGCATTGAAGTGAAGTGGAATAAGTAGTATAATATACTCAAGGAATGTTTCTGCGATGTGCGTTATTCTCATATAATTCAACCGACATATTAAATACGGGAGTCAGAAGTCTGAAAGTGGATAACAAGCCCTCAATGAGGGGACGTTAGAAGTTTTTGGCAAGACACCCACCTGCACTTACGCGGGTCTGAATTAGACGAGAGGACGGCATTGCGGGAATTAATCTGAAAATAAAAACCCTTCTAGGAGGGTTTTTATTTATGCCTATTTTTAGGTGTTATAAAAAGCAATAGTTCTGTCACTGTATCTGGATGGGGAATTTTTTTCTGTTTCTAAATAGATAAATGTACCTAAAGCCCATTTCCTTGAGAATCCTTTCACTTGACCTGTACTCATAACCCACATGTTCTGCAATATGGGCATCAGATCCGAAGGTAATGATATCCCCGCCCAGATCCTTGTACAGTTTTAGGATCGATGGCTTTGGGTTGGCCACATTTAGCCTGTATCTCATTCCGCCTGTGTTTATCTCAATGCCCTTTCCCTTGTCGATTATGGTCTTTAGGATGCTTTCAATCTTGTCCATATAGAGGTCATATCGCCTTATAACATCCTCATCATCTATGTACCTGTCAATAAAGTCTATATGTCCCACCACATCATAGTTTTCATAGGACTTTACACAATAGAGCAATTCATCGTAATATCTGGATATTATCTCAGATGAAGACAGTTCGGTACTGCTGTAATCGTGGAATATATCCTTGCGATTTATTGTATGAAGTGACATTATTACAAAATCAAATTCATTCTCCTGGACAAATGTGTCATACCTGGCTTCAAGCCCGGGCTGCATTCCTATTTCAACCCCTGCCAGTATCTCGATCTTGTTACGGTACTTGTATTTGACCTTGTTGATGTCTCTGAAGTAGTCAAGGGGTCTGAAAAGAAGGTCTATTTTATCCTCAGTCGCTTCAAAATCAACATGATCAGTGATGCAAATGGTCTTAATGTTCTTTTCAAGGGCTGATTTGACTATGGATTCCATGGTTGCCTTGGAATCCAGGGAAAAATTACTGTGAATATGAAAATCGTACATTAATTACAACTCCTGTCTTTTTCGTTGTTCTTGGTTCAATGATATCCTTTATAAGGGCCTTATGCAAGAGATAAAAAAGAAAAGCCATCAACAGATCACTGAAAGCTCTCCTTGTACTGAAGCTGATACAGGTTATAGTACAGTCCCTTGTTTCTCAGCAGTTCCTGATGGGAGCCCATTTCCTTGATCTCACCCTGCTTAAGGACTATAATCTTGTCTGAGTGTTGAATGGTGGACAATCTGTGTGCAATGGCAATGGAGGTCCTTCCCTCAACAAGCTTGTGAAGGGCGTCCTGTATCAACAGTTCCGTTTCTGTGTCAATGCTTGAGGTAGCCTCGTCCAGCACAAGAATTTGGGGGTCATAGACAAGGGTTCTTGCAAAAGCAAGAAGCTGTCTCTCGCCTGAAGAGAGGGTGGAACCCCTTTCCATAACCGGTTCATTGTAGCCCTGGGGCAATCTGGATATGAATTTGTGTGCATTTACATACTTTGCTATTTCAATTACCCTATCATCGCTGATGTCCTTGTTCAATCTAATGTTATCTCTGATATTGCCGGTAAAAATAAACACATCCTGTAGAACAACACCAATTTTTTGCCTGAGGGTGTTTTTGTCCAGATTTTTGATATTCACACCATCCAGAAGAATTTCTCCCTTCTGAATATCGTAGAATCTTGTCAACAGGTTGATGATCGATGTTTTTCCAGCACCTGTTGCACCTACTATTGCAACGGATTCACCTCTGTTTATCTTGAAGCTTATGTTTTTAAGGACCCAGTCCTCATCATTATATGCAAACCAAACATTCCTGAATTCGATTTCACCTTTAAAATGTTCAATTTTATCAGGGTTCTCAGGATTTTCGATTCGCATATCCGTATCAAGGATCTTGAATATCCTTTCACTGGATGCCATAGCCGACTGTAGAATATTGTACTTTTCGGTAAGGTCCAGTATTGGATCGTAGAATTTTTGAAGGTAATTTATAAATACAAAGAGAACTCCGAATTGAATGCTTCCAGAGATTACGTTCCCACCACCATAATAGACCAGAAGAGCGATTCCAAGGGATCTGATTACTTCTATGGATGGTCTGAATATTGCAAAATAGGTGATTTCCTTCTTTTGAATGTTGAGATACTCCGTATTGATACTATTGAAGTTTTGGAAAAACTTGTTTTCCTTCTTGAATATCTGGATTGTTCTCATACCGGATATGTTTTCATTCAGGCTGGAGTTGATCTTTGCCAGCTGTACCCTGCTGAGTCTGTAGACCTCTCTGATGTACTTCCTGAATACTATGGATATAAGAAGTATGACCGGTATCAAGGCAAAGGATACCAGGGCAAGCTGTATGTCCAGTCTCAGCATTACAATCATGATTCCACTCAGCATAAAGAAGTCCTTGAATAGGTTGACCAATACATTTGTATACATCTCATTCAAGGTCTCGGTATCATTGGTGACCCTTGTGACCAGCCTTCCGATTGGGTTGTTGTCAAAATATCTTACTGCAAGGTTCTGCAGGTGGTTGAACAGGTCACCTCTGATATTGAATATGATTTTCTGGCTTGTATAGTTGAGGATATATATCTGGAGGTAGCTTAGAATGAAAGTCAATAGAATTACAGCAGCAAACAGGATGGCGATCCTGTCCAGTCCATCAATGTCCCTGGTCCTGAAGGCAAGATAATCCTCATTGGAAAGGAGCCAGCCAGAAGAGCCGGTCTCATCCACATCCACCAGATAGTAACCATCGGTTCTTTGAACAAGGGTCTTGACAGGATAGTTGTCCTGGTTGTCGTATTCTTCCTTCAATACATATACATTACCATCCATCGCCACTCCACCATGAGGAGGGGCATATTCCATCGGAACTTCGACCAAATGTCTTTTGTATCCACTTATGTGGTCATCGATGGCTATCTTGACAAGGTAGGGATTCAGTAGCTCCAAGCCTGTTATGACTATAAGCAGGAGAATTGAAACGGTTAAAAGAACCCAGTAGGGACGTGCATACCTCAAGAGTCTTTTCATCAACTTCCAGTCATAGGCTTTCCCTAGCACTTCTTCTTCATGAAGTTTGTCCATTTTCATCCTCCTCACTTCTGACCTGTTCCTCCAAAAGCTGTCTCTGATACAAGTTGTAGTACTCGCCCCTTCTGTCAAGAAGCTCCTGGTGAGTACCTTTTTCAACGATTGAACCTTCATCAAGGAAAATGATCTCATCAGCACCCTTTACGGTTGAAATCCTATGACTGATAAGGATTGTGGTGATATCCCTTGAGAAGCTTCTGATTCCCTTCAATATCTTTTCCTCTGTCTGGGTGTCAACCGCAGAGAGGCTATCATCAAGAATCAAAACCGAGGGTTTTTTTACAATTGCTCTTGCAATGCTGAGTCTTTGCTTTTGACCTCCGGATAATGTGACCCCACGTTCACCTATGATTGTTTTGAATTTCTCTGGAAACTCCATTATGTTATCATAAAGCTGGGCTATTCTACTGGCTTCAACGATTTCTGACTCATCCGGTATCTGGTCAAATGCCAAAGCGATATTTTCCTGTATTGTTTGTGAAAAAAGGAAATTATCCTGAGGTATAAAACCAACATCCTTCCTTAAGTCATCAAGTGAAACCTCCCTAATCTCATGTCCATCCACAAGTATTTCACCGCTGGAGGTATCGAACAATCTCAATATCAGATTGGCGATAGTACTTTTGCCGCTTCCGGTCCTTCCTGTAATTGCAAGTGTTCTTCCAGCCGGAACCTTAAAGCTGACCTGTGTCAGTGCATCATGGTTTGAGTTTGGATAGGCAAAGGATACCTCCTTGAATTCAATATCACCCTTAAGGGGGGATATTGCTATAGGAGAATCCTTCTGGACAATCTCAGATTTTTCATTGAAGATCACATTAAGTCTATCTAATGATGCCGCACCACGCTGTAGAACATTGATGACCATACCCAGTGCTCTGGTGGGCCATATGATAATCCCCAGATATGAGTTGAAGGCGACAAAATCCCCTAGGGATATTGAACCGTTGATTACCTGTCGGCCACCGTAGAAGATAATTACCAGATAGCTTATGGAGCTTATCAGTTGAAGGAGGGGGTGAAAGCCACCATGCACCTTCACAAGATCCATGTTTTTAGTGAAATTGTTTTGGTTGACCCTTTCAAAGTTGTCAGATACAAGTCTTTCCTGGACGAATGACTTGATTACCCTGATGCCGGAAAAGCTTTCCTGGGTGATGTCTGAAAGGTCTGAAAAGGCTTCCTGTACAACCTTGAACTTCTTGTATATAATCTTCCCAAATCTGGTGACCAAAAGCATTATGATGGGAAGTGTAAATACAGCAGCAGCCGTTAGCCTTAGATTGGTGGTTCTGACCATCATAAAAAGTGAGAACATAAGCAGGAATCCTGAATCCACAATCATTATTGTACCAGGTCCAAGAGCCATTCTTACTGCATTTATGTCATTGGTGGCATGTGCCATGAGATCACCGGTCTTGTGGGTATTGAAGTAATTGGGCGACAGAGTGAGCAAATGAGAGAACAGCTTGTTTCTTAGTTTGTACTCAATTTCTCGGGATGTCCCTATCAGGTAGATTCTCCAGAAGTATCTACCTACTCCGATAAACAGACCCGTAGCAACTATCAGAAAGGCATAAAAAAACAATCTGCTCCGATCCAGGTTTCCAAATTGAAGGTCATCCGTTAGCCTTCTGAGAATCTGGGGAACCATAAGCTGAACTCCATCTATCACTATCAGCCATATTACACCTATGATGTAATATTTCTTATGCTCAAGAAAATACTCCTTTATTGTCAAAAATGATTTCATTGTGATCCTCCTTACGGTACTTGAGTGTCAAGTAACATTATATCAATTTTTGAGTGAATTTTCCTCCTATTTCCAAATATGGCGATTTTTTTAAAACAAGGGTGAAAACCCACACCAAACAGTGAGCTTTGGTAATTAATTTGTCAAACTTTGATTATTACTTATATTTTGGGGGTAAAGTGTGTGTATAGAAAAATTACAAAGGGGAGATATAATGATGAAATTGAATAAGATCATTGAGGAAAAGAGAAAACAAATGGAGAAGGCCAAAAAGAAAGAAACTGCCAAGAATGTAGCTGTTGGTACAGCTATAGGTACTGCATTAGGTGCAGCGGCAGGACTTTTATTTGCACCGAAGTCCGGTAAGGAAACAAGAGAAGAGATTACAACCAAGAGCAAGGAAGTAGCAGATAATGTGAAGGTTAAGGTTGAAGAGCAGCTGGACACAACCAAGGAGCAGCTAGAAAAGGTAAAAACAGATGTTGAAAAAGGTTGGGTTGAGTTGAAGGAGAAGGCTAAGAAGGACAAGGAAGAAGCAGAAGAGGCTATTGAAGAAGCTTCTGACAAGGCGGAGGATGTTGTTGAAGAGATAAAAAAAGGAGCTGAAGAGGTTAAGGATGTAGCCAAAGACACCAAGGAAGATGTTGAGAAAGAAATTAAGAAATAGCAAATCTAAGGGGGGATTTTGATGGATGTAACCTTGACGCTGGCAGATTTGCTAAAGCTGGTTTTATTTCTATTGGGCATAGGGGTTCTTGGATACTTACTCCTTATTTTAAGGAATGTCAACAAGGTACTTGGTCAGGCTGAAGCCGTACTGGAAGCTAATGTAAATGAAATTGATGCCACAATAAAGCAGTTGCCTGAAATTACCGAGAACGTAAATAAAATCACCAATGAAGCCAATAAGATGATTTCTGATATGTCACCGGATTTGACTGGTGTAGTTAGAAATGTAAATGGAATAACAACCAAGATAGATGACATGGCAAATATAATTGACAATACTGGTCACAAGGTTGGGGATACTGTAGACGTTCTATCAGAGACACTTGCAGAGACGGCATTGGCATTCCAGTTTAACGCAAAATCAGTTACATCGTACATTGAGATTATTAAAGAGATAATAGAAATCGTACGAGACAGTATTAAAAAGTACTAGTAGAGCCCTGAGGGGCTCTATTTTATTACGAATA
>NZ_JBJXRK010000023.1:0-37039 GCF_046224405.1 Gudongella ferriphila | reverse complement strand
TGAACCTGATGAATTTGGTGTTTGGGAGGAAATCATTGGTCCATTGCCTCCTGGTGAATACACCGTATCTGAAGTTTCAATCGAAGGCTGGACAACCAGCTATCCAAATGGAAACAGCATACTAGTAGTTGCTGGAGATGAAGAGGATGCAGTTGAAATAGAAATCAACAACAAGTACAACCTGCAGCTGATGTCTGAAACAGCATGGGGTTACCTCCCAGGCGAATCAGATGCAATTTGGGATTATGTAAAAACCACTAACTGGGGTTGGACAACTGAGATCTCAGAAGTTGGAACTTATGAGTTTGACCTTTATGCAGCAGCTGGGCAGAACATCCTGTCCAACGGCTTCAAGGTAGGTACAGTTGAAGTTACAGTGACAGCAGGTTCTGAAGTTGGATTGTTCGATGTAGAAGTAACTTATATGATAGATGAAGATCTTGATTATGATTACTGGTTGGACGAGGCCCATGTATGGATTGGATCAACTCCGTTGCCAACACTTAGGAATGGTAAGATGACAAACGCACTTGGACAGTTCAATTACAATCCACACATCTCATCAGATGGACTTGAAGCACATCTAGAGGTAGAAGATGTTGAAGGTCCATTCTGGATTGCACTTCACAGTGTGGTTCAATGGTGGGAATAGAGCAATGATGTAAGATGCAAACGAGGTGGAGCATGCTCCACCTCGTTTTAATTTCTACATATTAGATTATCGGCTTGATCATCTCAAATTGATACAAGTTGTCCTTCTGGAAACCAAACCTTCTCAGAAAGTTGGAAATTCCTGCATTGCTGGATACGCTCATATGGAGCTCCTGCTTTCCTGTAACTTCAATTACCTTATGTAAGAGTGCAACTCCATGTCCCTCTCTCCTGTGTCCCGGATGGGTCCACATCCTGTAAATCTTGCCCATCTGGTCAAATATTATAAAGCTTGAAAGGTTTGATCTGCTGGTTATCCCGTAGTACTCTATCCCCTCCAGCTTATCTGTGTAATCCAGTGAGTTCTGCCAGTTTATATGGGTCTCATTTAGTATGGGCTTTATTCTCTTTATCATTTCCGGTCTTATCTTCTCAACATCCAAGGTCCTGTCCGGGAATTTGCGAAGCTCCTTCAATGTGTAGTATCTTAGAAAGTATGCCTTTTCATACCCAAGTTTTTCATAGAAATCAACTGCTCTGTCATTCCCGGAAATAACCTCCAGCATCATCATCTGGCAACGATTTTTCCTTCCAATCTCCTCATGCCTTTTCATAAGTTGTCGGCCAACACCCTTTTTTCTGTAGGTAGGTACCACTGAAAGGGTACCGCATCTGAAGGTCCTTATGTCATCATAGGTAATGATTCCACCAAGAACCACACCCACCGGCCTATTCATATCATAGGCGATGTGAGAGTGTTCTCGTTTATTCCCTTCAGCTCCAAAGAACCTTTCCAAAAATTGATCCTTGCTTAGATCAAATTTTACTATGTAGTCTGAAAACCCTTCCTTAAAAGCCAGGTATATGTCTTCATCCGATACTTCTGAGCATATTTTAATCTCAATGTTTTCCATGAAAACCTCCCGTTTAGTAATGGTAAGTTTTATCCTTTACTCCATTATACTTTATTTGTTCAGATATTCACGTTTTTTTTGATATTTTTGTCATTTTATGGTATCTATGATATCCTAAGCAACTTCTAGTGGACCTATGACCTTTAAAAGTTACGAAAAATTATTTTCTGAAGTTTCTAAATTTTGTAGCATTTTAATTTTGTAGCTGTTATAATTATCTTTAAAATATAAAAAGCAGATTCTGCAGAAAGGAGCCAACCATGAATTACGTATTTATATCACCTCATTTCCCTGCCAATTACAAATATTTTGCCATTGCCCTTAAAAATGAAGGTGTCAAAGTTCTAGGTCTGGGCTCTGAATCCTATGATTCCCTTGACCAGGATTTAAGGGATGCCATGACCGAGTACTACAAGGTTGATGATATGGAGGACTATGACCAGATGGTACGCGCATGTGGATACTTCACCTACAAGTATGGGAAGCTGGACTACATAGAGTCCCACAATGAGTACTGGATTGAGCAGGATGCAAAATTAAGGACTGATTTCAATGTGGAAGGCTTCAAAACCTCTCACATACCTTCAATAAAAATGAAATCCCAGATGAAGCAGCATTTTAAGAATGCAGGTATACCTGTAGCAAGGGGGCAGGTGGTTCCCACTATGGATGATGCCAGGAGCTTCATCAAGGAGGTGGGCTACCCGGTGTGTGCAAAGCCTGACAACGGGGTTGGTGCTGCCAATACCTATAAGATAAAAAACCAGGAGGAGCTTATCAACTTCTACAACTCCAAGCCCTCAACGAACTACATTATGGAGGAATTCATCCAGGGTGAAATTCACACCTTCGATGGACTTGCAGACAAGGATGGCAGGGTTGTCTTTATGAACTCCTTCATATTTGGAACTGGGGTCATGGAGACTGTGAATGATGGTCTTAATCAGTTCTACTACAACCAGATTGAAATTCCATCAGATCTTATGGACTATGGACTAAAGGCTGTTAAGGAGTTTGGATTGAAAGAAAGATTCTTTCATATAGAATTCTTCAGGACTCCGGATGGAAGGTTGATAGCCCTTGAGGTAAACGTCAGACCACCTGGAGGTCTTTCCCTGGATATGTTTAATTATGCAAATGATATCGATGTTTTCAAGAAATATGCATTGATGGTTTCAGGAAAAGATATTGGTGATTTCCCCAAAACAAGATACTCTTGTGGCTTTGTGGGTATAAAGAAGAAAATTGACACTGACTTTGATTGGATCAGTAAGCTGGCTCATGAAAACCATGGTCATGTAATCGTCACGGATGGGTCCATTGCATCAATATTCTCCGCGGCACTTGGAGACTATTCATTTATCCTCAGGTCAGAAAGCTTTGAAGAAGTAAGGGAGGCTGCTGATTTTATATTAGGCAACAGCTGATTTTACTAAATTAGGGAGGTTTTCACCATGAATATCGAATACCATGAATTCTACAGCGAGAAACTAAATAGGGTCATGCCCTTTAAAACCTATGGGCACTCAGGAAAACCCATTATTGTATTCCCTTCCTCCGGTGGAAGGTTTTACGAGTATGAGGATTTCGGAATGATTGAGGCCTGCCAGAGGTTTATTGAAGCTGGTTACGTTAGATTCTACACTGTCGACAGCGTAGACAGCGAATCCTGGCTTAACAAGGGTGCATGGCCTGGAGACATGGCTAAAAGACACAATGATTACGATTCATATATCATCGACGAGTTCATTCCCTTTGTGAAGGAGCATAGCGGATGGCAGGGACCGATGATCACTACGGGTTGCAGCATGGGAGCCTACCACAGCGCCAACTTCTATTTCAGGCATCCCGACGTATTCGATACCTTGATTGCCTTAAGCGGCATCTATGATGCCAGATTCTTTGTTGGAGACAATACCTCTGATACTGACGTATACCTTAATTCACCGGTGGATTATCTCAGAAACCTTGATAATGATGAATACCTTCATCTATACAGGAACGGGAATATCATAATTTGTACAGGTCTTGGAAACTGGGAGGAGGATACAATACGGGACACCAAGGCAATGGAGGAAATTCTCAGGAGCAAGGACGTTCCAGCGTGGATTGACTATTGGGGCAAGGATGTTGACCATGATTGGCCCTGGTGGAGAGTCCAGATGCCATATTTCCTTAAGGAGCTCAAGGACCAGGATAGACTGTAAAAAATAAGAGGATAGCTTGATTTAAAGCTATCCTCTCTTTATTGAGTTGTTTTTTATTATCCGAAGTAATCAATTCCAGCCTTGAAAAGTCGCTGGTCTTTTTCACCAGGTATATTTTTGTATATGTCCTCTGCTATCCTTTCCGAGTGACCCATCTTGCCCAGGACCCTTCCATCAGGGCTGGTCAATGACTCCACAGCCATCAATGACCCATTTGCATTGTAGAAACCATCATAGGTTGCATTTCCATCAAGGTCAACGTACTGTGATGAAATCTGGCCGTTTTCGATCAGCTTCCTAAGCACATCACCCTTGGCCACAAACCTTCCCTCGCCGTGGGAAAGAGGCATTGTGTAAACCTCCCCTACCTGGGTGTTTGCATACCACGGAGAAAGCTTTGACACTATCCTTACTGGCTGTAGCTGAGATATGTGTCTACCAATCCTGTTGAAGGTTATTGTAGGCGAATTCTCATCTATGGTACCTATCTCCCCGTTTGGCAGAAGTCCCAGCTTTATAAGTGCCTGGAATCCGTTGCAGATTCCCAGCACTAGACCATCCCTGTTCTTGAGAAGGTCCATCACTGCCTCTGTAAGGTATGGGTTCCTGAATATTGTTGCAATGAATTTTCCGGATCCCTCAGGCTCATCTCCAGCACTGAAGCCTCCTGGAATCATAAGGATCTGACTCTTTGAGATTTCCTCTGCCCATTCCTTGAGTGAATCGTTTATATCCTGGGAATTCTGGTTTCTGAAGACTGTGCTGCTTACAATTCCTCCAGCCTTCTGGAATGCCCTAACTGAATCATACTCGCTGTTTGTTCCCGGGAATACAGGTATAAATACCCTTGGCTTGGCAATCCTGATGCCTCCATATGGTTTTGGTTCTGCATCGCTCTTAAGATTTCTGATCTCCTCGTCCACATCCAGCTTGATTGGGAATACTCCCTCAAGGGTCCCCAGCCAAAGCTTTATGAGGCTGTCAAGGTCAACCGACTCATCTCCAAACACAAGCTGCTCCTGGGAGGTTGTTTCACCGATTTTTCTGAAGTTTCCTGAAAGCTTTTCAGAATCCTCTGGTCCCACTTCAATCAGGATGCTTCCCGTCTTCTTTTCATATAGCTCTTTAACATCAATATTTTCAAACCTGAAGCCTAGCTTGTTTCCAAAGCTCATCTTGGCTATGGCTCCAGCAATTCCTCCCTTTGAAACGGTCTTTGCAGACAGGATTATTCCCTGGTCAACAAGCTTCTTAATCTCACTGTAAACATCTCTTACCTGCTGGAAGTCAGGAAGGTCATTTTCATCAGGCATTACTTCCGCAAGATAGACCTGTGAACCGGTCTTCTTGAACTCAGGTGAAAGAACCTTGTCTGTGCTTTCTGTTGTCACTGCAAAGGTTATTATTGTAGGAGGCACTGAAATATCGTTGAAGGTTCCAGACATTGAGTCCTTTCCTCCTATTGCTGCTATTCCCAGTTCATCCTGTGCACTGTAGGCTCCAAGAAGTGCACTGAAGGGCTTGCCCCACTTAATGGGGTCCTTCTCCAGCTTTTCAAAATATTCCTGCATGCTAAGCCTTGCCTTCTTGTAGTCCCCTCCCATTGCAACAAGCTTTGAGATTGCCTCTATCACCGAGTAGACTCCACCGTGATATGGGCTCCACTGGCATATTTCAGGATCGTACCCAAAGGTCATAAGGCTTGCTGTTCTTGTGTCTCCCTGGAGTACTGGAATCTTTGCTGACATTCCTTCAATCGGGGTCAGCCTATGTTTTCCTCCCTCAGGCATGAGGACCGTTGCTGCACCTACTGTATTGTCAAACATCGCATTCATGCCCTTCTGTGAGCATACGTTAAGGTCTGACAGGGTCTTTTCCATACCCTCCCTGAAGCTTTGGTAGGTTTTGACAGGCTTTTCCCCTTCTCTTGGAGCACCTAGTACAACATCAGCAAATTGTCTGGACCCGTTTGTGTCAAGAAAGTCCCTCTTGATATCCAGTATGCTATTTCCTCTCCAGTTCATGACAAGTCTGCCTGTGTCGGTTATGTCAGCAACCTTTGTTACCTCCAGATTCTCCTGGCTTCCAAGCTCCTTGAAGGCTTCCATATCCTTGGGATCTATCACAACAGCCATCCTCTCCTGGGACTCGGAGATTGCAAGCTCTGTTCCATCAAGACCATCGTACTTCTTGGGAATTACATCAAGGTCAATTGTAATACTATCTGCAAGCTCTCCTATTGCAACAGATACTCCACCTGCTCCAAAGTCGTTGCATTTCTTTATCAGTCTCGCAAGCTCTGGTTTTCTGAAGAGCCTCTGTATTTTTCTCTCCTCAGGTGCATTACCCTTCTGGACCTCTGCTCCTGATGTTTCCAATGATTCCTCCGTGTGGGACTTGGACGATCCGGTTGCTCCACCGATACCGTCCCTTCCTGTCTTTCCTCCAACCAGTAGGACAATGTCTCCCGGCTTTGGAGCCATTCTAATGACATTTGACTTTGGAGCTGCAGCAATAACTGCACCAACCTCCATCCTTTTTGCTATATATCCCTCATGGTAGATTTCAGTGACCTGTCCGGTTGCCAGTCCTATCTGGTTTCCATAGGAGCTGTAGCCCTTTGCTGCTTCCTTGGTTATTTTTCTCTGTGGAAGCTTACCAGGGATTGTCTCTTCCATTGGTGTTCTTGGGTCTCCACTTCCTGTTACCCTCATTGCCTGGTAGACATAGCTTCGTCCGGATAGAGGATCTCTAATAGCTCCACCAAGACATGTCGCAGCCCCACCAAAGGGCTCTATCTCCGTTGGATGGTTGTGGGTTTCGTTCTTGAACATCAAGAGCCATTTTTCAATATTTCCGTCAACATCAACATCGATTTCAATACTGCATGCATTTATCTCATCTGAAATATCCAGGTTTTCAAGCAAACCATCTTGCCTTGTCTCCCTTGCATTTATTGTTGCCAGGTCCATTAGGCTAACAGGCTTACTTACTCCTGTTTTCTCCCTTGACCTGTAATAGCTGTCCAAGGCAGCCTGGAAGACCTGCTGGTATTTTCCCTCCTGAATTTTGATATTCTGTATCTCAGTGAAGAAGGTTGTGTGTCGACAGTGGTCCGACCAATAGGTGTCAATAACCTTAAGCTCTGTTACGGATGGATCCCGTTTTTCATCATTTCTGAAATACTCCTGTATAAGAATGATGTCATCCAAACTCATGGCAAAGCCCATTGAAATCCTGAACTCCTCCAGGTCTTCCTGGGAATAATCAATGAATCCCTTGTGAATCTCCACATCCTCAGGTTCAACAGTTCGGTCCTCCAGGGTTCTGGGAAGCTCCATGGATGCCTCTCTGGAATCTATGGGATTAATGAGATAATCCTTGATTTTCCTGAAATTCTCATCACTTATGTTTCCAACCATTAAAAACACCTTGGCTGACTTTACCTTTGCATCCATGTCCCCAAGGAGAATCTGAATGCACTGTTCTGCAGAATCCGCCCTTTGGTCGTACTGACCAGGCAGGTATTCAACAGCCAGGGCCCTGCCTTTAAATTCAGGCAGATCCGTGTTATGTACAAGGTCAACATTGGGCTCTGAGAGAATCTTGTTTACGGTTTCATCAAAGCTCTCCTCATTCCTGCAAGTAAAGTCGTACCTGTTTAGAATTCTCACCCTTTCCACACCATCAATCTTCAGAGATTCTTTGATTTCATGAAGCATATGCATGGCTTCAACATCAAAGCCTTCCCTTTTCTCAACATAAACTCTTCTAATATCGGAAATGACAACCACCGCCTTTATTTTATTTATATATTCATCTTAGAATATCCCTACGCTTTAGGCAAGTATATAATGGAAATTTAACAAATGAAAACAATTTCCCCTGCAAAAGGAATGAAAATTCTTGCAGGGGAAATCTATATTGGGAGGTATTAGCTAATTAAATGTAATACAATTCATGTTTGTAATGCAATCTTTCTGCCATCATATTAATTTTGTCATTAAGTTCTACTCTGTGACCCCACTGCTCTGGAATTCCATTTGATCCGAGAGCTGCACCCATAAGGTTCCCTGTTATTGCTCCAGTACTGTCACTGTCACCATCATGGTTTACTGATGCTATCAATGCACTTTTAAAGTCATCCTTGAATCTCAGGGAACAGTATACTGAAATTGCCAGGGCTTCCTCACCGACCCAGCCTTCACCCAGGCTCTTCATGGCCTGCAATGGCTCGATATCCTCCTGGCTTAGTCTAAAGGCCTTCTGCAAGATATGAAGGGTTTCTTCACTGTCTTCGTATCCCTCAAGATGGCGAATTGTATCCTCAACTGCCCGAACAAGATCCTCACCTGAAAGGAGTAGTGATACCAATCTTGCGATAGCACCTGCAGAATAATATCCAGATGGATGCCCGTGAGTTATGGCAGCGGTTTCCATTCCGTATGCGAAGGCATCATCAGGTGGACACAAAATACCCAAGGGTGCGACCCTCATGACACCACCACACCCCTTGCTCTGGTTTATGGGAGTATGTATCGTTCCCATCTTTCCACTCTGCAATGATGAGAGGCAGGTATTCCCCGGGGCTCGTCTGACATGGAATCTTTTGTCATGGATAAGCCAGCCTTCTTCTACGACGGGAATATTATAGCCCTGTGTGGATAGCCACCTCAGGTAGGCCAGATATATGTTATCAACTACCTTGTCCTTTGATGAGGTCAATAGGATTCCCTCAGCAGTAAAAAGTGTCATCTGGGTGTCATCTGATATAAAGGCTTTGCCCCTCTCAAGGCTATCTATCCCTTTTTCACCATAGGCATCAAGGATCTCAGTGTAGCTCATAAATTCTACAGGGTAACCTAAGGCATCTCCAACCGCACCACCAAGGAGACATCCATATATCTTTTCTCTTTCCCTTGCCATATTATCCCTCGTCTTCCAAATATTTTGTCACTCTATATTTCAATTATACTCGATTATTAGTTGTTTTACACTAATTATTTATAATTTTTTAAATAAATCAAATCCCACAGTTTCAATGACTAAAAGGAATTTTATGGCAATTTATTGTAATCAGTTCATATTTCAACAATTGAACCGGTTGCAAGGTAGTGAATCCTGTTCCCCATCATCTCCTTTAACAGAGAAAATTGGTCATGGCCTGTGCAATGGCCTGTATAATAGACTGCATTATTTTCCTCCAATCTGTCTGCAATTCCTTTTAGGAAGGACAGGTCCTCCTCTTTATTCTTATCGAGATCGTACAGATGAAATCCACCTAGGACTGCAGTCCATGGCCTGTCAAGATGCTTTTCACATTGGTCAAGAATGTTTACTATTCCCCGGTGTGAACAGCCAACCACTAGAACCCTCTTATTCCCTTCCTTGATCAAAAGATTCTGCTCATGGTGAAAATTATCCTTTATCCATCCCGAATCCTTTTTCATCAACAGTCTGGAGTTTCCTCGAGGGACCATCTCCTTTCCCTTGATATGGGAAAACAAAACCAATTCATCCCCAAAATACAGATCCTCATCCACCAATCTTACCCTGTTATTATGGAGAAGGCTATCGTCTATTCCCGCATCCTTCCTCTCTCCTTCCTTTATTGAGGCGTGTGGTCTGAAAGCCTCCTTGTGTATATATATGAGAGCCTTCTTGTTAAGGTCCATAAAGTATTTTATCCCTCCTCCATGGTCGTAATGGCCATGGGAAAGAATCATCATATCCACTTCAGCCAGGTCTACCCCCATCCGCTTGGCATTCCTGATGAAGGCATCAGTTTCACCGGCATCAAACAGTATTTTTCTTTCTCCTGCTTCAATGTACAAACTGAGTCCATGCTCTGTTTCATATCTCTCTTTTACAGATCGATTTTCAAGCAAAGTCTTTACTATCAATTTCCTCACTCCCTTCATACAAACATTTACCCAAAATCACCAGTTAGTTTCATTAGTCTTGTATATATTGACTTTTACACTAGATAACAGTAAAGTAATTATATGAAAGGACGGTGGTATTTTTGTTAAATAATGTGAAGAAAAAGCTTGATGAGGGCAAGAATGTTCTTGGCACTTTTTTTGAGCTTGGAAGCGAAGAGGTTGTGGAATCCCTAGGATATACGGGTCTGGACTTTATAATTGTTGATACAGAGCACGGACCATACAGTGTTGAGAGTACTATGAACTTTTTAAGAACCTCTGAACTTGTAGGATTGACAGCATTTGTTAGAGTTAGTGATGTTTCCAGACCTTCAATATTGAGGAATCTTGATATAGGTGCTAGTGGTTTAGTAGTCCCTTGTATCGAGACTGTAGCTGAAGTAAAACAATTAGTTGAATGGTCAAAGTATCCACCACTTGGCAGTAGGGGATATTTTACCGGAAGACGAACAGGTTATGGCAATAGAAAATTTTCCAAGGATATTATTACATATTTTGAGACTTGTAACAAAGAGTCACTCTTGATCCCTCAATGCGAAACAATGAGTTGCCTCGAAAACATTTTCGAAATTACATCTTTAGATGGTGTTGATGGAATTTTTGTTGGGCCTTTTGACTTATCGATTGCTCTTGGGATACCTTCGGAATTTGACAACCCAAAATTTAAACTTGCATTGGATAAAATATTGAATGCATGCATACAGAATAATAAGTACTGTTTCATATTCGCAGGATCAATTGATAAATCAAATGATTACTTTAAACAAGGTTTTAACGGTGTAGCACTTGGTACTGATACAGCCATTTTAATTGATTCTTATAGAAGTATTGTTGCTGAAGTAAGGAAGTAACCATTAAAAATGAGGTAGCTTCTCGATTTAAAAGCTACCTCATTCCAAAACTAAGGGGGATTAGTTTTTCTTGCTCATTTCATGAGCAACCTCTATTATCCAGTCTTCTTGACCGCCAACTGCTTTTCTTCGGCCAAGTTCCATTAATACATCTCTAACATCAACATTAAATCTCTCAGCGGCTCTCTTGGCATGCAGCATAAAGCTAGAGTAAACTCCTGAATAACCTATCATCATAGCATCTAGATTTGTCTGTGGTGATAATCCCTTCTCATTCAATACAGGTATCAAACCATTTGTGCTTGCATCCATGGCCTTATAAAGATCAACTCCATGGTCGTAATTCATTCTATTCATTACGCCAATCAATGTTTCAGTAGAAGTATTTCCTGCTCCAGCTCCCAAGCCAGATAATGATCCATCAATATATGTTGCCCCTGCTTCAATGGCTGCAATGCTGTTTGATATAGCAACACCCAGATTATTGTGGCTGTGATGACCAATCGGCACCTTCAACGCTTTTTTCATTGCTGTAACTTTTTCTGTTACATCAACTGGAAGCATGGCTCCTGCGGAGTCAGTAGCATAAACGACGTCCGCGCCGTAGCTTTCCATCTTCAAAGCTTCTTCGACAAGTCTTTCGGTATCTGTCAAATGTGCCATCATTAGAAATCCTACAGTCCATAAACCCATCTCTTTGGCTGCCTTAATATGCTGCATGGATATGTCTGCTTCTGTACAATGAGTTGCTACTCTCACCGCTGTTGCACCTGCTTTTTTTGCTCTTTCAAGATCTTCCACTGTCCCTATCCCAGGCAATAGTAAAACCGCCAGTTTGGCTTTCTTGACAACTGATGCTGCAGCTTCAATCAACTCATAATCTGTGAACTCAGAGAATCCATAGTTTATGGTAGAGCCTGTCAATCCATCTCCATGCCCAAGCTCTATCATATCAATACCTGCTTTGTCAAGACCACCTGCTACTTTTATTATGTCATCCGGTGAAAATCTATGGGATACTGTATGGCTACCATCTCTTAATGTGGTATCAGTAACAAAAATTCTACTCATTCTTCTCACCTCCATATTTCTTCTTGGCATATGTCTCTGCAATATTTACTGCAGCTGCATTGATAATATCCAGATTACCTGAATAAACTGGCAGATAATCACCAAGTCCTTCAACTTGAATCATCGTGGTAACAATATCATCCTGTATTATTGGCTCCAGTAGAATCTGGTATCCAGGTACATATACTTTTATTTTCTCCACCATATCTTCTACAGCTTTCTTTATAGCATCTATATCTGGATTCTTTACCTTGGTATAAATTGTATTCCTCATATAAATTGGCGGTTCTGCGGGATTTAATACTATAATTACTTTTGAATCATCAGCTCCTCCTACGTCTCTCAATGCTCTGGCAGTTGTGACTGTAAACTCATCAATGTTCTGTCTGGTACCTGGTCCCGCACTCTTACTGCTGATGGATGAAACTATTTCAGCATAAGCCACATCCGCAACCTCATTGATTGCTGCAACTATTGGTACTGTTGCTTGGCCGGCGCATGTAACCATATTAACATTGTCCAACTCAAGCATTGAGTCATCCATATTCACTGCAGGTACACAATACGGTCCAACTGCAGCTGGAGTAAGATCAAGAGCGAACTTACCAGCTTCCTTTAAAAGAGGTGCGTGCACCTCATGAGCAGTTGCGCTAGTGCAGTCAAATACTATTTCTATGTCTTCCTCCTTCAGTATTGCTGCCACTCCTTCTGTTGATGTTCTTATTCCCATTTTTTCAGCATACTCTATACCCTTTGAATGTCTAATGTTTACAATCAACTCAGGTGTAAGGTATTCACTTCTACCTAATTTATACAGCAAATCTAACCCGATATTTCCAGGACCGATTATGCCTACTTTGACTCTATCCAAACTTTCCCACTCCTTTTCTTATTCAAATCTTAAGGTTACATCCCCTAGTTCAGTAAACGAAGCCCTAAATTCTTGCCCTGCTTCAGCCGCTACCATGGCTGATAGAGCTCCTGATAGGATAACGTCTCCCTTTTTAAGAGTTACACCATATTCGTGCAAAGTATTTGCTAACCATGCAACACAGTAGGCAGGGTCTCCCAATACTGCTTCGCCCTTCCCTGAATTGATTAGCTGATTATTCATGTATAGTCTCATTTCAACCGACTTTAAATCAACTTTACTAGGGTCAATTTTTTTCTCTCCCAAAATATACATCCCTGATGAGGCATTATCAGCCACTGTATCAATAATACCAATATTCCAGTTTTCGATTCTACTGTCTACTATTTCTATGGCAGCAGTAACATAATCTGTTGCCTCCAATACATCCTCAACTGTTGCATTTGGTCCTGATATATCATTCTTCAGTACAAAGGCAATTTCACCTTCGACTTTTGGCTGTAAAAGGGAAATCCTTTTTATAGCACCATTCTTAACTTCCATTGATTTCAAAAGGTGTCCAAAGTCTGGCTGATTAACCCCTAGCATGTTTTGAACTGCCTCGGATGTCAGTCCGATTTTTTTCCCTATTATAGGATTGCCCTCTTCTACTTCCTTATCAATATTGATTAACTGTATCTTGTAAGCATCCTTTATTGCCAGTTGCGGGTATTCATTAGATATTTTCCCGACTGGAACGCAGTTTTTCTCAGCATTCTTTAAATTTGAAGCTATAATCGAGTGTATTTCAGAACTCATAATAATCCTCCGTTCAATATCTTAAATATTTCTCATTGTTTTAAAAATTCAGAGCAAGGCTTAAGCCTTACTCTGATAGGAAATTGTCCACTAGTTGATTAAACTCAGCTGATTTTTCTATCTGTGTCCAATGTCCACAATGTCCAAATATGTGTAGTTGAGCATCGTCTATCAAAGATAATAATTTGTAGGAGTTCTCCACAGGTATTACTTCATCTTCTCTGCCATGCACAATCAGTGTTTGATGCTTGATATTCTTGATTTCCTCATCAGTTCTAGCCATAAACTCCACCCACTTTTGTCTAGGTGCTGGGAACATTGATGAGAATGATTCTTGGAATCCAGGCTCTATACTGGCTTCATATCTCATTTTAGCTAGATCTTCTGTAGCAATTGCTTTATTGTCAACAAACAGACCGATTATTTTCTGCATGTTTTCTACTGATGGTTCATAACCCCATACAGCATCTAGTCCCTCGGTAATTGGGAATTCAACTCCCATTGCCCCCATTAGCACCATTTTTCTGACTCTCTCAGGGTGCTCAACTGCCATAGATAACGCCAATGAGCCACCAAATGAATTTCCAACTATATCAACCTGATCAAGTCCTAATGCATCCAATAAGTCTACTGCCTGCTTTACCCAAGTTTTAAAATCAAGGACTAAACCTTCTGGTCTGTCAGTGTACCCAAATCCTACCATGTCAGGAGCAATTACCCTTTTTGTTTTCGATAGTTCAGGTATTACCAATCTCCAATTTGCCCATGCACTTACCCCAGGGCCTGATCCGTGTATAAGAAGCACTGGGAATCCCTGTCCTTCATCATGATAATTTGTCATATAATCCCCTGTTTTGATTTTTTTAGCAATTTCTGGTCTTGACATTTAAATTCCTCCTTATATTTTGTTATATTATCTATACTATCCACATTACAGATGCTGGTACATACGTAATAAACAATAATGCTACCAATAGTGCTGCGAGATATGGGAATGTTTCAATTGAAACCTCTTGGATCGAGGTATTGAACGTTTTAGCCGATGTAAACAAGGTTACACCAAATGGCGGCGTAAGCATTCCTATTGCTAGGTTTGTTACTAGTATTATCCCAAAGTGGACAGGATCCATTCCGAAGGACATTACTATTGGCAACAATACAGGAACAGCAATATACTGTATTGATCCTGATTCCATAAACATCCCTGCTACCAGTAAAATTAGATTAATCATTAACATAATAATAAAAAAGCTTCCTTCAAAGTTTTGTACAGTTGCAAACACCGTCTGTGGAATTCTCGCCAATACCATCACATATGCAAATAATGATGCCGCTGACATAATAAGCATAAGTCCTGCAGTACCTTTTGCAGCACCGTTGAAAATTGGTCCAAGATCCCGTATTGTAATTTCCTTGTACACGAACATCCCAACAAGTATAGAATATACTACTGCCACTACTGCTGATTCAGTTGGTGTAAAAATCCCCGCAAATACACCTCCTACAATAATAAATGGTGTACCTAGTGCCCATAATGACTCTATAAGATTTTTTGCAAAGGAAATTTCTTTTTTTGATTTGAGCTCAGGAACACCATGGAGAACAATCTCCCCTGACTCAATATCTGAAGCCCTATCCATATATTTTCTTTTCTTTGCTATGAAATATGTTGGTATTATTAGTGCTATTCCAACGATAAAACCTGCAGGGAAGCCTACCTTATATAAATCTGCCACAGACACTCTAGCTAATACAGCATAAATGATAAATGCTATACTCGGTGGGATGATTATCCCAATTGGGCTTGACGCTGCGACTATTGTGGCACTGAAGCCCTTGCTATAGCCACTCCTAAGCATCCCCGCATACATTACACCTCCAATTGCTGCTGCTGTAGCTATTGCACTACCAGATATAGCTGCAAAGAACATAGAAGATATTATTGCTACTATTCCCATTCCACCATGGATATTGCCTACTGCCTTCTCAGCAAGATTTACTATACGCCTGGCAATACCTCCTCTATTCATGAGCTCTCCTGCCAGGATGAAGAACGGTACGGCAAGGTAAGCTGTTGAATCAATGCCAGCGAATAACTTTTGAATAACAACAATTGGATTTACACCGTCCATGAGCATGTAAACC
Organism: Gudongella ferriphila; assembly: GCF_046224405.1. Taxonomy (NCBI): domain Bacteria; kingdom Bacillati; phylum Bacillota; class Tissierellia; order Tissierellales; family Tissierellaceae; genus Gudongella; species Gudongella ferriphila. The sequence continues at coordinate 21,586 of NZ_JBJXRK010000023.1, read as the reverse complement.
AAAGCAGAAATTCCCATGGATGCTGCAATTGGAACACCTAATATCAGGAAAGCAAATAGTAAACCGAATAAAACCATTTCTATTCCTCCTTTCCTTTAATTAAATTCAGAACTGATACAATAGCTTGAAATACCAGCAAAACAAATGCCACCGACATTACATTGTACAAAAATCCCATTGGAATCTTCATGTTAGCTGATACATGACTTGCTGTTTTAGCAAAATTGAAACCAATCATTGCTGCATAGGAAAAGAATCCTATTGTCAGCAGCTGTTGTACTACTAAAATAACTTTTCTTGCTTTCCCAACCAAAGCTAACTCAAGTATACTTATGTTTGTATGCCCATTATATCGAGCAACAGTTGCTGATCCTAGCATTACAAGTGCAATGTTCATATACCTAGTAAATTCATCCGCCCATATCAGACCATTATTGAATACATACCTCAAAACAACTGATGAAAAATATGCTATGGTCATTGAGGCAAAAGCGAATATCAAAAAGTATCCGGTCAGCTTTTCGATACCTGCACTTATTTTATTTAGTGTATCCACGCTGTTATCCTCCCCATTAAATTACACTTATTGTAATAAATGGGGGCTGTAAGCCCCCTCGAATTATTCTGCTACAGCTGCTTTTATTGCATCGTAATACTTTTTATCATGGTTTTCGAAATATTTGTCGTAGACTGGTTGAATAAGTGACATAAATGCTTCCTTATCAACTTCATTGAATTGCATACCTGCAGCCTTTAACTCTTCGATTGTTGTTACTTCGGCTTCTTGTTGAAGTGCTCCAATATCAATAGCTGCATCAGTAGCTGCTTGTTGGAAGATTTCCTTATCCTCAGGTGACAATCCGTCAAAGAAATCTGGATTCACTGTTATAGCTCCAAATCCAAACATATGACCCGTCATTGAAAGGTAATCCTGGACCTCATTGATTTTGTAATCCCTTATAGTTACAATTGTATTTTCATGCCCATCTACAGTACCTTGTTGAAGAGCTGTAAAAACCTCGCCCCAAGCAAGTGCCAATGCGTTAGCTCCAAAAGCTTCAAATGTATCTACGTATATTGCACTCTCTGCAACTCTCATTTTCTTGCCTGCTATATCATCCGGAGTATTGATTGGTCCAGCATTGTTTGTTATATGTCTGAATCCTCTAGGCATAAAAGAAAGGGTTTTTATTCCTGCTTCATCTGAGAGAGCATAGAAGTCAAGTGCAGCCTCTGATTCAAGAAATTTAAAGACCTGATCCCAGTTTTCGAATAAATATGGTAAATCCTGTACTTCCATTTCTGGTGCGAACATTCCCATATCTGATGCTGTAAGAATATTAAATTCAACGTTACCTACTTGAAGAGCCTCCATAAGCTCCCTATCACCACCAAGCTGTCCTCCATTATAAATGTCAATTTCAAACCTTCCGTCTGTTCTTGATTCTATATTCTCCTTAAATGCTACTGCTAAATCATCATAAACAGTACCGGCAGGTGCTTGGTGACCTAATTTTAATACTTTTACTTCACCTGAAGATGTATTCGCTGGAGCGGATGAATTATCTCCAGTTGATCCACTTCCACTGCTACATGCTGATGCAAACATTGCTAGAGCTAATACTAGACTTACCAATAATAAATGTTTTCTTTTCACTTTACTCTCCCCTTTAATCATTATTGTTTGATACCATGATTACCAAAAGCACATGTACTCCAATCAGACCCCCTTTCATTATAAGTTCATCATTGCTGAACGTCATTCTCTTTTGTGGCTAAAAAAAATAACATTATTATATATTGAGTTGATAGGGTAAGGTCATGCCTTACCCCCTATAACCTAATTTCCTGGATATCTCATCTGCTGCTTCTTTAACTATTCTTGAGGCTTTTGTCAATTTATCAGAATTCATTCTCATTGTTGGACCAGAAACACTAATTCCATACACTGCTTTCCCAGTGTAATCAAATATCGGAGCTGCCACACAACTCAATCCTAAATTATTTTCCTCATTATCGTATGCGAATCCACGAAGCCTAATTTGTGAAAGTTCCAATTTTAGCTGATTCCTATCAGTTATCGTTTTAGGAGTTAACTTAACTAAAACTTCCGGCAAAATATTGCTGAGCTCCTCCTCATCCAAGTAAGCCATCATAGCCTTTCCGACTCCAGTTGTATGCGCAGGATTCCTGGCTCCTATTGTAGTAAATATTCTCATCGACTGTTGAGATTCTTTTTTTTCTATATAAACTACTTCTTCATCATCTAATGTACCTATGTGAACGGTTTCCTCAAGTTCGTCACAAACCCTCTCAATTATTGGTTTTGCAATTCTTGAAATATTCATTGAATCTAAAACTCTTTGCCCATATTCAATATGTTTCAACCCTAGCCTATATTCCTGAGTTAAATCATCCTGATCTATTAATCCATGATATTTTAATGTTGATATAATTCCATGTAGTGTAGATTTATTAATGTCCAACATTTCTGTTATCTCAGAAAGCCTTAATTGTGGTTTTCTTTCAGTAAAACAGTCCAATACCATAATTGCTCTGTCAATTGCTTGAACTCTACCACTTCTTGTCATACTAGTCCTCCTTATGAAAACATGAATGTTCGGCTATGCCAAACAGCGTTCTTGTTTTCTTAATCTCATAATAGCATACTATTTGCATCTTGTAAACAATTTTTTGAATATTTATTTAACTATTCATTCGATTTTCCCAGAGTAGTATAATGCTTATCAAAATACACCTAATAGAAATTAACATACTACCATTCCTGAAGATATTTTCTCAGTGCTTCCTGGTCTTTTATTATCAGTCCTCTTTCACCGGCCAGGGTTTCAAGATGGTGGGTAAACTCATGCAATAGGGTGTGCTCCAGGTGTTTCCTAAGTTCTTCCTCGGAAATATTTCTAAAAACCCTTTTAAATGAGCCATAGTATATTCTTATATGGCTTCCAGTAAAGCTCTTGTGGTATTCCCCCATTATATAGAGCCTTCTGTCACTACGACTTCTTGGGTGGTACTTGTGCTGGGGCAGAAGAACAACACCCTCATTCAGCCTGTTGAAAAACTCAAGAGGCAGGGTTTCTGCAATCTCATCCAGTATCTGGTGTACCCTTTCAATATCTGGAAAACTGTCCATAATACCAACTCCTACAAAAAATCAAAGGGGCAATATGCCCCTTTATCTTAAAGATTTGATCCACTTGATCCCAATACGTTCCTGATTTTGTGCTGAACCATTCCCTTTATGGCTGCTCTGGCAGGTCCAAGATATTTTCTTGGGTCAAACTCTGATGGATTTTCCACCATGAATTGTCTTATTGCAGCTGTCATTGCAAGTCTCAGGTCAGTATCTATGTTTATTTTGGCAACATTCATCTGAGCAGCCCTTCTTAGCATTTCCTCAGGTACTCCCTGAGCTCCAGGAATGTCCCCGCCATACTTGTTGCAGAGCTCCACAAACTCTGGAAGTACAGTTGATGCACCGTGAAGTACCAAAGGTGTATTTGGAATAAGTTTTCCGATTTTCTCCAATCGTTCAAAGTCAAGCTTTGGTTCACCCTTGAACTTGTATGCACCATGGCTTGTACCAATTGCTACAGCCAGTGAATCAATGCCTGTCCTCTTGACAAACTCAACCGCCTCATCTGGGTCTGTGTAGGTAGCATCCTCCTTGGCCACGCTTACTGCATCCTCCACACCTGCAAGCTTGCCAAGCTCGGCCTCAACAACAACTCCCCTGGCATGGGCATAGTCAACCACTTCCTTGGTAATTCTTACATTTTCCTCAAAAGGATAATGTGATGCGTCGATCATTACGGAGGTAAATCCGTCATCGATGCATTGCTTTACAATTTCAAGGTTTTCACCGTGGTCCAGGTGCAGAACTATGTCCAGGTCACTATCTTCAATTGCAGCCTCTACGAGCTTCCTAAGATAAATTGAGTTTGCATACTTTCTCGCGCCAGCGGAAACCTGAAGAATCAACCCTGACTTTTCCTCCTTGGCAGCGTCAACGATACCCTGGATTATCTCCATGTTGTTTACGTTGAATGCACCGATTGCGTATCCACCTTCCTGCGCCCTTCTGAACAATTCAGTTGATGTAACTAGACCCATATATATCTCCCCTTTATGTTTATTTTGGTCCTAATACTCTATATTAGAGTATACCCCAATATCCTTACATTAATAACTTTATTTGCAATGGGAAAACCACACTCTCGTGTGGTTTCCCTGGGAGGTACTAATATGAATAATCCAATCCTGTGAATTGTCTTGCGTAATCTTCAACGTCCTTCCCAACCATGTCGATGTCTTCCTTATCAATTATAAGTCTCTTGAAGAACTCTGCAATATCCTCCATATGTTCTTCCTTCATGCCCCTTCTTGTCGATTCAGGCGTACCAATTCTTACCTCTGGACTATTTCCGGAAAAATCATCTGAACATAGTATGTTGGCCTTTTCCAAGAACTTGGCAGGTGCTAAGTCAACATATTCTCCAATGTCAACCAATAGAAGGTGACTTTCTGTATAGTCCTTCCCTTCTCCCAAAACCTTGAAGCCCCTCTTGGCCAAGGCTTTGGCAAGGGCTTTGGAATTCTTGACCACCTGTCTCCCATACTCTTCACCGAAGTCCTTCATTTCAAGTATTGAAGCTGCCAAGGCAGGCAATCTGTTTAGATGATGACTGGTGACAAGGGATGGTGAAAGGGTATTACCTACCTTGATCATCAGGTCTTTGTCATTTGAGACAACAAAGCCCCCCTGTGGTCCAGGGAAAGACTTGTGTGTACTGCCAAACATTATGTCTGCTCCCTCTTCAAGTGGATTAGGGAACATTCCTGATGCAATCAGCCCGGTCACATGGGATGCATCATATGCAATATGGAAGCCCTGCTGGTCTGCCAGTGGCCTAAGTTCTCTAACAGGCTCTGGAAACAGGGTGCCTGATCCACCGAATATTATCATCTTTGGCTTTAGTCTTTTTACCTGCTCTATGAGCTTTTCTGTGTCCACTACCCTATTTTCATCAAAAGCCATATATTCAACATTGATTGTCTCATCAAATTGTCTTACCTGACACATGGGTCCAACCAAACCATGTCCCCAGTCTGACAGGCTCACTTCTATGACAAGATCTCCTGGCTCAAGCAGGGCCAAAACCACCGACATTCCGGCCATGTGTCCACCTATTGGTCTTAGATCTGTATACTTTGCCTTGAAAATCTCCTTTACCAGCTCATGGGTTTCCATTTCAAACTCGTGTATGAACTTGTTGCCCGTGTACTCCCTTTCAGCTGGATCCATGGTTGAGTAGCAGCCATATCTGTTCCCAAAATCACTGGTCAGATAGCTTCTTACCTTTTCACTTGCAAAGTTTTCCGATGCAATGAGGTTTAAGCACCCATTCCTGTAGGAATCATGCCTTTTCAGCATATTATCAATTTCTTGCGTTGTTCTTAGCATTTTTTTCCTCCTTATATTAACCACCGCCTAGTATCCTAATTATCTTAATCTTGTCGCCTTCATTAATCCTGTAACCCTCCAATTGAGATGAAAGCAGCTGCTTCCCGTTGATGAAGACCGCTACAGTCTTCCGATAGTTAAGCATGGCTAGAAGCTCTGATAATGTGGTTCTTTCTTCAATTTCCATTGTTTTGTCATTGCATATGACTTTCATTACAAATCATCCCTAATTAAAGCATCCATTGCAAGGATAGTCTCTTAAGGGTCGATTCTGTAGGGCTCCCTTTTTCCTTGTCCCAGCCTGCCAAATCATAGTAAAGGTTCTTGGCATATTCATGTGATTCCTTATCCAAAACAACACCATCAGTAGGTCCACCCTTAAGTGGCGTGAAAATCTTCTTGGGTAGAAGGTCGTCTTCCTTGGTGAAGCCTTCCTTGGCATTAAAGGCTCTCATCATATTGATCCGTCTTTCTCCAACCTGCATAAGTTCGTAGAGTGATGTTTCCCAGCCAAGTCCTGTTTTACAAAGTTCTACCATTTCGTCCGGTCCATACAGTTCCCAGGAAGGTCCCCAAACAAATTGGCAAAGACAAAGGGTATCCAGGGTTGAGAAGTATTTTTGAGTATCCCATGCAAATCTGACCTTGTCATCGTCCATAGTAAATGGATCCTCATAGCCTTTTTGGATTCCCAACTGAGCTAGTCTTCTTCTTTCCATGCTGTCCTCCGGCATCACAAGGAAAGGATCGTGCTCACTTGACTGATGGTCTGCACCAAAAGGATTCACCGCATACACAAGACCAACTGCCGGCTTGTACTGTGGCATGTGAGCGGGAAGTTCCTGTTTTTTTACTGTTACCGTTAGATCAACGGCTTCTTCACCAAGAGTTTGTGCGTACCTATAGCTTCCCAGAGCCAATAGCCTGCCAATACCCTCCTTGTTTGCAATTTTCTCTATCAATACAGGAAGAGCTTCACCGTTACCAAACTTTAGGTCTATCCCATCGGTCACAGTCCTGTCAATAAGGCCCTTCTCATATGCCTCCATTGCAAATGCTATGGTTGCTCCGCATGAAATGGTGTCAAGACCATACATGTTGCACATCTGATTGGCCAGGGATACATATTCAAGGCTTGTAACCCCACAATATGAACCGAATGTTGCAGCCGTCTCATACTCTGGTCCTCCGTATAATGGATCAACCATTCCGGGCACTTCCACAACCCTCTTGCATCTTACTGCACAGGAATAGCAGGTGTCCCTTTCCTTGAGAATTGTGTCATACATTGTCTCGCCGGTTATATTTTTGGCTCCTTCAGGGAAATATCCTGTTGTCCAGTTATTGGTGGGTAAAAATCCCTCTTCACTGAAGCCCTCAAGGTCTCCATCCGTTCCAAATTTTCCAAGTCCAGCTACAGATCCGTTCTCCTCCAGTCTTGCCATGACGCTCTTTGCAAGACTGAAGAAGCCTTCGCTGTCTACTGGCTTTTGGGACTTGCCCTTGGCAACTACAATGGCCTTCAAATTTTTCGAGCCCATAACTGCTCCCATGCCATTTCTACCATTGGCCCTATTGCACATGTTGATGATGCATGCATAATTTACTAGATTTTCTCCTCCAGGTCCAATTTGGGCGATTTCAACATCATCTCTTCCAAGCTCTTCTCTGATTAGCTTTTCAGCCTCTCCTGTTACCTTACCCCAAAGGGCTGATGCGTCCTTGAGTTGAACATCTTCACCATCAATATACAGGTATACAGGCTTGTCTGATTTCCCCTTAAGGACAATAGCATCCAGACCATTTGCCTTCATATGTACAGGGAAGAAGCCTCCTGCCTGACTGTCACCCATACCCTCAGTCAAGGGACTTTTTGCGGTAACGTTTACTCTGCTTATCCCGCTTATTGGCAGTCCTGTCAAGGCTGATACCGAGAATACAAGATTATTGTTCTCTCCCAAAGGTTCAATCCCTGGTTTCATATCCTTCATGGCCAGATACAGACCCAATGAAGACCCGCCTGGATAGAGTCTGTATACATCTCCTGGCAAGACTTCCTTATTGATTGTTCCTTCACTCAAGTTAACATTCAATACTTTACCATCTGGAAATTTATTGTACATTTTTTCGCCTCCTGTCCATTAATTGCTTCATTTCCGACTTTGCTACAACCGTTCTGGCAGCCCTTATTTTTCAAGGAGCCTTCTTGGATAGTTGGTAAGAAGCTCTACTCCCCTATCAGTTATTCTAATAGGCTCACTTATATCCACTCCACAATCATCAAGCCATATTCCAGGCATAAAGTGAAGTGTCATGTTTGGCTCAAGGATTGTCTTATCACCTGGCCTTAAGCTTACTGTATGCTCACCCCAGTCAGGTGGATAGTTAAGTCCAAATGAATAACCTACTCTTGAATCCTTGATAAAGCCGCTCTTGGCTATACTTTTAGCCCAAGTCCTCTCAATATCTTCACATGTGATTCCCGGTTTTACAACTGCAAGGGTGTCCTCTATTCCTTGAACAACCACCGAGGCCAAGTCCTTTACCTTCTGAGGTGCTCTGCCGAGAATAAAGGTCCTTGAAAGAGGGCAGTGGTATCTCCTGTAATTCCCTGCAATTTCAACAAGGACTGTATCTCCGTCCTTGTATGGCTCGTCGGTCCAGCTTAAATGAGGTGTAGATGTCCTGATACCTGCAGGCATCAGGGGTACTATTGAAGTGTAATCTCCGCCATACTCTTCAGTTCCATATATTTGAGCATGGTAGACATTAGCAGCCGCCTCGTTCTGTCTTACTCCAATATCTATGGAGTTAAAAGCTGCATCCATGGTTTTTTCGGCAATCACTGCTGCCTTCTTGATGTAGTCAATCTCCATGTCCGACTTAATAAGCTTGACCCAATTTACCAAACTTGTTGCATCAATAAACCTACAGTTTGGTAGATTACTTTGGAGGCTCTCCTGACACTTGGCTGTAAAGTAATATGTATCCATCTCCGTACCAACAACCTTCTTGTCATATCCCTTTTCCTTTAGGATGTCTGCAACAAAATCCATGGGATGCTTAAGCAGTGATTGGACGTAGTCATCCGTGTAGGGATAGATGCTCTCCTCACTTAGATAGGATGTCAGTCTTGCGGCGTTTGAGTCCTGACCTCTACCCACCCAGAAGGGCTCCTCCTGGTCAATCATTATTACTACACATTGATGAACGTAGAATGACCATCCATCAAATCCAGTCAAGTAATTCATGTTTGCTGGATCAGTTACAAGCAAAACCTCAATTCCTTTATCTTCCATGCTTCTTTTTGTCTTTTCCAATCTTTGCTTGAACTCCTTGACTGAAAAAGCGAGTATCTTTTCCATGACTTCCCTCCTTGATTTTTTGTCTATTGTCGACAATTGCTGTGCTTTTTAAAGATGCCTCCTTCTATTGGTGGATCTAATCCTGAATGAAAGCATCCTTATAGGTTGTTATATGCTTCTGTAAAGCCTCTTTACATTTAAAAATATCCTTGTCCTTCAGAGCATCTATAATTTCGTAATGGTCTGTGGCTGTCCTGGAAAGATCTCCAGTTTCATTTGTATCGTAAAGCATGGCCATCCTCAGCTGAAAAAATATCTGTTCAAGTATCTGTACCCTTCTCTTGCTTCCGGATTTATTCCACAGGTACCTATGGAACTCCATGTCCTTAAGATTCAATTTTATGGATTTCTCAGTATCATCAGCACTGGAATCAGCGATTCCCTCCATGTCCAGAACCAGCTTCTCAAGCTTTATGAAGTCCTGTTCTGACAATTTGTCTTCATAAATCAGAATCTTGAAAATGTTGTTTTCCAATAGCATTCTGATTTCAAAAACTTCCTTTATATCCTCCAGACTAAACTTTGTAACAAAGGTTCCTCTCCTTGGAAGTGTCTGAACTATCCCTTCCTTTTCAAGTTCCTTTATGGCTTCTCGAACAGGGGCCCTGCTTATGCCCAAGGTGTTTGCCACCTCTGTCTCCAGAATATGGTCGCCTTCCTTGTACAAGCCTGACAAGATTGACTCCTTGATGTAATCAACAACAATTTTACTTAGATTGTGTCTGCTTTTCATGTAATTTTGTACTGTTGCACTCATGGTTGGCTCCCCTCTGTAGTAATTTAAAGTTATTGATCACTAAAATCATTATAGCATCAAGATTGTCGACAATCAAAATATAAATGAAAATTTTGAGAAATTAAATTTACACGTATCATTATTTTAAAAGGTTTCGTTGTCTTCTGTACCTTTGGACCTCTTCCTTCAAATTATTGATCTTATATTCCAATGCCAGAACAGGGTCTATTCCCTCCTGATCCAAAAGCTCCAAGAGAGTCAAAAGCTTTCCATCAGATGGCACAATATGCTGGTCCTCAAAGCCACTATTTCCGTGAACATGCATGTAGGAAAGCCTGTCCGAAAGTATATGGATCCACTCCTTAAGTGATGTATATCCCAGGTTGGAGTGACCGATGTCAAGATTTATGGATATCCTATCATGATCAATTGCATCAATCAGGTCTCTTAGCATGTAGGGGGATTCCTCAAATACATTCTCAATGACGACCTCTCCCCTGTATGGGGTCGCATCCATCATTTCCTTCCAAAAGGCAGCTGCCTGCTTGTTATTTAGATCCCTTAGGAAGGATTGGTTAAGGTATGGATTTATCTGGCTGTGAAATACAACATAATCTACATCAAGTTCATGTGCAATCTCAAGAGTTCTTCTGTACTTAATCTGACTGACCCTTCTGATTTCCTTGTCAGGGCTTGCAGGCTTTAGGTCCAGAAATGGTCCATGCAAGGACTTAATTCCCTTGATTTCCTGAAGTCTGATCTTGTACTCACCGATCAGGTTCCCCCTGTCCTTTTCTGAAAGGTTTGGCTCCACAAAGTCCTGCAGCTCAACACCGCAACCAGCCCCATTTAGACCTTCCACATCAAGCTCCTTTATTGTGCTTATGCAGTTCACTATTCTTCTCATATTCCAATCCCCCTACCTGTGATTCAGCTGTTTGATGAATCTGTAGTTTCTATCAGCTGAAATAACTGTTGCGCTGCCATTATCTGCCCTGAATCTGTAAAAGTGGTCCGCACTCCCTATTACCCAGCTGCATGCCAGTCTGATGATTCCCTCATGGGTTACAACCAGTGCATTCTCATTTTTTTCTAGCATATCCTCCATAAAGCTTTCCACTCTTTTGTAGGTATCAGCTATACTCTCACCTTCTGGAATAGTATAGTTAAAGGAATCCTCCATCCAGAGCCTTGTCTCCTGGGGATACTTGTCCTGATACTCATTGAAGGTTAGGCCTGTAAATACACCAAAGTTCATCTCCCGTACCCTGTCATCAACCTCACCCTCAAGACCCAGGAGTGTTAGTGTTTGAATTGTTCTTTTCAAAGGACTTACATAAACCCTGGAAAAGTCATACGCTGCAAGATTTCCCCTGGCTTCCTTGATCTGGTCCACACCCCTGTCAGTCAAGGTTATAAAATCCCTACTGAACCTCTTTTCCAAATTGTCATGGGATTCCCCATGTCTAACAAATATTATATCCATATTGTCACTCCCCAAAATATTATCAATGAAGCCAGCTCACAAATCTCTATCACTGCTCCGTAAACATCCCCTGTCATTCCATCGATTTTCCTGTAGGCCCAAATTGAAACCAGCTCACCCAGCAAGAAGCTCCCAGCAAGAGGTATTAGAAATATTGGGTCAAAGAAGAGAGTTATCCCAGTCAAAACCAGTCCTGATAAAAGGACACTCCGCCCTGGTCTTGAGGACTTGAACAAGACTCCCAGGCCATCTTCCCTGGCATTCTTCTTTGTTGTGATCACATAGCCAGCCACAAGTCTTGCATTGGCAAGGGACAAGGGTATGCCCATCCAGTATGCTGCCGGCAGTTCATATACAGCCACAAGCTTCGACACTATTGTAAATATAAGGGCAACCGCTCCAAAGGCTCCCAGGTTACTGTCCTTCATAATCTCCATAACCCGGTCCTTTTCCCTTCCTGAAAGAAATCCATCAAAGGTGTCGGCAAGTCCGTCAAGATGCAATCCCCCTGTCAATCCTGTAATAGTCAGAACTGATAGAAGGGCAGAAATTGACTTGCTGTATCCACTTAAGAGTATTAAGGGAAGTGCTGCAATCATACCCATGACAAGACCAATAAGGGGAAGGTAAAAAAGACTTTTTCCGATATTTTTACCCTGAAAGGAGACCTCCCTATTTACAGGTATTCTGGTGAAAAATTGTAGGGCAAGAATCAATCCATCCATTATTTTATCCTCACAGGTATTCCACAGCTAACAAGGTAGACCTCATCAGCCCTTTCAGCAACCCTTTGATTCAATCTCCCCTGTATATCCCTGAATACCCTGCCTATGTGGTTCTCTGGTACCAGGGAGTAACCGACCTCATTGGTTACTATAATAAGATTAAATCCCTTTTCTTCAACAGCCTGTATCAATGAAGCCACCTCTTCAAATATCCTGTCCTCCACCCTCTTCTGAAGCCCTGAGTCAACGGGGACGGTTCTCCCTGACTCATATGTCATATCAAACATTATATTTGAGGTAAGTACTGTCAAGCAATCCAAAAGATAGTTCTCTTCCTGTCCAACTGCCTGGAAAAGGTCGTAGCTTCCTTCAAAGGTCCGCCATCCCCCAGGTCTGCTTCTTTTGTGGTGGTCCACCCTGTCCTGCATCTCCTGATCCTCAACCCTGGATGTTGCCATATATACTACATCTTCCCTGTCCATGAACTGCTTCTCGGCAAAGGAGCTCTTACCACTTCTCGCTCCACCTACAACCATCTTTATCATAATATTCACCACTTTTTCATTATTTAAAACCTACCTCTATCTTATCACAGTGTCAATAGGGGTGAAAACCCACAGTCAACGTATTTTTTTGTGCTGATGCGTATATTTGATGGTGTTTTAGGGTAATACTAACACAAGACCAATTAAGGAGGTAATGCTATGCACAAAAAATTGTTTATACCGGGACCTGTTGATGTACTACCAGAGGTTCTGGAAAAGATGGCAACACCGCAGATAGGCCACCGAACCAAGGAGGCTTCAGACCTTCAGAGAGGTATCTCAGAGAAACTTCAGAAGGTCTTTTATACTGAGAACCAGATACTACTCTCAACCAGCTCCGGTAGTGGACTGATGGAAGGCGCAATAAGGTCCTTCACTGGAAAGAGGGCAGCAGTTTTCTCAGTTGGAGCTTTCGGTGACAGATGGTATAAAATGGCAACCACCAACAATGTTCCCGCAGACCTTTTCAAGTCTGAGCTAGGAGAGCCTACAACAGTCCAAATGGTGGATGAAGCACTTGCAACAGGAAAATACGATGTCATTACCGTAACACACAATGAAACCTCAACGGGGGTTATGAACCCAACTGCCGAAATCGGAGCACTTCTTAAGGAAAAGTATCCTGATGTTCTGTATCTTGTAGATACTGTCAGCTCCATGGGAGGAGTTAAGATCGAAGCAGATGCATGGGGCATGGATGTCGTAATAACATCAACCCAAAAAGCACTTGGATTGCCAGCAGGAATGGCAATATGCTCAGTATCTGAAAGAGCAATCGAGGCAGGGCGCCAAGTTCCGAACAGAGGACTTTATCTGGATCTGGTATCATTATATGACACCGTTAAGAAAAAGGACCACCAGTATCCGTCCACCCCTTCCCTATCACACATGTTTGCACTTGATTATCAATTGGACAGGATTCTTGAAGAAGGTCTTGAAAACAGATATGCCAGACACAAGGAAATGGCTGATTATGTTAGAGCTTGGGCAAGAAAGAATTTTGACCTCCTTGTACAGGATGAAAAATACCTTTCCCAGACCCTTACCACAATAAAAAACACCAAGGAAATCAGCGTGGGTGACCTTAACAAGGAGCTTGCCAACAGAGGTTTTATGATCTCAAACGGCTACGGAGGCCTGAAGAACCTTACCTTCAGAATCTCACACATGGCAGATTACACCATGGATGATGTTAAGGATCTTCTTTCAACCATTGATGATATACTAGGACTTTAGAGAGGTGATTAAATGTTAAAGATACTAGCCACTGACGGACTTGATAAGTCCGCTGTCAAGGAGCTTGAAGCCTTGGGTCATGAGGTTCATGAGCAGTTCTATGAGCCGGAGGACCTTAAGGAGGCTCTCAAGGATTATGATGTTGTAGTTGTAAGATCAGCCACAAAGGTAAGAGAACCAATAATAGACGCTGCTGCAGAGGGCGGAAGGCTTAAGATGATAATTAGAGCAGGTGTTGGGGTTGACAATATCGATGTTAAGTATGCTGAGGATAAAGGGATAAAGGTTAGAAACACTCCCAACTCAAGCAGTGCATCGGTTGCTGAGCTTGTACTTGGCCACATGCTTTCACTGGCACGATTTGTTGGAATTTCAAATGTAACCATGCGTAATGGCGAATGGAACAAGAAGAAATACAAGGGAGTCGAGCTTGCAGGCAAAACCCTGGGACTTGTTGGATTTGGTAGAATTTCTCATGAGTTGGCAAAAAAAGCCAGTGCTCTAGGTATGAATGTAATCTACACCAACCGAAGCGGTCCAAAGGATGACTACCCTCAATACGCCTATATGGAGCTGGATGAGCTTCTTAAGAAGGCAGACTTTGTATCAATCCATACTCCAGCGATGAAAGATGGAAAAGCTCTAATAGATGCCGAAAAGATAGCCCAGATGAAGGATGGAGCATATCTGATAAATTGTGCAAGAGGTGGCGTTGTTGACGAGACAGCCCTTCTTAAAGCACTTAATTCAGGAAAGCTTTCAGGAGCAGGAATTGACGTATTTGAGGTGGAACCAGCCAAAAATACTGATCTGCTAAATCACCCCAATGTATCTGTAACACCGCATATTGGCGGATCTACAAGTGAAGCACAGATGAGAATAGGCGAGGAAGTTGTTGAAGTGATTAAAAGTCTTTAAGGAGGTATGTAAATGGCCGTATTGAAACCATTCAAGGCACATAGACCAGCACCAGACCTGGCTGACAAGGTAGCTGCTCTACCCTATGACGTTATGAACAGCCAGGAGGCAAGAGAGGTGGTTAAGGGCAACCCCTATTCCTTCCTCCATGTTGACAAGTCCGAGGTGGACCTACCGGAGGATATTGACATACACGACGAAAAGGTTTACGAGAAGGCAAGGGACAATCTCTATCAGATGATCAAGGACGGAGTCTTTATACAGGATAATGAGGACAGCTTCTATATATACAAGCAGGTCATGAACGGAAGACCACAGGTTGGACTTGTGGGAACTACCTCCATAGATGACTATTTGAAGGATGTAATCAAAAAGCACGAGTTTACAAGAGCAGACAAGGAAGAGGACAGAATCAACCATGTTGATTATACAAATGCCAACACTGGCCCAATCTTCCTTACCTATAGGAAAAAAGAGGAGATAAGCGACCTAATCAATGGTTGGATGAAGGAAAATGATCCGATTTATGACTTTACCTCAGATGATGAGATAACCCATACAATCTGGAAAATCCATGACAGGTCAATCATAGAGAAGCTTGTGTCAATGTTCGCTTCAGTGGATTACCTCTATATTGCCGACGGTCACCACAGGACAGCATCTGCCGTCAAGGTTGGCCTAAAGCGTAGAGAGCAGTTCCCTGATTATGACGGAACAGAGGAATTCAACTTTTTCCTATCAGTCCTATTCCCTGATGAAGACCTTTATATCATGGATTACAACCGGGTTGTTAGGGATCTGAATGAGTACTCAACTGCGGAATTCATAGAGCTTCTGAAGGAAAATTTCGACGTTGAACAATACACTGGAGAAGGTCAGTACAAGCCAACACAAAAGCATAGCTTTGGAATGTTCCTTGATGACAACTGGTACATTCTAAAGGCCAAGGAAGGCTCCTTTGACAAGGACTCACCCGTGGACAGGCTTGATGTATCAATTCTTCAGAAAAACGTTCTGACCCCTCTACTAGGAATAATGGATCCCAGAGTTGATTCAAGAATTGATTTTGTTGGAGGAATCAGAGGTTTGGCTGAGCTTGAGGAAAGAGTACTCAATGGCATGAGGATTGCCTTCTCCATGTATCCAACCAGCATTGATGACCTGATGGCCATCGCGGATGCCGGAGAGGTAATGCCTCCTAAATCCACATGGTTTGAGCCTAAGCTAAGAAGTGGACTTTTCGTCCATACACTGGATTAAATTTTAGGCCTGGTTTTAAAGCCAGGCCGTATCCATGCCCAAATCCATTGACATAATCGTCACAAAAATGTATAAAGGATATGAGGTGAATTTTTTGAAAAGATCAACCGCAATTATCATTACACTACTATTTATAACAATATTTTCATATTCTTTTGGGCAGCTGGTCAGTCCAGACCAGTCTATGGGAGATATCAATTCTACAATTTCCCAGCTAAGTGACGAAGAGATTAGGATACTTGAATCCCTTTTCCTCATCCAGCAGGATGTTCGGGAGCTTGAAGTGATCCAAGAGCGAACGGAATTTGAAATTGAAGACCTCTCACAAAAGATTGACAATATCGAAGACGATATCATCCTTCTGGAAGGTTCATATGAAAGCAATCTGGATGTCATGGAGGAGGTTTTGCGTTCCTACCAGCGCAAGGGGCCCCTATCCAACCTCCAGCTGATCCTAAGCTCGGACAGCCTTTCATCCCTGATCAAAAGAATCAACAGCATAAGGGATCTTTCCAGGAATACCAATGAACTATTGGAGACCTTGGAAAGTGAAAAGGCAGACCTGGTCAGCATCAAGGCAGAGCTGGACCAGACCCTAAGTGAAATACAGGAACGGAGGGTAGAGCTTCAGAGAACCATCCAAGAAAGAACAGCCACAATACAGCACCTCCAGGATAGCCTCCAGGCCCTGCAGGAGGAAAAGGAAAGGTATGAGGGTTACCTTACTGGTTTGAATGATTCATGGAATCAGGTCAAGCCAATTTTCCTGCAAACCATTCAAGGCATTACCGACACTGTCCAGAGTGGTCAGCTTCCTGAATCCATGCTAAACATAAAGATAGGCTTTACTGGAATAAGTGGCAGGATTTTTGATGAAGCCCTGAATGAAGAATTATCCAAGCGGGATTACCCTACTCCTGCTGAGCTATTGTTCTTTGAGGATCATGTGCGTCTTGTCATGCCAGAGCTTAATCTTAACATTAGGGGTGATCTTATCATACTGGATAATAAAACTCTTCGATTCGAAATAACCGATGGTGAGTATATGGGCTTGGCCCTTGAAAAATCAGCAGTCATGGACCTATTCGACTTTGGATACCTTGACCTTAAGTTCGGGAAGCTACTTGGAAACAATACCATACGTTCAATTGAGCTTCAGGATGGATATATGGACCTACAAATCCGACCATCCCTATTCTAAAGGAGGACAATAATGATTACTACAAAAAACCTAAGCCTCAGATACAAGGATGGTACCTATGGCCTTGAGGATGTAAACTTAAATATTCCCCCTGGTGAAATCGTCTATATAACCGGACAGAGCGGCTCTGGAAAGACTAGCTTCATAAAGCTACTCCTTGGCATGGAAAGACCCTCCTCAGGCGAGCTCTTTGTACTAGGAAATTCCATGGACAAGATTTCAGAAAGGGAGCTTAGAAATCTACGACAGCAAATTGGTCCGGTTTTTCAGGATTTCAAGCTTCTTGACGGAAGAACAGTCAATGAGAATGTCCTTGTTGGCATGAGGTTTCTACCCATCAAGAAGGAGGATATGTATGAAAGGGCGCTTAAATCCCTTGAGAAAGTGGGACTTTCCCACAAGGTCCACTCCACTGTTGAAAATCTATCCTACGGTGAAAGACAAAGGGTTGCAATAGCCAGATCCGTTGCCAGAAATCCAAAGCTGATCATTGCAGACGAGCCCACAGGCAACCTGGACAAAAAGAATTCCATGATTATACTTGAGCTTCTAAAATCCTTCCGTGGTCCTGAGACTACGGTAATAATAACAACACATGCCACCCACCTCATACAGGATGAGAAGGATTGCATCCATATACAGGTTGATGATGGGAAAATGACCCTTAAGGAGGTGCCTCATGGGATTTCTTCATAATAACATTGGCTATTACCTAAGGGAAGTGAAGACCCTTGTAAGAAGGGACATTTCTTCTAATCTCTTGTCAGTAATCAGCCTTGCATTTATTTTCTTTATACTTGCACTTGTCTTTTCTCTTGGAATATCATCCGACTTCATTATCTCACAGATTGAAGACCAGGCCGAAATCAGCATTTACTACACGGAGGATGCAAATATGGACGATTTGATCGAAAACCTTCTTTCAATACCTGGTGTTACAGATGTGATCCCTGTGGATGAGGAAACTGCAAAGGAAGAGATGACTCAAATACTTGGCAGCGAATCAAGAATTGTGGACCTGTTTGACCACAATCCCTTCAGCCCCTATCTGGATGTGACAATACAGCTGGAATCAGTTGAAGAAATATCTGAAAGGGCCTCATCCCTGGGCGGTGTTGAGCTGGTAAGGGACAATAAGGAGGTCCTCCAAAAGCTGCAGGAAATTTCGGGAATAATAAGAATCTTCGGTTTCTTTATACTGCTTTCTGTTTCAATTGCAACCCTTGTCATCACATCACACCTAATTAGACAGGGTGTTTATCTAAACAGGGATTCAATTGGTACCCTAAAGCTATTGGGTGCACCTGATGGGTTCATATACAGACCCTTTCTTGTGAACGGAATGCTCACTTCCCTTCTTGCAGGATTGCTTTCACTTATTATGACATTTTTCTCGACCCGATATCTCTACAGTCAGCTATCAGGCAGCCTCCCCTTTATTGTACTGCCAGGCTTTTCAGAGCATATGTCAACCCTTGTCATCTTCACCCTATCCCTTTCGGTAATTCTTGGGATTTTTGGAGGGCTAATGGGAATCAAATCAACAAAGCCAAAAAATAATTAAGGAGAGTTCTTGACGAACTCTCCACTTTCTTTGCTAGAGCAGGAGCAGGATTGCCACACCTGCAACAGAAACAAAGGCCCCGAATATCTCTGACGGCTTGACCTTCTCCTTGAATAGAAAGATGGAAAAGGGAATTATTGTTATTGGAGTGATTGAAGTGATAGTGGAAGCAATGCCGGCAGTTGTATACCTAAGGGCAACAAGAGACATGCTGACACCAAGGAAGGGTCCAAAGAATGAACCGTAGAGGGTGTGCTTTATGGCCTCCTTGTCCTTTATTGCAAGCTTAAGCTCCCCCCATCTACCCATGATGGTCACGAAAATCACAAAGCTAATAAAGCCTGCTATAATCCTTATTTGGGTAGCTGCAAAGGTGTTGTAGTCCAGAAGTCCCGCCTTGCTGAATATCAACCCAGTCGCCTGTCCCAATGCACCCAGGAAGGCATAAAAAAGGCCTCTTGGTGAATACTTCATCCTAACACCTTGACCTCCACGATCCCTGCTCATAACTACAATAACTATTCCCATGATTGTTACCATCATTCCAATAACACCAGAGAGGGACAGCTTCTCTCCCAGCAGAAAATATCCCAGAAGAGCTGCCATTGGTGGACTGGTGGCCATCATAAGTAGTGATATCCGGACACCCACTTCGATGTATGCCTTTAGCATGAAAAAATCTCCTATGAAGAATCCGATTATTCCTGAAAGCGTAAGCCAAGTCCAATTATGTACCGAGGCATCAGTAGGAAAAGGCACTCCCCTTGTTATCAGTGCAGTTACTGTAAGGAAAGCAAATCCAAAAACCAACTTTATGAAGTTTACAGAAAGACTGCCAATTCTGCTGCTGGCCTTACCGAAGAAGATTCCCACAAGGGTCCAGCTGAAAGCTGTGGCCAGTGCGGCCAGCTCTCCAATACTTTGCTCAAACATATAATGTCCTCTCTTTCAATGGGTTATTTGAAACATATTCAAAGGCCTGCCTGATGGCAGACCTGGTGATTACTGGAAATACTCGTATGCTCTTGTTGTAAGAAGAACCGCCTGCTCCCTTGTGGTATGTTCAAGTGGGTTGAGACTGTTGTTCTCGTCACCCTTCAAAATCCCGTTGTGCACAAGGAACATCACACTGTCGTAGGCATAGGCGCTTATTCCATTTTCTATGGCAACAGGAGAATAAGAAAGGCTTAGGGTCGGGTCAACCTTCTGAAGTGTCCTACCAATGACCACTGCTATATCCTGTCTTGTTATTGGATTATCAGGCCTGTAGGTTCCATCCTCATAGCCCTTTATTATGCCAAGGGCAGCTGCCTTTAGGACCTCTTGACTGTCTGTGTCTGCAAAATACTGTCCTGTTGGGTCAATTTCCTTGCCTGTCTTGCTTTCGTAGTAGGCCACCATAACCTGGGCAAACTCTTCCCTTGTTATGACATCCCGCATATTGCTGCTTATACAATCCGGTATCAGGCTATATTCATATGCATTGTCCAGCTCCTGCAATGCCCATGGTGAAGCGTAATTAAAAGGGTACATCTTTCCGCTTGAGACCGTGGGGCTGTAGCTGCCAAACAGGGTATAACTTCCCAATATGTCCCTTTGGGCAAGTCCGATTCTGACTCTGAAATTGTATGATGAGAACATAACATTAACAGGGTCCTCTACAATTCCGAGTCTTAAAAGGTCCAGGTCGATCCTTGTAAATCCACCCTCTTCCCTGACCAAATCAATGTACTTGAAATTCATCTCTCTCATTACAACAGAATCCTCATTGCGAACGTAGAAATTAACCTGAACATATAGGTCTTCCCTGTAGGCATCATTGTTGAAAAGTGATATTGTTTCCTCTTCATCCTTCCATCTAAGAATAAAATACGGGTTTTCCTCCTCTACAAGCTCCACGGAAAACTGTTTAGGCGAGCCTGGTCTTGCTACTTGTGCCGTCGAAACCGACGGTAGCAAAAACAAAAACACCATTAGCCATACTATTGTCTTTTTCATGTCAACCTCCAAATGCTACTGGATTTTTTTCCAGTCATTGTATTTTTCGATTTCTCCCCTAAGCCTGCTTACAATGTAGCCAATAACGGCAGCATCATCAAGAAATCCACCAAATAGGAAATCCGGTACAATATCAACTGGATTTACCAAATAAATCAGTCCAGCAATAACTGTTATTATGGTTCCTTTGGAAACCATTGTGTATTCCTTCTTGACATAGTCCCTAACAAGTGAAATCAGTTTTCCTATGTCGTCTATAAGGTCTGAAAGTTGCTCATTATCTCTGATTATTAGATTTGCAGAGGTCAGCAGCTCCTTTAGTCTTTCGGGGTTGTTGTAATATTCCTTGGCTTTTCGACCCAATCCAGCAAGTACTCGTCCTGGGTTTATTCTCATTTAAATCATCTCTTTTCATATCAATTGATCCTATTTGACCCTACCATTATATCACAGCAGTCATTTCCAGACAATCCGAACTGTTTCCCACAAAAAATGATACCAGCCCTTATGAGCTGGTATCCTCCAAAAGTTTGTTACTTAAGTCTTTCCTCAACCTTATTCCAGTCAACAACATTGAACCATGCATCAATGTAGTCGCCTCTCAGGTTCTGGTATTTCAGATAGTATGCATGCTCCCACACATCCAGGCCAAGTATTGGCTTTAATCCATCTGAAATTGGATTATCCTGGTTAGGTGTGGATGTTATTTTAAGCTTGTCTCCATCCATTACAAGCCATGCCCATCCACTACCAAATCTACCTGTGGCAGCCTTCTTGAATTCATCCTTGAATTCCTCAAAGCTTCCTATGTCGGACTTGATCTTCTCCATAAGGTGTCCTGTAGGCTCCCCGCCGCCATTTGCTGACATGCTCTCCCAGAATAGGCTGTGGTTCAAATGGCCTCCACCATTGTTCCTGACCGCAGTTCTGATGCTCTCAGGCACCTTGTCAAGGGATGCCATCAAATCCTCAATAGTCATGTCCTGAAGTCCTTTTTCGTTTTCAATGGCTTTATTGAGCTTGTTTACATAGCCTTGATGATGCTTTGTATAGTGGATCTCCATCGT
>NZ_JBJXRK010000022.1:0-43344 GCF_046224405.1 Gudongella ferriphila | reverse complement strand
AATTTGACCGGAGGCGGCCCATGAAAGAGATAGAATTGAAAGACGGAAGTAAAATGATCATAAGAAGGGCGACAAAGGAGGACGCACCTCCCATAATCAGGTACCTGCAGCAGGTTGGTGGAGAATCCGACTTCATTACCTTCGGGCGGGGTGAGTTTGAAAAGACCGTTAAGGAGGAGGAAAGGTTCATCGAGAACATCTCAAGCCAGAAGAATGCCCTCTTTATCCTTGCGGAAAAGGATGGAAGGATCATCGGCAACCTAAGCTTTGCAGGAGGGCCGAGAAAAAGGGTCGAGCATGTGGGTGAGTTCGGAGTGACTGTCCTTAAGGAATTCTGGGGCATTGGAGTAGGGAAGGCCCTGATCCAGTATCTTATCGATTGGAGCAGGGACACGGGGATAATCCGAAAGATAAACCTCAGGGTAAGGTCCGACAACTTCTCAGCAATATCAGCATATGAAAAGCTGGGCTTTATCCAGGAGGGAATAAGGACAAGGGACCTTTGCATAAAGGGGGAATTCTTCGACTCAATCTGCATGGGACTGGAAATTGATTGATATTGATCAGGAAAATGAATTGTTGAGCTGATTTTTTGGGTATCAAGTAATCAAAGCAGAATATACTTTAGATGAATGGGCGCCTTGATTTTGGAGTCCATTAGATGGACGCTTGACTCCAAATGAGCGAATAGCGAAACCGACCTTTTATTTAGGTCGGTTTTTTTGTGGATAGAATAATAGGGCCAAGAGCAGAACAAGGATTGGGAGGTGAGAGGACAAATCAATTATGAGTATTTATTAAGAGAAAAGGAGGCAGAAAAATGAATGCCAAATGGATTAAAAGGATTTCATTTTTACTTGTTCTGGGGCTGCTTTTGATGAATCTACCATACCTTGCAGCCTTTGCAAATGAACAGGAAGAAAAACCCATAAGCATAATAGTAAATGGGAATGAGGTTACATTTGACAGTCCCCCAATAATTGAGGATGGAAGAACCCTAGTCCCTCTTAGGGCCATATTCGAAAGCCTTGAGGCTGATGTTCAATGGGACCCAATAGAAAGAAAAGTGACCTCAACCAAAGGAGACACCACAATAGTCCTGTACATAGGGAATAGGGAGGCATGGGTGAATGGAGAGTCAGTTATCCTTGATGTTCCTCCAAGCATTGTAAATGGAAGGACTCTTGTACCGGTTAGATTTGTAAGCGAATCCTTTGGAGGAGACGTCAAGTGGGATGGTATAGAACGGATTGTGAGGATTACAACTGATATGGCCGAAGCTGAAACAGGGCTGAATATTCCCGGATTTAACTTGTCCCAGACAGATCTGGCACTACTGCCAAACTGGGTCAAGGAGGGGATCAATCGATCTTTAATAGACAAGGAATACGATTCGGCCAAGATATACCTTGATTCGTTGTCCGTCCAGAAAGGTGTGAGTATAGCTGATGTAAGACCTGCAGGCCAGGACGGCATTATAAACTTTGAACTGCACAGGGGTATTATCATATGGGACACCGGATGCGATTACTCGCCCTATGTCACCTTCCAGGGTAATCAGAGCAACACCGGAGGCTGCGCAGGTAGGACCATGGTTCACATCATGAATATCCTAAAGGAAATGGAGCACCCATACACACCTGATGTCTCCTTCTGGTATCTTCACAGCAGACAGGAGCAGTTGGCCGATGGAGGGCCTGTGGACTCCAAATCCTTGCTACAGAACAATGGACTCTGCCCTGAGGCTTACGCACACACTGACTATGACAAAGCAGTTAAAATAACAAAAGCTGATGGCAGCATCTACTACGATTACAGCAATATGCCTCAGCCAAACGGATGGACCAACTCCCTGGCAAAATACTATCGTATGATGGAAAGCGAGGAATTTGAGCCCACCATTGAAAACATCAGGTATGGATTGAGGAATTATGGACCGCTGCTTGCAGCTGGATGGCTCTACAATATACAAGGTGAGGAGCCTAATGAACAGCACGCAGTGACTGTAGTGGGATATGATGATAATACAGAGACCGTAAAGTTCCTCAACAGCTGGAGTGACTTGTGGGGACCAACCGAGAATGGGTATTTTACACTTTCATACGATGACCTTGCGGAAAACTTCGAGTTTATGAGATTCTACCTGGTAATCCCTGTGGAGCGTGTTGGATCAGACCATGACTTTTCCGCAAGGATCCATATTGAGACAGGACACTTTTCAAGGAACAAACTCAAAGTTACAATAGGCACAGGTACACAAAGTCCCCTTGTTGTTTGGGATACTCCCAATGAATCAGTGTTCATAGACTACAGCAAGACCCTCAAGCTGGATGTTCCTTTACCATTCTATGCTGAAGAGCATTGGCCGCCTGCAAAGGGAATGCATTGGTATATTGAGGTCCAGAACACATCCACATGGGACACCGCAGAAATCAAGGCGCTGACCCTTGCAAGGCTTAAAAAGGACTCCAGTGGAAAACACAGCGTTGAGACATTCCCATCCAAGGATACGGGAACTGTTCTTCAACCTGGAGAGACAAGGAAGTTCTTTATACCGAACGTAGAAATGCTGGATATGATTCCAATTGACCCAACCTTTGATCCAATTACTTTACCTTTTGAACCAATTACATTTCCAATAAGGTAGACACTAAAAGGGCAGTCTGAAACTTTCGGGCTGTCCTAATGAATACCCCAAAATATGTCATTGACAATATTAAGGGGTTAGCTTATCCTAAAAGTAAGGAAACAAAGAAAATTTACTTTCGGAGGTGCTTTATGGAGGCCAGGAAACCTGGAGATATTAAAAAATATGATAAAAAGAGAATCAAGATTTCATCCAAAAGACAGATTACAATCCCTGCCAAGTATTATGATGCACTTAAGATCGACAAGGAAATGGAGTGCATCTATACTGATGGAATGCTGATACTCCTACCCATAAGGAATGAAAAATCAGATTTTGCAGAGGAAATATTAAGGGATCTGATAAGCCAAGGCTATAGTGGAGAGGAGCTTCTGAAGGAGTTTAAAAGAGTAAACAGAAAGGTTCGTCCTGCAGTTGAAAAGATGATAGAAGAGGCTGACCAATTGGCCAGAAAAGTAGCTGAGGATTACGTGGATTACACAGCTGATATTTTTGATGAAGAATAGGAGGTTGAGCATGCTTCCTATTGTATATATGCCAGCAGCTGAAAAGTATTTTAAGAAATTAAAAGATAAATCACTTAAAGAAAAATTCAAGATAGCTATAGAGGAAATTAGAAAAAATCCATATTATGGGAAATATAAAAAAGGTGATTTGGAAGGAATAATGGCAGTCGATGTTTATCATAACAAGACAAACTATGAGATTGCTTATAGGGTTTTAATGCTTGAAAATGGTGAAATTATTGTAATAATAATGGCAGGTACAAGAGAAAATTTTTACAAAGAACTTAAAAGATATCTATAGAAAAAATCCTATTTGAGCAATAGGATTTTTTCTATAGATAAGTAAGTGCATACTCCCCAGCCAGCCTGATTGCTTCAATCATGCTGGCTTCACTGACAATACCCTTGCCTGCAATATCAAAGGCTGTCCCGTGGTCCACTGAGGTCCTTAGGAAGGGCAAATTGTTTGTGATTGAAACCGTCTTTTCGAAATTAAGCATCTTGGCTGCGATATGGCCCTGGTCGTGATACAGGGATATGACAGCATCATATCTTCCGATGGCTGCAAAGTGGAAGACCGAATCGGCAGGAAGGGGACCCACCACATTGTATCCTTCATCAGCTGCTCTTTTAATGGCAGGCTTGATCTCATTCTCCTCCTCATCCCCAAAGAGTCCATGCTCTCCACCATGAGGGTTAAGTGCTGCAACTGCAAGAATAGGATCCTCCACGCCAAGTCTCTTAATAGCTGCAAAGGATCTTTTTATCATTTCGTAGACCCTATCATCAGTGACCATTTCACAGGCCTTTCTCAGGGACACGTGTCTTGTGAGGAAGAATATCCTTAAGCCTTCAACCTGAAACATGGTCAGGGGATTGGTGACGCCAGTAAGCTTTTCAAGCATTTCAGTATGACCGATATAGGGTACATTGGCAGCCCTAAGTGACTCCTTGTTTACAGGTGCTGTTGCAATGGCACTTACCTTTCCATCCAGGGCAAGCTCCACAGCTTTTTCAATGTACTCAAAGGCCGCTCTCCCGCAACCTCCGCTGACCTTTCCACGGATAAGACTTTTCATGTCAACATTATCGATGTTTATCATGTTTACTGACCCATCCTTGTATAGAAATTCTTTTTCATCAAGTACATTGATATTCGCATCCAGTCCACAAATACCAAGAACTTCCTCCATCACAGCCCTGCTTCCAACCACAACAGGCCTGCAAAGCTCAAGGATTCCTTTATCCATTAGTGCCTTTGCAATTATTTCAGGGCCAACCCCTGCAGGATCTCCCATGGTAACTCCAATTATTGGTTTCATAAATATCCCTCCCTAGCAATGCACTCATTAGAATCAGCTTGTGCTTATAATTTGATTATATTGCATAATTGCAACAAATCAAATGGATTGATTCTAAATAAGGTCCCGCTTTCCAAGCCTCTTGACAGCAAGGAGCATCAACCCTCCAACCAAAATGGCTGAAAGAGCTAGATAGAGAGGATCAAACCCACCTTCAGCCAGGGAAGCAAGATTGAAGTATCTGACAGGTGAAAGAAAGTTCAGGTGATCCAGATTGCCAACAAACTCTATTGAAAATGCAATGGCATAAGCGATAATCAGAACCATAAAGCCTCCAAGCATGCCTTTTCTGAAGTGTCCGGTTATGGACCCAAAGAACATTCCAACAGCTGAAAAGATTATTTGCGTAAAGAACATTCCAATTGTTGAGGTGACTATATGTGGAATTAAGCTTGATCCATCGGCAATGAAAGGCACAAGGAATATCACGGTACCCACAGCCGTTAGGATTGCAAATACAGCATTTATTATCAGAACCACTACACCCTTTGAGAGCAGTACTGTCCTTCTGTCATAGGGCTTGGTGTATATGAAGTCAGCATAGCTATCTTTTTCATCCCTTGAAACAATATAGTATCCGATGTAGACCGCCAAAGCAAAGAGTACCAGCTGATACCAGTAGAACATGCTGGCGTATCCCCCAAGAGGAGTGCTGATGGGGAATGCATCCACACCAAACATGATCTTGACGATTCTTGGGAAATCTGCAACAGTGGTTTCAAGCATATCCATCTGGTTTTGAAGACCCTTGAACTCGATCCCTCCAAAGGCAGCTGTAAGGATGAGGATAAAGGACCAGATAAGGATAAGCTTTCTTTGGAGTCTTAATTCCTTAAATATTATTGATTTCAATTCACACACCTCCCTTTAGACGGTAATAAGATCCTTTTTCCTGAAAATGAAGTAACCAGATGAGATAAAGGCTATTACAAGGAAAAAGAGCCAGTATACAAATCTCATATCGTAACCACCAAGGCTTGCAATTATCGATCCTCCAAAGAATTTGGGAGGCGATAGAAAGAGTAACCAGTCAAAGCCCATGGTTGCGGCAAAGGTCCCGATTACAACAGTAATAAATACAACAGTCACTGAAAGTAGTAGAGGTCTTCTGTTTCTTGGCCATATGACCCCAACAAGTATTCCCAGGGCCAGGTATATTGCCTGGAGCATAATAAGTGAAAAGGCAATATGAAGAAACATCCACATCTCAAACCCCTCCGGTAGGTTTATCCTTAGGGCTCCGTAGGATGATACAAAGTACACGATTCCAACTGTAAACACCCCCACTGATGCTGCAAACAGCTTCGCCAGGAACACTTTGCCCCGGTCCAAGGGTTTGGTGTAAATAAAATCAGCTGACTTACCAGCAAAATCCTTGGTATTGACCGATAAGCCCACATGCATGGCAAGTACTGATGCAGCCAGTGCAAAAAACCATCCGTTGAGGAATCCGTACATGCCGATTGGCTTGGACAGGAACTCAGCACTCATATCGACAGCCTGAAGGAACTGATTATCTGAAATGACCTGCTCTAGCTGTTGGCTGTCAGAACCTACGCTTTTTCCAATATCCATATATACTGGTACAAGAAGAAACACAAGAACAGCCATCACAAGGGACCAGGCAATAATGAGTTTTTTTATCTGTTTTAGTTCATATTTGAAAACAACCATAATCGTCACCTCCTACTGGTAATAGTGGAGGAAGATCTCCTCCAGTGTTGGCTCTTCAATGAATACATCCCTTACTGGGAATGAGTTGATTTTTGATAGAAGCTCAACGACAGGGCCCATGTATATAAAGGAGGTGTTGCCATTGGAAATGGTAAGGTCAGCAACGCCATCAAGATCCAGATCTTCCCTAACAAGGGGATTCTCAGTTACAATGGATACCTTCTTGTATCCGTTCTTTCGTAGCTCAGTTATGCTTTGGGTATCGATGATTCTACCCTCCTTGATGATTGCAACCTTGTCACACAATTTCTGAACCTCGCTAAGGACATGGGATGAGAAAAGTATGGTTGTGCCCTTTTCTTTCTCCTCCCGGAGAATCTGGAAGAAGGTCTGTTGTATCAGAGGGTCAAGCCCGCTTGTAGGCTCATCCAGAATAAGAAGCTTTGGAGAGTGCAAGAGGGCTGAGATGATTCCAACCTTCTTTTTGTTTCCCATGGAAAGGTCCTCGATTTTGCGGTTCATATCAAGCTGGAGCCTCTCAGCGAGCTCATCCAACCTTGAAGTATTTTTCTTTCCGTACAGTTCTGCTGAGTATCTTAGGAATTCCTTTACTTTCATATTTTCATAATAACTTGGTTCACCTGAAAGGTAGCCTATGTCACCTGCAATCTCTGCGGCATGTTTGATACAGTCCTTGCCAAATATTGTGGCGCTTCCTGATGTTGGCTTAAGGAGAGCCAGAAGGGTCCTGATGGTGGTTGACTTTCCAGCACCGTTGGGACCGATAAATCCGAATATTTCTCCTTCCTGGACTGAAAAGCTTACATCCTCAATACCTCTTTGCTTTCCGTAATACTTTTTGAGATTTTTGATATCAACTATAGGTTCCTTCATAGATACTCCTCCTTGTACAGGTTTTTTCTCAACAATTCTACGGACTCCTTGAATTGATCGATATACTTATCCAAGGTATCCTCACTTTCCAGGGATACATTCCTGGAAAAACCCTCAGCCATCCACACCATCATCCTCAAAACGACCTTCAGGTCAACATCATCCTTGAATTTTGAAAAGTCAATGTCATCAAGGGCGTAGCTGCTTTGAAATGACGCTGCATATTCCCTGTAGGTCTGAAGCTCCTCAGATATCTCAGGATCTGATTCAGATAGCATTGTAGTAAGGAACTTAAGAAAAAATGGCTCTTCCTTCAATACCCCCATCTGCTTCTCTGTGGCAACCTTCATTCTCTCAAAATAGTCCCTGGGCAGATCCTTTTGTATGCTTGTGAGGGGACCTGTTAAGACCTTCGAGCAGTAATGCACAAGATACAGGTAAAGGTCCTTCTTAGTCCCAAAGTAGTGAAACACCATGGACTTGGAGATATCCGCCTCATCAGCAATATCCTTGACAGATGACTTCTTGTAGCTGTTTTCACCAAATACCTTTAATGCTGCATCCCTAATTGACTTTTGCTTATCACCAGGGAGCGATAGAAAATTCTCCATAAACTTCACCTCACCTATATTTCGACCGAATCGGTTTATCTACCTTAACAATACCACTATCGACCGAATCGGTCAATAAACATTTTCGCACTTTACCATGCAAAACAAACACAGAAAAAAGATACCCAACGCAGGGTATCTAAATATAAATAGTTTCTATTCAACTATAACCGTATCCTTGAAATAATAATCCTCACCATCATACACTGAAGAACGGACCTTTAGCTCCTCAACATCAAAATCAATGGCATCATCTATCCTTGAGACAATATCCTCAAATACTGGATCGATTTCATTGCTGTCAATCTTTTCCACATCCCAGCTAAAATCCACCGTATAGCTGTTCATTGCAAGTCTCCTTTGCAGATCTGGCTCAAATACATAACTTGAATTACGATCCTCAAATACATTCATGGTATAGCCCAGATAATCAAAATCAGAACCAAGGGCTTCGGAGACCATTTCGTGAATATAGGATCTGGATCTGACCTCACCGTAGGCATCCTTATACCGCATGGTATTTAGGCTTGTCCTGAAGGTAATGTCAGGATCATCTTTAGGGTAGAGGGTAAACTCAAACTCATTTCTCTTAAAATCAAAGTTGGATTCCTCAACCACAAACTCCTGACCGTACGCCTCTTCATAGATCCTTACAACCTCTCTTCTTTCCTGCCATTTCTCAAAGGGGCTTCCCTCAAGGGCAAGGTAGAGATTTATACCGAAGAACAGAACAATTGCAGTAAGAACACCAAGGGCAAATATAACTATCTTTTTCCAGTTCATCTTCATGGAATCACCACCGTCATTAATAGGATTTGTTGAGATGATTATATCATGAAAGTAGTGTTAAAAAATTTCAAATAGTCTAATTTATTGGGCTATCACAGAGTATTTCATGTTTATATTATTCACAAAATTGACAAACGTGCTAACATAAAATATAATAGTAGCACGAAAGACAAAAGGGTGGTGTAATGATGGATGGTGCAGATATTCTGAGGGAATTAGTGGAAGAGTATAATGGAGTAATTACAACGAAAGCAGCTGAAGAGAACAATATTCATAGAGAGTACTTAAGGGAGTTGGTAAGAGAAGGTGAATTGGAACGTGTCGCCCATGGAGTCTACATCACTCCTGATAACTGGGAAGACAGAATGATGATTCTTCAGCTAAGAAGGAGCAAGATGATTTATTCTCATGAAACGTCACTCTTTTTACACGACCTTACTGATTGGGACCCATTGCAGTATGTTGTGACCGTTCCAAGTGGATATAATCCTAGCCGACTAAAAAAAGATGGGCTTAGAGTTCACACAGTAAAAAAAGATTTATTTAATTTAGGTGTTTGCGAAGTGGAAACAATTTTTGGAAATAAAATCAAAGCATATGATAAGGAGAGAACGATTTGTGATATTTTACGGGACAGGAACAATCAGGATCCTGCAGTAGTGAATGAAGGTGTTAAAAATTATCTAACTAGAAAAGATAAGGATATCAACAAACTGATTAAATATGCAGAGATTTTGAGAATTGAAGCAGTGCTAAGACAATTTCTGGAGGTTCTGTTATGAATACATCAACTCAACTTAAGGCATTAATAAGGAATTTATGTAGGTAAAACATAGCATTTTGGAATAAATTATCCATATTGTGGTATGTTATAGTCAAGAGGTGAAGGGTAATGGACGACAAAAAATACCGTAGAGGAATATTAATATTGTTGGCGATTTTCATGGGATCTGGAATTTGGTGGAATGCACCAACTAAAATAATTGACATTGAACCATCAGAGGTATCCAAGATTACTGTCTTTAATGGGAATACCGGTGATGCCATCACCATAACAGATACAGTTGACACTAAGCATATCATTGATAATCTTAATGAGGTCTCACTTAAGAAGTACAAGGTTTCAGTGGGCTATGTTGGATATTCATTTAGAACCACTATCTATGATATTGATGGTAATGTCTATGATGAACTCTATATCAACTCGGATGAGATTATTCGAAAAGACCCATTTTTTTATCGGGATAACCAAGGTAGAATCGATTACCAATATATCCAAGACCTATTTGACGAAAACATAAATTGACAAAAGACAAAATGCTTTAATTTGGAGTGGTTGTGGGTATAATCAATATGGATGTCATACAAATTAGTACATATTTTTAAGGAGGAATATTCATGCTGGGAGCAATCATTGGAGATATAGCAGGATCGAGATTTGAATGGAAAAACCGCAAGAGCAAGGACTTTCAGCTGTTCAACCATGAATGCAGCTTCACAGATGACACGGTGCTGACGGCAGCTGTAGCAAAGGCGATCATGGAAACGGAAAAGATGGTGGAGCCATCACCGGGAAGATACGGCTTCAGCCAGGAGTATTACAATCTCCTTGGGAAGATGTCAGTAAAATACATGCAGGAGATCGGAAGGAACTATCCCTATGCAGGCTTTGGTGGAAGATACCGTGGCTGGCTGTTCTCAAACAATCCACAGCCCTACAACAGCTTTGGAAACGGCTCGGCCATGAGGATCAGCCCTGCAGGGCTTGCAGCAAGGACTGAAACGGAAGCAATCCTCCTTTCAAAGGCAATAACAGAGGTAACCCACAACCACCAGGATGGATTAAAGGGAGCGGAGGCTACCACCATGGCAATCTACATGGCAGGCCATGGATTCACCAAGGAGGAGATTTCCGAGAAGATCTCCACAGAATACTACCCACTTGACTTTATGATAGATGATATCAGGGAGAACTACTCCTTTGACGTATCCTGCAAGGGTAGCGTACCACAGGCGATCAAGGCATTCCTTGAGTCGGAATCCTTTGAGGATGCAATCCGCACTGCCATATCAATCGGAGGAGACAGCGACACCATAGCAGCAATAGCAGGCTCAATAGCGGAGGCCTTCTACGGAGTCCCAGAGGACCTTAAGAAGGAGGCCCTTGGTTTCCTTGATGATGACCTAAGGGGAATATACCAGGAGTGGGAGGAGTTTCTGGGTAAGTGTGAAGCATAGACAAGCATGCATTATCATATAGTGGTTTGGATTTTATCCCTTGCAATTATTGTTGCAAGGGATCTTTGTTTTGCACGGAAAACCAGCAAAAATATAGAAAAATAATGGGAAAAGTCTAATAATTAAAATATTTCTGTGATATACTATTGTCAATATATTCTGCAAATGTGTAGAATGTGTTATATTTTCGTTTTTACCACATATTTTGGGAGGTGTAATTGTGAAAGCGATGGTAGATTTGAATTCGGATCTTGGAGAGAGCTTCGGAGCCTACAAGATGGGAATGGATGAAGAGGTGCTGAAATATGTAACCTCGGCAAACGTTGCCTGTGGATTCCATGCAGGGGACCCCATGATCATGGGAAAGACAGTCAAGCTGGCAGTCCAGAACAAGGTAATGATCGGGGCACATCCAGGATATCCAGACCTGCTTGGATTTGGAAGAAGAAAAATGGACATCACAAGGCAGGAGGCCAAGGATTACATGCTGTATCAGCTGGGAGCCCTGGAAGCCTTTGCAAAGGCTAACGGAACAACCCTTCAGCACGTAAAGCTACATGGTGCCTACTACAACACCGCAAGCGTAAATGAGGAGATGGCTGAGGGAATAATTGAAGGACTCCTGGAGTATGATGGAAACATTATACTTATGGCCTTAAGTGGCTGCCTACTTGCGAGGATGGCAGAGGAGAAGGGAATAAGGGTTGCCCATGAGGTTTTTGCAGACAGGGCCTACAACAATGACGGAACCCTTGTAAACAGGAAGATTGAAGGAGCTGTAATCCACGACGAGGAACTGGCTCTCCAAAGGATCAAAAGGATGGTCAAGGAAGGCAAGGTTGAAGCCATTGACGGCCAGTTGATCGATATCAAGGCAGACTCAATCTGTGTTCATGGGGACAACCCAAAGGCAGTCCAGTTTGTTAAATTCATAAGGGAGAGCCTTGAGAAGGAAGGAATTGAAGTGGCTCCAATAGGTAAATTCATCTAGAAAGGGGATACATATGGCTAAAAAACCAAGATCAAAAAATTATTCGGTACTCTTAGGTGCGGCGTTTCTGATGGCAACATCTGCAATAGGACCAGGATTCTTGACCCAGTCAGCGGTGTTTACAGAGCAGCTGGGAGCAACATTTGGATTTGTAATACTTACTTCCGTAATACTGTCACTGATTGCTCAGCTTAACGTATGGAGGGTAATAGGTGTATCGGGCCTTAGGGGACAGGACATCGCGAACAAGGTATTCCCGGGACTTGGATACTTTGTGGCCTTTCTTGTAGCCCTTGGAGGGCTGGCATTCAATATAGGTAACGTAGGGGGAGCTGCCCTTGGAATGGAGGTCCTCTTTGGATTCGACCATACAATAGGTGCTGCCATAGCGGCAATAATTGCAATAGTGATCTTCCTTTCAAAGGAAGCCGGTAAGGCAATGGACACCTTGACCAAGATCCTAGGTGGAGCAATGATTCTTCTTGTTGGATATGTTGCAGTCACAACAAACCCACCGGTTGGAGAGGCAGTCGCAAGGACATTTGTTCCTGACCAATTACCTATGCTTGCCATAATAACCCTAGTAGGGGGAACAGTGGGAGGCTATATAACCTTCTCAGGCGGTCACAGACTGATTGATGCCGGCATATCCGGAGAGGAGAACCTGGATGAGATAAACAGGTCAGCCTACATGGGAATGGGTATAGCCACAATTGTTAGGATACTTCTATTCCTTGCAGTACTTGGGGTTGTTTCCAAGGGCTTTGCACTTGATCCAGGAAACCCACCTGCGTCAGCCTTCCAGGAGGCAGCTGGAACAATAGGCTACAAGCTCTTTGGAATGGTAATATTTGCAGCGGCACTTTCATCTATAGTTGGAGCTGCATACACTTCAGTATCATTCCTAAAGACCTTCACACCTGCAATTGGTGACCATGTAAACAAATGGATCATAGGCTTTATTGCAGTGTCCACAATCATATTGATAACAATTGGTAGACCGGCAACCCTTCTTGT
Organism: Gudongella ferriphila; assembly: GCF_046224405.1. Lineage (NCBI taxonomy): Bacteria > Bacillati > Bacillota > Tissierellia > Tissierellales > Tissierellaceae > Gudongella > Gudongella ferriphila. The sequence goes on along the minus strand of NZ_JBJXRK010000022.1, from coordinate 30,616 downwards.
AATTGCGGGCTCACTTAACGGCCTTATTCTTCCCGTAACCCTGGGAATAATGCTTGTGGCATCCACAAAGAAGGAGATAATCGGAGACTACAAGCATCCAAAATGGCTCTTTGCACTTGGAATATTGGTAGTCCTTATAACCGCATACCTTGGAGTCATGTCCCTGTCAGGACTAGCGGCTCTTTGGGGATAGGAAGTGATTAGATGTATGATAAAGTCAAATACCTGCCGGCAGGAGACTCAGCCCTTACAATGGAGTTTGGGAATGAGATATCTGTCCAGATAAACAAGAGAATACGAAACACGGTTACTGCAATAGAGAACAACCCACCTGAAGGATTACGGGAGCTGATTCCCACCTACAGGTCAATCCAGGTGATCTATGACCCAATGCTTTCGGACTTTGAGAAGATGGTCCAAGGCCTTGAGGAGGTTATGGGGTCTGTTGGAGAAGGTGGAGAGGACAACTACAGGATTGTTGAGATTCCAACCTGCTATGGTGGAGACTACGGTGCGGACATTGAATTTGTTGCAAAGCACAATGACCTAACCGTGGAGGAGGTTATAAGGATACACAGCTCAACGGACTATCTTCTCTACATGCTGGGCTTTACACCAGGCTTTGGCTACCTTGGTGGAATGAGTGAAAAGATTGCAACACCAAGGCTTGAGGTCCCAAGGACCATCATACCTGCAGGCTCAGTGGGCATAGCAGCCTCACAGACGGGAATCTACCCAATCGACAGTCCTGGAGGATGGCAGCTTATTGGAAGGACTCCAATCAAGCTCTACGATCCCCTGGCTGAGGTTCCGGTCCTACTTAATGCCGGTGACTACGTAAGGTTTAAGCCCATATCAGAGGATAAGTACAAGGAGATTCAAAGGCTTATAAATGAAAACAAGTATGAAGTCAATATAATCCACAATGGGGAGGTGCGTCTGGATGTCCTTTAAAGTACTTAAAGCAGGCCTCTTTACAACAGTCCAGGATCTTGGAAGATACTCCTATCAGAGGTTTGGAATGAGCGTTGCAGGGGCAATAGACCCCTTCTCACCAAGGGTTGCAAACATCCTTGTTGGAAATAAAGAGTCAGAGGCTGTCCTTGAGACAACCTTCATGGGTCCGACCCTTGAGTTCAATTCCTCCGAGGTCATAGCCATAACTGGAGCGGACATGGCTCCAAAGATAAACGGAAGACCGGCGCCAATGTGGAAGACCATCCTTGTAAGACAAGGTGACCTACTCTCCTTTGGAGGGGTCAAGTCCGGCTTGAGGTCCTACATTGCCTTTTCAAGAGGGCTGGATGTCCCGGTTATCATGGGCTCAAAGTCAACCTTCACAAGGGGAAAGATTGGTGGATTTGAAGGAAGGAAACTCTCAGATGGAGACCAGATAGGCTTTGAGAGAGACCTGACCCTTTCCAAGGGATCTTACCTTAAGGATGTACAGATACCAGAGTACAGGAAGGATGATTCTGTCAGGGTGGTTCTTGGACCCCAGGATGACCACTTCCCTGAGGAGTCAATAGAAACATTCCTTTCATCCACATATTCAATAACAAACGAGGCAGACAGGATGGGCTACAGGCTTGAAGGGGAGAAGATCATCCACAAGGATGGAGCTGACATAATCTCAGATGGCATAGTCTTCGGATCAATCCAGGTGCCAGGTCACGGAATGCCAATCATCATGATGGCTGACAGGGCCACAACCGGTGGCTACACCAAGATTGCAACGGTCATCACCCCGGATCTTTCAAAGGTTGCACAGATGGGACCAGGAAGCAAGATCAGCTTTTCAAAGGTCTCTGCTAAAGAGGCTTCAGAGATCTACAGAGAGAATGAAAAGAGGATTGAGGAGATCAGGGACCACATAGCAGCAAGCACCTTCAACCTCAATGAAACAAGATCCATGAACCTGAAGCTAAAGGGAAAGTCCTACTCGATTGAGGTTAACGAGATAGTTTAATTGAAAATGGAGCAAAGCAATCCTCCCGGAGAAAAAAGCGGGAGGATTGTTAAATCACTAAATATCAGAAAAATGAGAAAAACACATAGAAATAAGCTGTAAATCCTATATAATATGAGTAACGGGACTTATAATAAAGTGGTAAAGAAAAAGGAGAATCAGCAAATGAAATGTAAAATCTTAACACCAGCAATAACAGTATTCAATGAAGACGGTAGCATTGATTATGAGGGCAACAGGAAAGTGATTGATTTCCTAATAGACAATGGAGTAGATGGGATAATACCTTTAGGGAGCTCCGGGGAATTCCCTGATATCAGCTATGAGGACAGGAAAGAGTTCCTGGAGCTCTACATAAAAGAAGTTAATAAGAGAGTAGAGATCATAGCTGGAACAAGTTCAATGAATTATGATGAAGTTGTAGAGCTTAGCAATTTTGCCATTGAATGCGGGGCAAATGGGGTTATGATCATCCCACCATATTATTTTGCAATTTCTCAAGACCAGGCGTTCAGATACTACGACAGACTTGCCAATGACATCAGCGGAGATATCTACATTTACAACTATCCAGCCAGGTCAGGCTTTGATATTGAGCCTCAGACTCTGGCAAAACTAGCAAAAAAGCACAAGAACATCAAAGGAATGAAGGATTCCACAACATCAATTGAACATACTAAAAGCTGTATCTACGCAGTTAAGGAACATAGAAATGACTTCGAAGTTTACTCTGGGTTTGACAATCACTTCGTTCCCAATGTAATGGCTGGCGGAAGTGGTTGTATAGCAGCAATATCAAACATCTTACCAGAGCTTTGGGCAGAATGGATAAAGGTTACAAGAGAAGGAAATCTGGATGAGATAACTAGGATCCAAGTAGAAATTGACGATCTTATGCAGCTGTATGGAATCGACAGCAATTTCTCACTTCTTTATAAGAAACTAATGAAAGAAAGAGGTCTAGACATTGAATCAACTACCCTGTTTCCCTTTGATTTGATCGACGACGAAAAGTATGAGAAGGCCTTAAAAATATTTAAGAGGCATGTTAGATAGAATAGTGACTGTGTCACCGAGTCCCTTCCAGGATAAAACCTGGTAGGGACTTTTAAGTTAAGAGAGTTTCAAACACATACATCATCCACTGCTACACCGTGAGCCACTAATATCAGAAAAATGTGAAAAATACCTGGAAATAGGCTGCCAATACGGTATAATATGAGTAACGGGAATTCTAATAAAGCGATAAAGGGAAAATGCGATTTTAAAGGAGCCGTGCCATGAAAACTGATAATGCTAAACCTGATCAACTAATCTATTGCAGCGTGTCCTTCAGCAAGGATGGATACACCTATTATTACAGAACAGAAGATGGCAACATAGAAACAGGAGACAAGGTCGTTGTGCCGGTTGGACCGGATAGGTTCGAAAGGGTAGGGATCGTTGAGGAAATTGAACACTTCCTCCCCCATGAAGTGCCATACCCAATAGACAAGACCAAGTTTATCCTCAGGAAGTGGACCAAGGAACAAAATCAGGATCAAGAGGAATCAAATGTATTCATATTGTGTGACAAGGCAGTTCACTCAACGCAGATACACGTTTGGTGCGAGGTTAAAGATGGGTGTTTGAAGATCTCAGGCCAAGACCTAGGTAGAGACCCTGGGGCTTTCTTTGGTGATAACGAGTACGAATATTTCTATGACTTTGACAGCTACAACACAGAAAGACTCTTCCAGCTGCTATCCAGTGAAGACAGGGATGGTGTTGCGGAGTTTAGGAGACGCTTCAGCGGTAACTTTGGGATAAAGAATCTAAGGGAGTTTTGTGAGGAGAACAAGATCAAGTACAGGTTCTTTTCGTTTTGATGTATGAGGGAAAGGGGTTAGATATGAGAAGATGGTTATCATTAGTTCTAGTTTTCGTTTTGGTTTTTACATTGACTGGTTGCTCAGGGGAGTCACCAGAACAAGCGGTCACAAATGCTATTGAAGCTATAAAGGATATGGATCAGGAAGAGTTAAGTAAATACATTGAGTATGATGAGTTGATTAACACCGACGACTCAACTGAAATGACTGAGCAAGAGGAAGAACAAGCTAAGTCCATATTCAAAAACCTTGAATATGAGATCAAGTCTTCCACTGAAGATGGAAATACTGCAGTTGTAAATGCTGAAATAACAAACATTGATATGGGGATTGTGTTTTCAGAGATGTTTATGGAGATGTTCTCACGAGCTTTTGAGGATGCTTTTTCCTCAGATCCAATGACAGAAGAGGAATCAGACGAGATGATGCAAGAACTTATGACGGAACTAATGGAAAAGCACAAGGACAATACCGTTACCAATACAGTTGCCATTAAACTCAATAAGGTAGACAACCAATGGAAAATTGACTTGGATGATGAATTCCAGAATGCCTTGATGGGAAATCTATTCAATGTTGTTGAGTCCATGGGAGAAGCCTTTGAAGGATTGGAATAATAGATATGTGCCGAAGTGATTATTTTATACCTTTGAAGTTAACTTAAGGTTCATTTAGAAATTATCAGAGTCAATTAAGTGGGAGGACAACGTATGAACAACGAATATAGCTGGATCGAATTTTATGAGGATTTTGCAAATAAATTGCTATCATACAAGAATAGGCAATCAGAGTTATTTGAGATTATTAAAGGTCTTTCTGAAGAACAACCTCTAATGAACTATTTGCATTTTGAACGTGAGGATTGGTGGGCACCCAGAGATTATAGGATAGACCCCTTCTCTGTTATGGGGATTTTTAACCGTGGACTAACTGATTCTAATCGTAAATATCTTGCTGGTATACTGGCGGATACATTTCATATTGATCATCCTACACCTAGTGAATTTACAGGAATACCTTTACTTAATAATATGAACTCATTTTTTGGTGGGACCGATGAATTATGGACTCTATTTATTGAAGCTATAAAAGCTGCAGATTCAAATAGCATTACAGATGAATTTAAATCCGCCTTTAATGATGCAATAGCCGTTACAGGAAACGGCTTAGCATATATCACAATGAGTTTATTCTGGATTAGACCCAATAGTTTTATGACTTTAGACAACAATTCAAGGGACTACATCACAAAAGAAATTGGAATAAAGGTTCCTAGTTTCAAGTGTAGTGGACAAGATTATGTGGACTTCTTAAGTGAACTAAATAATAAGATTAAAAGTCTATCACCAAGTTTAACATTCCCAGAAGTATCACACATAGCCTGGAGTAAGAAAAAACAATCGCTAAATGGAGAAGATAAAAAGCCTGTAGAAAAAAAGAAGGAGTCTAAGATGGTTATATCAGACAAAAATCTAATTCTATATGGACCTCCTGGAACAGGAAAAACTTATAATTCGGTTTACTATGCTGTAGCTATAATTGAAGAGAAAAGTATCTCAGAAGTACTTTTAGAGGATTATGAAAATGTATTTAAGAGGTATTTAAAATACAAAGAAGAGGGCTTGATTGAATTTACAACATTCCATCAGTCTTTTAGCTATGAAGAATTTATTGAAGGTATCCGACCAGTTCTTAATTCTAATGAAATGGCTGAGTTGGAAGGTGAAATTATGTATGAAATACACGATGGGGTATTTAAGAAGTTCTGCGATAATGCAGGAACCCCAATAGAGAGTGGGAAAAACTCTGATTTAGGATTTAGAAAGAATCCAACTGTCTGGAAAGTCTCTCTTGAAGGAACCGGGAATAACCCAACAAGAACAGAATGTATCGAAAATGATCACATCAGAATTGGTTGGGATAATTATGGTGAATCAATTACGGACTCAACTGATTTTACCCAAGAAGGTGGAATAAATGTACTAAATGCTTTTTATAACAGGATGCAGTTGGGAGACATAGTTTTCTCTTGTTACTCAAGTAGAACTATTGATGCAATTGGGGTAGTGACCGGAGAGCCAGAATGGCATGATGAATATCCTAAGTATAAAAGACTTCGCAAGGTTAAATGGCTCGTAAAAGGAATTAGTGAAGACATCGTAGAGGATAATGCTGGTAAGACTATGACTTTGTCAGCAGTGTATAAATTGTCGGTTTCAGTTACAAATGCCATAAAAATACTTAAGCGAATACGTCCAGAATTATTTACTAAAAGCATTAAGATTCCTAATCGAGTATTCATAATTGATGAGATAAATCGTGGGAACATTTCTAAAATATTTGGGGAACTAATTACTCTCATTGAACCGACCAAACGACTAGGAGCGATTGAACAGCAAACAGCAAAATTACCATATTCTGAGCAGGATTTTGGTGTTCCTGATAATGTTTATCTAATCGGAACAATGAATTCAGCAGACAGATCTATAGCTATGATTGATACAGCTTTGAGACGTCGTTTCAATTTTATTGAGATGATACCGGATGCAGATATTCTTAGAGACGTTATTGTAGAGAGTATAGATATTTCACAAGTTTTAAGTACCATGAACAAAAGAATTACTGTTTTGCTAGACCGTGATCATACAATTGGACACTCATATTTTCTACCATTGAAAACTGGACCCACAATTGATACTCTATCAAAGATATTTAAGCATAACATAATTCCACTTTTACAAGAATATTTCTTTGATGACTACGAGAAAATCCAACTTGTAGTTGGAGATAATCAAAAACAAGACCCATCAACTTGCTTCATAATTAAAAAAACAGATAATCAAAAGTTATTTGGGGACACCATAAATGATGTTCCTGAGTATTATGTGATAAATGAAGAAGCATTTATGAGGATAGATTCATATGCATACTTCTAAGAATGTATATGCGATTACTGAATATGGAGGATTTACCAATAACGTAAAGGTTAGAGGTTATGAACGGTTACCTGAGCAAACATTTAGGGCACTAGAAGAGTTCATTTTGACTAATAGAGAAGGTACAAATAGCAATGAATTGTTAACATTATCCTCTAAACGAAATCTGGGGAAATTGATAATAGCGAAAAATTACGTAGGTGTTATCTCAATGACAGATGGCACTGTCATTGAGATATTACCAAAGATTGTTAGTGAAATAATAACCCCGAAAAAAACAAAGGATATTTTTCTTGAGATGCTGGGATATCTGGATGATATGGCTTTTAAAGACTTTAACCTATCACATTTAAATACTGGGAAAATGAACATACTTGAAATTTTTATAAAAATGTTTCTTAGTGAGGTTTCTTCACTAACCAAACAAGGACTTAAATCATCTTATACCACCATCGAAAGCAATGAACGCTTTTATAAAGGGAAACTTGTGACCACACAGGATATTAAACATAATTCAATTATAAGAGATAAATTTTTTGTTAGGTACGATGAATTTAACCTAGATAGACCTGAGAATAGGATAATTAAGTCAACACTGAGACTTTTAATGACAGTAACTAGAGAGAGGTCAAACAGGGTACAAGCGATTAGATTAATAAATTTCTTCGATGGAGTACCATACTCTAAGGATTATGAAAAAGACTTATCAAAATGTTCACTTGATCGGGGTATGAAGCATTATAATAATACATTGACATGGTGTCGGATATTCTTGAAAGGGAATAGTTTTACTAGCTTTTCCGGTAATAAGGTTGCCATTGCACTGCTTTTTCCTATGGAAAAGGTTTTTGAAAGCTATGTAACAAAAAAAATCAAAAGATTAGTAGGGAACAAAGTTGATATGTGGGCACAGGGTAGCCGCTATTGTCTTTTTGATCGTCCTAGAAAAGCATTTTCACTACGTCCAGATATTGTACTAGAAAGAAAAGGAGAAATCACAGTAATAGACGCCAAATGGAAGCTCCTTTCAAGTACACTGAATAATTATGGGATATCTCAAGCTGATATGTATCAGATGTATGCTTATAGCAAGAAATATAATGCTAAAGAAATTATCTTGCTTTACCCAAAATCAGACGCGCCTAATAACACTATAAACTACACTTCCGAAGATGGAGTTAGAGTGAGTATTAAGTTTGTTGATCTAACAGATGCAGATAATAGCATTGCTTCAATTTTGGAAAAAATATTTTAAAGAGAATAGAGTATTTGAAGAATAAAGATGTGGGAGCATACTTATAGTTGTAAATTAAGTTATAAAATTTTTGGAGTTGTTCTAGATGTGAAATAAGAAGGTCTAAAGGAGGAATTACATGAGTTATACTTGTAAATTTAAAATTGGAGAAACTGTGACAAATCAAGAAATGTATAATGAGTTCAAATGTGCAATGATGGGCGGAATGAGGAGATCTAAGCAAACAAATACGTTAGTTATAATCTCTGATTACACAAAAGGATTATATAAGGATAAGTGGTTTGGGGATAGTTTGCACTATACGGGCATGGGGAAGATTGGAGACCAGGATATAAATCGAGCTCAAAATAAAACCCTAGCAAACTCAAAGAATAATGGAGTGGAAGTACATTTATTTGAAGTGTTTAAGCCAGGTAAGTATGTTTATCAAGGCCTTGTAGAACTAGCATCAGATCCTTATGAAGAAATACAGGAAGATGACGAAGGTAATCCAAGAAAAGTATGGATGTTTCCAGTAAAGAAGATATCTAATCGATGAATTTCAAACAATTGGAAGAAGAGTTACTATAAAGATAGTTCTTCTTTGTATTAATATCAGAAAAAAATGAAAATATTCTGGAAATAGCCTATATGTTATGTATAATAGAAGTAATAGGTTGATATATAAAAATGAGGTATATTCTAATATTTTAAGAGATTTATTCAATCAAGACAGTCACAACGTAGGAGGGAAAACATGACAGAGAACACCGGTAATATCGGATTTGAAGAAACCTTATGGAAAGCTGCAGATAAGCTTAGAGGCAGCATGGATGCATCTGAGTACAAGCATGTAGTTCTTGGTCTGATATTCCTAAAATACATATCGGATAAATTTGAGACTAAATACAATGAACTGGTTGAAGAAGGAGAAGGCTTTGAAGAGGACAGGGATGAATACCTGGCAGAAAACATCTTCTGGGTGCCTAAGGAAGCCAGATGGTCCTTTATTATGGATAGTGCAAAGGACACCAAGATCGGCCAGTACATTGACGATGCAATGATCCTTATTGAAAAAGAGAACCCTTCCCTAAAAGGAGTGTTGGATAAGAGGTATGCAAGACCAGAGCTTGACAAGAGAAGGCTCGGTGAGCTCATTGACCTAATATCTACCATAAAACTGCATAACAATGGAGAAAAGGACCTTCTTGGAAGGGTATATGAGTACTTCCTGGGTCAGTTTGCCAGTGTTGAAGGCAAAGGGGGAGGAGAATTCTACACACCAACAAGCATAGTAAAGACCCTTGTAGAAATGATAGAGCCATACAAAGGAAGGGTCTATGACCCATGCTGCGGGGATGGTGTTATAATGATGACACAAGCAAGAAACGTTGGAAATAGAATAGCTTAAGACTTTACCTCTTGAAATTATCCTAATGACCTTTATAAATATTTGAAGTTGTATTTAAGAAGACTAGAAACAAAAACACCTTGGAGCCACGATAATTATAATTTTAGTTTAAAGCTTAGATTTTATTGTTCATAAAAGGAGTGGAAATGATAAATTTATTAAGAATAAAAACAGAAAAAGAGAAGAAGAATTGCATAGAATACTATAAAAAGAATGTTAATACTGATGAATTTAAAGAATATGTAAAATCAAGCAAACTTGTGGGAGATAAGAACCATCGTGAATATATTAAAGAGGAGCATCCAGAATGGTTAAATCGTACGGATTATTATGATAATTCTGTGGTTTCAGGTATAGACATATATGATGTTTTATCAAATAATGGAGTTGGGAAATTATTAAAAAAACTATATGCCCTTTCCAAAAAAGAATATAGTGTGAAAAATTATTATAAAAAGCCAACTTTCATACAAAGATATGATTATATTCGTTTACAATATTCAAGTTCTGGATATGGACAATTTGCAGAAATTATCTTCTTAAATGATAAATATATAGATAGAATTAACATATCTTGGGTTCAGATCAATAATTATTTTGCGCTTTTAGAATATAAGTTTAAATTTAAAAAGTGTTTAGATGATACTTCATATAATAGCTTCATTCTTGATAACATAGACTTAATAAATCGAAAAGACTATTTTAATTGGTATGATATAGATAATAATAGGCATGTATCTGAGTACTATTTAGCTTTAGAGCAAATGCATAAGGAATTTTTTTCTTTAATTTGTCAGCATTATATTACAAGTTTATTATTTAGTGAACAGGGTCAAACTAATCAATTAATTAATTTAACAGGTATGACAAGAAAAGAACCTATTAATGTAAACACATTGTATCTAGGGGATATAAGTCTTTCTTATCATAATAAGAATAATAATTATATAATTTCTTCTGATTTTGAAGAAATTAACCATACTTTAATCGCAGGGAATAATAGGATCCCCCATTTTAGCATTTGTTCATATATTGCAAGATATGGCAATGAATTTTATTACAATTTTTTTGGATATAGGGAACTAAATATATTTGAGCGTGAATTTTCAAAATATACAACAGGAAGAAAAAAGATTTTGTATAATAAAAAGATTAAAGATTTACTTATGAGAATACAAAGCACATCAGAGCAAGAAAATAGGAAAAGCGAAAATTTTTATGAAGAATTTGACAAGAACTGGGACTTTTATATAAGCAACAATAAAACAAAATTAAAAGAATTTCATAAAAACAGAAAAATAGATCACAGAGAGATTTATAGAGAAAACTTTTCCTATCTACAACTGCTATTAGAGATAAATTACACTAAAAGTAATAATATAAACGCTGTTGTGGCTACAATTGCATCTATAATAGCAACTATAATTGCAATTATAGCTCTTGTGTATTAAATTATGAGAGCTTATTGTAATAGCTAGGTGATTTTCTACTCAAAGTTTCTGAAAGAAATAACATTTGGAGAAGGTAGCTTTAATCCTAATGATACCTATAGATATATAATTTATCTTATATGTAACATTGTAAACTTAAAAGACCTTCGGGTCTTTTCTAACTTAAAATACTAAATTTATGAATAAAATTTTTAACAAATAACCAACCACAATGGGGGTGAAAAATTGAACAACATATACAGTTCAGGTAATGAAATTGTAGATGAGGTTGGTAAGATACATTTTACTGGAAATATAGTACCTACAATATGGAATAAAACAATAGTTAAAGAAAATGGCAAGCCACATTGGCTTGCCATTAATATTTTAGCAGACATTGTTTATTGGTATCGACCAACTGAAATCAGAGATGAACAGACAGGAGAATTAATTGGTTTTAAAAAGAAGTTTCAAAGAGACTTACTTCAAAGAAGCTACCAGCAATTAGCAGATCAGTTTGCTATTTCTAAAAGAGATGGGCAGAGAGCTATTGTATTTTTAGAAGACCTTGGTGTAATTAAAAGAGAATTTAGAACTATAAGTGTAGGGGGTACTACTTTAAATAATGTTTTATATCTTGAATTAATTGTGGATAAGTTAAAGACTCTTACATATCCTGTCAAGACCCTCTCACCAGAAAATGTAATAGGGGATTCAGAAAATGGTAAGAGTCTATCGCAGGATTTTGTAAGGCCTATTTCAGAAATTGGCAAGACAAATACAAAGAATATAACAAATATTACTACAAATATTTCTGACATAGACTATCCACTTCAATCATCTAATGAAAATGATAGAAATGATGTGGATAACTACAAGAAAGAAAAAGTATTAGAACTCATTAGAGAAAATGTTGAATATGAATCTCTAATTGTTAGTTATAAACATGATAGAGAACGTATTGATGGGATAATCGATTTAATAGCTGATGTATATTTGCAAACTAGTGGAACTGTAAAAATTAATGGTCAAGATAAGCCACTAGAAATAGTAAAAAGTCAGTTTATAAAGATTAACTATTCTCATTTGGAATATATTTTAAATTCTCTAGATGAAAATACTACTAAGATTAAGAATTTAAGAAATTATCTATTGACTACAATTTACAATGCACCAATGACAATGGCTCAATATTATCAATCTTGGGCAAGCAATACCCTTTATGGAGATTGATAGTAAAAGGAAGGAGGGATCTTTATGCAAGAAGAAGTTAACAGTAAAACAGTTGCTATAAGCGTTCAAGCTTCAAAGGTATCAATGCAAACTATGTTTAAAGTAGCTCAAGCAGCTATAAGAGATATAGAAAATAAGAAAAAAGAACAAAAATCCAAGTCCTTAAATAAAGGGAAGCAAACTACTAAAAAGAAAATGACAGTAAATGAATTCACCAAAAAGTATGATGGACTTAAAACAGTTGAAATTGATGATTCAAATATTAAAAGTTTTGAAAAGTATGCAAGAAAGTATAATTTGGAATATGCTCTTAAGAAAGATAAGACAACAGATCCACCTACCTTTGTCCTATTTTTTAAGGGTAAAGACACCGATATGATATCACAAGCCTTTAAGGAAATGATTAATGACAACATGGTAACAAAGAAACCTAGTTTACTAGAAACACTAAAGAAATTCTCAGAAAAGGCTCTAGGAATAAATAAAGATAAGACAAGACATAAACATAAGGAGCAGAGCCTATGATGACACCAATAGAAGATTTGAAAATGTCAATTGAAACTACAGATAAAAAGAGATTTGTAGTCAGATTAGCCCCTTATATAGTTATAGCGTTCATATTCCACAAAGTTAGCTATCTATACAATCTATTACCTGAAGGGAATATAATTTTAAAACTATTAGAAGTTTTGAAATATCTAAAGTATATATTTAAGTCTCCTTTGATTAGCTTTAATATAATGGATTGGTTAGTTGGAATAACAATATCAGCCATAATATTTGCCATAGTGTACAGTAAAGGCAAAAATGCAAAGAAGTATAGAAAAGGTGAGGAGTATGGTTCTGCAAGATGGGGAACTACTAAAGATATTCGTCCTTTTATGGATAAGTGTTTTGAAGATAATGTTATTTTAACTCAAACTGAAAGGCTAACCATGGATTCAAGACCAAAGAATCCAAAAAACTCTAGAAACAAGAATGTTCTTGTTGTAGGTGGTTCAGGATCAGGTAAAACTAGATTCTATGTTAAACCAAATTTGATGCAGATGCACTCATCATATGTGGTGACAGATCCTAAAGGAACTTTGTTAACTGAATGTGGGAAGATGTTAGCTAAAGGAGCTCCTAAAAGAAAGTATAGTAAGGACAATAAGGAGCTTAGAGATAGAAAAGGTCAACCAGTATATGAAAGGGATAGAAATGGTAAAATCATTTATGAACCTTATAAGATAAAGGTTTTAAATACTATAAATTTTAGTAAGTCCATGCACTATAATCCCTTTGCTTATTTACAGAATGAGAAAGATATCTTAAAACTTGTAAATACAATTATAGTAAACACAAAAGGTGAAGGGGATAAATCAGGAGAAGACTTCTGGGTAAAGGCTGAGAGACTTCTATATACTGCATATATTGGCTTAATATTCTATGAAGCACCAGAGGAAGAACAAAACTTTACTACTCTTTTAGAATTAATAAATAAAAGTGAAACTAGGGAAGAAGATGAAAGTTATAAGAATCCAGTAGATTTAATATTTGAGTCATTAGAAGAAATAGATCCAAACCACTTTGCAGTAAGACAGTATAAAAAATATAAACTAGCTGCTGGAAAGACTGCAAAATCTATCTTGATTTCATGTGGTGCAAGGCTTGCTCCTTTTGATATAAAGGAATTAAGAGATTTAATGGCATATGATGAAATGGAGCTAGACACTATTGGAGATAGAAAAACAGCCTTGTTTATCATTATTTCTGATACAGATGATACTTTTAACTTTGTTGTGGCTATGCTTTATACACAACTATTTAACTTGCTTTGCAATAAGGCCGATGATATTTATAATGGCCGATTGCCTATCCATGTAAGGTGTTTATTAGATGAATTTGCAAATATAGGAACTATCCCTAAATTTGAAAAACTAATTGCAACTATACGTTCAAGAGAAATTTCAGCAAGTGTTGTTTTGCAAGCACAATCTCAGTTAAAAGGAATTTATAAAGATCATGCAGATACAATAGTTGGAAATTGTGATACAACATTATTTCTGGGAGGGAAAGAGAAGACTACTCTAAAGGAGATATCAGAGATATTAGGAAAAGAAACAATTGATTTATATAACACATCTGAGAATAGAGGTAGGGAAAAATCTCATGGACTTAATTATCAAAAAGTTGGAAAAGACCTAATGAGTCAAGATGAATTAGCAACTATGGATGGTGGAAAATGTATATTACAACTTAGAGGAATACGTCCATTTCTATCCGATAAATATGATATTACAAAGCATAAGAATTACAATAAACTATCTGATTATGATGAAAAGAATACTTTTGATATAGAGAAAATGCTAAATACAAAACTTACATTAAAAGGTAATGAAGAGATAGAAGTAATAGAAATTCCAGATTTATAACAAAAATGCAACTAAATACTATGTCAAAAGGCAGTAGAAACCTACTGTCTATTTTTGTGTCAACAAACAGAATTCAAGTAAGTAGCTCGAGATGCTTATTAGGCTTCTGTTTTTTATATAGATAAAAATTAATGAAAAAATTAGGAGGAAAACAAATATGGAGTTTTTTAACAGTGCAGTAGATACATTAGGAACATTAGTAGTAGCTCTAGGTGCAGGACTTGGAGCTTGGGGTGTTATAAACCTTCTTGAAGGTTATGGTAATGACAATCCAGGTGCAAAATCTCAAGGCATTAAACAACTTATGGCTGGTGGAGGAGTAGTTGTTATAGGCTTAACTCTAATCCCATTACTTTCTGGATTGTTTTAGGCGGATAAGATGTTTGGTCTGTGGGAAAATCTCACAGAATGGATCAAAGAATTACTTTTAGGGGTCATACAAAACAATTTAGAGAATATGTTTGCTGATGTGAACGAAAAAATCGGTACAATTGCAACTGAGGTTGGTACTACCCCTCAAGGGTGGAACAGTGATGTTTTTAATGTGATTCAATCCTTATCAGAAAATGTCATTGTTCCAATTGCTGGCTTAGTAATTACATTTGTATTATGCTATGAGCTTATTATAATGATAACCGATAGAAATAATTTGCATGATATAGATACATGGATATTCTTTAAATGGATTTTTAAGGCATTCATTGCAGTAACTATTGTTTCAAATACTTGGAATATAGTGATGGCAACTTTTGATGTTGCCCAGCATATGGTTAATCAAGCATCAGGGGTAATCAGTTCCGAAGCTAGTATAGATATTTCATCAAATATTGAATCCATGATGCTTGGTATTGAAGAGATGGAAATCTCTGCTCTTTTAGGATTAATGTTAGAAACTACTATAGCAAGATTTGCAATGAATGCTATTTCTATTTTAATAACAGTAATATTGTATGGCCGTATGATTGAGATCTATCTTGTGAGTAGTGTGGCTCCTATCCCTATGGCGACACTAGCTAATAAAGAATGGGGACAAACTGGTACAAATTATTTTAAAGGTCTATTTGCTTTAGCAATTCAAGCTTTTTTCATAATGGTATGTGTAGGTATATATGCAGTATTAATAAGAACTCTTACTGTTACTGACAATATCCATGCAAGCATTCTAATGATATTAACATACACGGTACTATTATGTTTTAGCTTATTTAAGACTGGTTCATTAGCAAGGTCAGTACTAAATACACATTAAAAAAGGAGAATTATATGAATAGAAAAAGAGAAGAAAAGATTGAAAAGATTAATTTATTAGGGGTTGGATCAGTAATACTTTCCGGAGGTCTAACTGCTTATACAATGTATAAATTATTAAAGGAAAGGAAGAAACAAAGTATAATAAATGAAATTATATTCTCAAATCAAGAATTAATGTTAGATGAATTAGGATATCACGAGGAAGTCCTTGAAGAATTTGATGAAAGGCTTTCAAATACCAAGGATACAGAGAGTTCTATGGTCAATTTATCCGATATTAAAATTGAAGAGGGGAAAAAATAATGGCTTTTGTACCTGCACCAAAAGATTTAAGCAAAGTAAAAACAAAGGTTGCACTTAATCTAACAAAAAGGCAATTGATCTGCTTTTCTTTAGGAGGAGCAGTTTCAATTCCTGTCTATCTAATTTTTAAAGGAATATCTGGAAATGAAGTATCTATGATGGCTCTAATAATAATTGCTTTCCCTTTTTTCTTTATGGGAATTTTTCAGAAAGATGGGATCCCACCGGAAAAGTATATAAGCTATGTGATCCGTCAAAAGTTTCAATATCCTAAGGTTAGGGTGTATAAGACACAAAATATGTATAGAGAACTATCTACAAGCAGAAGGGATGTGAATTTAAACATTGAAGCAACAAAAAAGACAAGGAATAAGTCCTCAAGAAAACAAAAGTAAATTAAATAACAAGAGAAATAGCAAAAAAAATAATCATAAGAAAAACAAAGATATTAATGTACCATCTACTGTCCAAGAAACAATCCCATATAAAAGAATTTTACCAGATGGGATATGTCAAATAGATAGGAGAAAATTTTCTAAAATTGTACAGTTTTATGATATTAATTACCTGCTTGCACAAAATGAAGATAAATCCTTAATATTTGAGAGCTATTGCGAGTTTTTAAATTATTTTGATTCATCAATTTCTATTCAGCTTACATTTTTAAATCAAACTGGAAAGGGCGAAGAAATGGTGGATAATACCCATATTGAAGAACAAGATGATGAGTTTAATGATGTACGAAAAGAGTATTCAGATATGTTGAAAGAACAATTAGCAAAAGGAAATAACGGTCTTTCAAAAACAAAGTATATTATTTTTGCTATTGAAGCAGATAATATAAGGCTTGCAAAACCAAGACTTGAAAGAATTGAGAGTGATATTATTAATAATTTCAAGGCAATGGGCGTGAGTGCCTTTAGTCTGAATGGTAAAGAAAGATTGGAGTTGCTATATGAGATCTTAAATCATGATACTAATACTAAAATGAGTTTTAACTGGAATTTAGTTAAAGAAGGTGGTATGAGTACAAAAGACTTTATTTCACCTAGTTCTTTAAATTTTTCCGACCATAGAATGCTTAAAATAGGTAATATGTATGGTGCTGCATCATTCTTACAAATCCTTGCTCCTGAACTCTCTGATAGTATGTTAGCAGAATTTTTAAATATGGAAAATGATATTCTTATAAACTTTCATATTCAGTCTTTAGATCAATCAGAAGCTATAAAAAACATTAAACATAAAATATCTGATTTAGACAAAATGAAAATTGAAGAGCAAAAGAGAGCAGTGCGAGCAGGATATGATATGGATATTATTCCATCAGATTTAGCAACTTTTGGTAAGGAAGCTAAATCACTACTGGAAGAATTACAATCTAGAAATGAAAGAATGTTTTTAGTTACAATTATATTTTTAAATACTGCAAGAACGAGACAAACACTAGAGAATATAATACTTCAAACATCAGGGATTGCACAAAAGTATAACTGTCAGTTAAAGAGATTAGATTATCAACAAGAGCAAGGTTTTGTTTCATCTCTTCCTCTAGGAAAGAATGAGATTGAGATTGATAGAGGTTTAACTACAAGCTCAACAGCTATATTTATTCCTTTTACAACACAAGAACTATTTATGGATGGAGAAAGCCTCTATTATGGCTTAAATGCTCTATCTAATAATATGATTATGGTTGATAGGAAGAAATTAAAGAATCCTAATGGTTTGATTTTAGGAACTCCTGGATCAGGTAAGTCCTTTAGTGCTAAGAGAGAGATAACAAATGCATTTCTTATAACTAAGGATGACATTATTATCTGCGACCCTGAAGCAGAATATAATCCTCTAGTTGAAAAGCTAAACGGACAAGTAATAAAGATATCCCCTACATCAACTCAATATATAAATCCTATGGATTTAAATCTTGATTACTCCGATGATGAGAATCCATTATCTCTAAAGTCAGATTTCATTTTGTCACTTTGCGAGTTAATTATAGGAGGAAAGACAGGGCTTGAACCAGTTGAGAAAACAATAATAGATCGTTGTGTTAGATTAGTATACCAAAATTATTTACAAGATCCTAAAGCAGAAAATATGCCAATATTAGAAGACTTATATAATTTACTACGTGCTCAAGTTGAACCAGAAGCTCAAAGATTGGCCACTGCTATAGAAATATATGTAACAGGTTCATTAAACTTATTTAACCATCAAACGAACGTAGATGTTAATAATCGTCTAGTATGCTATGACATAAAAGAACTTGGAAAACAGTTAAAGAAAATAGGTATGCTTATTGTCCAAGATCAAGTTTGGAATAGAGTTACAATTAATAGAACAGAAAAGCGTAATACAAGATATTATGTAGATGAATTTCACTTGTTACTAAAAGAAGAGCAAACAGCATCATATTCAGTTGAAATATGGAAGAGGTTTAGAAAATGGGGAGGTATGCCTACAGGTATAACACAGAATATAAAAGATTTATTAGCTTCTAGAGAAATTGAGAATATATTTGAAAATAGTGATTTCATATATATGTTAAATCAAGCACATGGAGATAGGCAAATACTTTCTAAACAATTAAATATATCTCCTCATCAGTTATCTTATGTGACCAACTCTAATGAAGGTGAAGGACTATTATTTTATGGTAATGTCATAATTCCTTTTATTGATAAGTTTCCTAAAGACACTATGCTTTACAGGGTAATGACTACTAAACCAGACGAGGTGATGAAGGAGGAATAAATGAACCAAATCAAGACATTTACCAATCCAATATTTGGTGATGTAAGAACACTACAAGATAAATATAATAATCCTTGGTTTGTTGGGTTAGATGTAGCTAAAGCCTTAGGTTATTCAAATACTAGAGATGCACTAATTAGGCATATAGAGGATGATGATAAAGCTAGCGTCGGGATTCACGACGGCAGGCAAAAACGAGAAATGACACTTATAAATGAAGCAGGTCTTTATTCTCTAATTTTATCTTCAAAGCTACCACAAGCAAAGGAGTTTAAAAGGTGGATTACAAGAGAGGTTATACCATCCATAAGAAAAAATGGAGGATATATATACAATCAAGAGGAAATGAGCGAAAAGGAATTACTTGCTAAAGCATTAGAAGTTGTTATGAGAATTAATGAGGAAAACAAATCAAAAGTTATATTTGCTGAAAGTCTATTAGGCTCTGATGATTCAATATTGATAGGAAATCTTGCAAAGATACTAAGACAAAATGGGATAAACATAGGTAGAAACCGTCTTTTTCATTTCTTGAGAGAGGCGGGTTTTTTAATGAAACCAAACGGTGAAGACTATAATCTCCCAACGCAAAAATCTGTGGATATGGGTTTAATGGAAATTAAAGAAAATGTATATTTTAAAGATAACAAAGAACCTAAAATTTCTCTTACAACAAAGATAACATCTAAAGGACAAGAATACTTTATCAGATTATTTTTGGATAAGGATTGATGGAGGTGATATATTGCCAGATAAAAGTTCAAATTCTTCAAAGGCAGATAAGATAGAAAAAACTCAAAAACAAAATCAGAAGAAAATAAGAAAATTAGAGAAAAAACTAGGGTTTGAAGAAAATAGGAAAAAATCAAGCTCATTAGATTTTTCGGATGAAAAACACATTAAGAGAGGTATTACTGATGGTTCAATGGCTGGGGTCTTTGCAACTAGGAAAGCAGTTAATGAAAAAGAAGATGAGAATGTAGGTATTGAGTCTATAGAAGGGGTTACTTCTGGAGTAAATACAGTTAAACATGTAGGCAGAGGTCTTGAATCATATCAAGAAAAAAGACAAGAGAAAAAGCTTCAAAAGTATCTTAATCAAGATGCAAAGTTAGAACAAAAGATAGGATTTGAGAAAGTATATGAAGAAAAGTATAAACCCAAAGGTTCAAATAGGATAAACAACTATTTTTACAAGAAAAAAATACAACGAGAGTACAATAAGGAAATACGCAATACGACTGGAGCAAGACTTATAAGGGGATTTAGGGAAACAACGAGAAATGCTTGGAACTCAATAAAACTAGGTTCTAAAAAGTCATCGTTATATATCTTAGGTCTCCTTTTTTTATTCTTTGGAATAATGGCTTTAATGCATTCGTGTTCATCAATTATAATGGGTGGTTTAGGTTCAATAGCAGGAAGCTCTTATCAAGCTGATGATATTAATGTAACTAATGCAGACATTGAATATACAAAACTTGAAGCGAGTTTATTAAAAGAAATACAAGATATTGAAATAAATAATCCTAATTATGACGAATATAGATACAACCTTTCGTCAGTTGGCCATGATCCCCATGAACTCGTTGCCTACTTAACTGCTTTATTTCAAGATTTTAGAGTCAATGATATTCTTTATGAAATTGAAGATGTTTTTAATTCCCAATATGATTTAACAACTCAAGATGTAATTGAAAGATATACCACCACAAGAACTGTTACGGATCCTGATACAGGAGAAAGAATAACAATTCGTGAAGTACATGAGAAAAAAATATTAGTTGTAACCTTAAATTTAAGACCATTAGATTTAGTGCTCAAAGAAAGAATGAATGATGAACAAAATGAAATGTACAATATTTTAATTGAAACAAAGGGCAACTTTATGTCCTTCCCATCACCAATAGATGGAGAATGGAAATCGGCTATTACATCAATGTTTGGATATCGAATCCATCCAATAAGTGGAGAAATGGTTATGCATAATGGAATTGATATTGCAGGTGATGAAGGCGCTAGATTAAAGGCTATCTTTGATGGAAGAGTAGTTGAAGTAGCATTTGATAGAAATGGATTTGGTAATTATGTCATTATAGAACATGAAAGTGGTGCACAAGCCCTATATGCACATTGCTCTTCTATAGATGTAAATGTAGGCTATAAAGTTACAAGGGATGATGTAATTGCAAGAATGGGAAGCACAGGGAACTCAACTGGGAATCATCTTCACCTAGAGTTAAAAGAGCCAAGTGGTGAGAGACTTAATCCTTATTTCTATTTGCATAGTGAAATAGATGAGTATCCTTTATCTGCCTCAACATATTATAACGGTTATACAGGAAATTATGGCAATCCAGGTATTGCTTATGATACTGAAACTGTTAGGCAACTTTTTAATGAAGCTGAAAAACATATAGGAAAACCATATGTATATGGAGCTAATGGACCAAATGCTTTTGATTGTTCTAGCTTTGTTGCTTGGTCATTCAGAGTATCTGGAGTAAAACCAGACTTATATAGGACTACTGCTCAAGGGATATTTAATAAGACAACCCCTATTAGTAGAAATGAAGCAAAGGCTGGAGATATTGTGTTTTTTACAGGAACATATAATACAAGCAATCCGGTTTCTCATGTAGGCATCTACGCAGGTAACGGATTTATGCTACATGCAGGCGACCCAATTCAATATACCAGTATAAACACTAATTACTGGAGAAACCATTTTTATGCTTTTGGAAGATTAAACTAAGGAGGAATCAATGAATCGAAAACTAATAAGAAAATATGAAGAGTTAAAGAAACTAAATTTACAGAAAGATAAATTAAATAATAAAATTGACAATGTTGAGCTTGAAATTAAGGAATTAGAGAAAACAGAGATTTATAAGGATTTCTTATCCATGGATATCAGTTTACAAGAATATAAGGAAATTGTTGAAAAAAAGATTAACCAAT
Source organism: Gudongella ferriphila (assembly GCF_046224405.1). Taxonomy (NCBI): domain Bacteria; kingdom Bacillati; phylum Bacillota; class Tissierellia; order Tissierellales; family Tissierellaceae; genus Gudongella; species Gudongella ferriphila. Next base: position 8,846 of record NZ_JBJXRK010000022.1, on the reverse strand, counting down.
ATCAAGGTAAGGAAGATATTGAATTTAATGAAGAATAAAAACTAAAAGAAAATATAACATAGGAGGTTATGAATGAAAAAGATATTATTTATATTGTGCTCTATATCTCTAGTAATAGCATCAGTTTCAATATTCCCATCTACAAGCTTAGCAGCAGATAGTGAGGAAATTATAATTATTGATGATGAGAGAGATGGTAGTCCTATCATTATAGGGGATGAAAATTATGATCCAGACATTTATATTGAAAAAGAAGAGGGGGATATTTTAAAACCACAGGAAAACAAGACAAGTGGTAATCAAGACATATTAATAAATTCAAGTTCAGATACTGACAATACCCTTGTAGAAGGAGGAAATGAAAAGGGAATAAATCCTCTAGCAACTAAAGAAAACAAAGCAAGAGGCACAGTGATGGAAAATGTAAATAGAAATGGTCAGGATATTACACCTAAAGCAATTAGTGTTGCAAAAGCAGTTGAAGAAGAAAATCCTAAGAAAAATCCCAATGGAGATACAACGACTATTATAAATGACCCTAAAAATCAACCGGAAATCATACCAAGTGAAGAGAGCAAAGAGATAGATGTTAGACAATTTCTAACCTTTCAAACAAAATCAGGCAAGACATTTTATTTAATAGTAGACCATGATAAAAACACTCAAAATGTTCAACTCCTCATAGAAGTAGGAGAACAAGACTTACTGAATATGGTTGAGGGAGAAAAACAAGTAGTTAATAAGACAGTTGGAGATTCTAAAACCATAGAAGAATTACAAAAAGAAAGAGAAGCTCAGGAACAAGTGGAGAAAGAAGCAGAGTTGGAAGTTGTAGAAGAGGGAAAGAAAAACTCTAGTCCTATTTTCTTTATAGCAGTTCTCTTAGTAGTTGGTGTTGCAGGTTATTACTTTAAGATATATAAACCTAAACAAGAAGAGACATATTTTGACGAAGATGACTATGATGATTATGATGATTCATTTGATGAATATTTTGAAGATGATTTAGAAGAGGAATATATAGAAGATACAGAAAATATGGATGAAAACGAATAATTGAGGGGATAGATTTATCCTCTCTCTATTTTGGAAAAAGATCAGAAGTCTAAGCAATTATTAAGTTGTATAGATTATCAAGAAGTAAAAGATATATTAATCGATAGAGCAATCTGTATGGACGGAGAATAATGGAATAATTAAGTTGAGAAAAGATAGAGCATGCTATAAAATTGTAATTAAGGAAAAGGTAAAAATAAAATTAGTAGGTGATATTGATGAATGATAGCCAAAAATACATAGAAACTTTAAATCAAGAATATAAAACAAACCATCTTATTGAGCAGGAAAGAGAATTGCTTATAGGTGAGAACAATATAGAAAAAAGAGATGTTAAAGGCTATCATGGCCGTGAAATATTAGAATTGCTCCAAAATGCAGATGATGCATATCAGAAAAGGATTAATGAGGGCAATATACCAAAATCTGAACTAGAGGTTTTAATTGAATTTAAAAATAACACTTTGACCGTTTCAAATACTGGAACATACTTCGATAAAGAGGGAATTAAAGCAATTGTACAAGGTAATAACACTTCCAAAGATAAAGGAAAATATATAGGGAATAAAGGAACGGGGTTTCGTTCTGTATTAAACTGGACTGAAGAAATAAGAATATATTCTGGGGAGTTTAATATTGAATTTTCCAAAAGTATAGCTGAAAGAAAATTTGAAGAAATTAAAGACAATGTTCAAATAAAAAAACAAATTAACAAACAAAAATCTAAGGGTTCAAAACTATATGTCCCAATTTTAGCAGTACCTCAAAATATTGATGGCATAAAATCTGATTTTGACACAACGATTCAAATGTCAATAGATCCATCTAAGATTATGGATGGATTTGGTGTAGTTGAGCAGATAAAAAATATGGACTTAAGGCTACTTTTATTTTTACCTAACATTGATAGAATTATAATCAACTTAACAGAAGATGGAGAAGATAACACAATCAAATATGAAAGAGAAATTTTCTCTGAAGACTTTAAAAGGGTTAATTTGTATAAATATATTAATAATAAAAAGGAGAATTCTGAGCAATACTATTTATTTGAAAAATTAGTACCTAAAGCTGTTAAAGAGGATGAAGAAAAGAAAGATATTTTGTTATCTATAGCAGTTCCTTTATTATATGATGATTTTGAGAGCAGTACATTATACTCCTTTTTCCCCTTAAATGATACGGAGTCGCCTTTTAACTGTGTAATGCATGCATCTTACTTGTTAGGAGATGATAGAAATAATATTACTAAGAATAATATTAATGAGACTATAATTAAAGAACAACTTAAATTTTTAAAAGAAGTGGCTTTAAAGTTTTCTCGCACCGAATATGGGGATTTGGCATTAAGATTATTGACCCCTAAGAACTATCCTTCAACAAGTAGTTTTCGCAAAAAATGGAAATTCATACCACCGTTTTCTAAATTTAATTTAGAAGATTATTATTTGGATTTAATAAAGGATGCAAGAGTTTTAGAAACAGTGAATGGAGATTATATATCTATAAAAGATTATCCAAAAGTACTAAAGAGTGATTTTCCGGAAATTTTTAAAGGGAATGAATTTAAAAAGATTTTAAAAAACAGTGAAGAAAAACTAGATAAGGAAAACTCATTTTCAATGCTTAAAGATATTGGGGATAACAATGATATAGAATTGAATTATGATGAAGACGACTTACTTAATGTAATCAATTCTATATCAGAAAAATGGGATATAGATAATCATATTAGAGTATTTACATGGTGGAATGATAACTTCAGAAACTCATTGCCTAGACTTTTGAAAACGCAGACAGGTAAATGGATAGGATACCAAGATGAATGCTATTTTTTAGTAGGAAAAATCGGAAAAGGAATACCATCATGGGTTAGGGTCCCATCTTTAGATAAAGACTATCAAAATAAATTTTTTGAGTATGCTAGTAATAATCCTAAAATAATTGAACTTCGAGAAAAAGATAAGGATATTCATATCTCTAGATTGATTTCTCAAAATAAGATATATCCTTTAGTAAATTTCTCTTACCGTGATAAAAATAATATTATTACAACTGTAAATAGTTCTGTGGATACTTATAATAAGGCTATAGATTTTATCAAATGGCTTTGGAGTAACTATCGTTTTGAAGGAAATGGATGGACACCACCAAAAGGTACCGAGTTATCACCTATAAGGTATAATTTCCCCAATGTAAATGATAAAGAGGTATCCAGTGCGGACAAATTGTATTTTGGTGTTGAATATGGAAATAAATTAGCCCCAAAAATGTTTGATGAATCCTATGGTAGCTTTCCTCAACAAAACACATTTATTTATAATACAGTAGATGAAGTTGAATTTATTGATTTTATAAAAAAATTTGGTGTAAATATTTTTCCTAAAATAAACAAGATAAATATTGAACCGAATTTTAAATATAATATGATATATAACAATAAAATTTTGAATAGTCCTGAAATAGGTGCATCTGAATATGTTTATATTGAATATGAATTGCCATTTATCATTAAATTAGAAGATATTCTTAAAAAACTAAGAACAAAGGAAGTAATTTATTGGATTAAAAATGATATATCCTTGCATTCATATTTAAGCAATAAATATTATTCGGAAAATGCAACAATACAATTTATGGGGGCTCGACAGCAATATTATCGAAAATATCGAGGTCAAATTAAAAACTATTTACTGTTTGTTTTTAATAATACTAAGTGGTTAACATTTGGAGATAGTAAATACTCACCTATGGAAGTACTTTGGGGAGTAAATCTCAGAACTAACAACAGGTTTTCAGAGGTTTTTCCAGTTATAGATGCAGAATATTTAGAGATGATTGCTAAGGCCTTAAATTGTGCCTATGCTGAAGTTCTTGAAATAATGGGTTTATTTGATTTTTGTAATAAGATTACTGACTTATCTTCAGATGATTTCTACGGGTTAATGTTAAAATTGCCTAAATATGATTTTTTGAAGAGTGTTGAGCTTTCAAAATCAATATATAGGATTATTGAACAACCTTCCTATTCTAAGGAATTTGTTGAATCAGATAATAAAAGAAAGTTCATTGAAGAAGGAAAAGTCTTAGTCCGGATAAAAGATAAATTGCAGTATTATTTGGCTTCAGAAAGCTATTTACCAAGTTCTCAAATTATAGATAAGAGAAGCATACCAATACTAGATAAAGGGCAAAGAACAAATAATAAAAATTTTGTTCATACTTTTGGATGCAAGGAATACAATAAGGATTTTGAAATAATAGCAGAATCTATTAAAGAAAGTCGAGCTGATACACATTTTCAGATATATTTTAAAGAATTTTTAAAGTTCGCACGTGCATATGGTGAAAAAAATGATAACATTGCTGAACTTGGTGGGAGACTTAAGATAAGTTTAGTTGATAAAATTTGTATAAGAGAAAACAATAATATTATAGAAATTAAAGAAGGCTATTCTATTTTAAAAGAATCAGCAACTAAGTGGTATATTACAATCAACAATGATAATTACGATATTAATTTACTTTCTGAGCAAATCGAAAATATATATTCTAATATAGCAAATACCCCTGGTTTTGATTCTGGAAAAATTGGGGAACTATTTAGAACTGAGAAAAGGAAAGACCGTGAATTTCTAGTAAAAAAAGAATTCGGGACATTGGATGTAATTGAAGATGAGTTTTATAACAATCAACTTAAAAACAATTTTATAGAAACTATCTATAGAATAGACACCAATTTTGATTTAACAACGATGGATGTAGACTTTGATAATTTCTCAAATATTAACAATGGGAAAAAAATCATTGATATCTTAACTAAATTAGGTAAGGATGTAGATGAATTTGCGAATCTTGGTTTTGTTTATACCATAGATTTAATTTCATATTATAAAAAAGAACTAGAAGATTTTTTAAGGAAGGAAAGAACGAATTATATTAATACAATATTTAATCAAGCAATAAATGATGTGACCTTACAAAACACATTTATAAATAAAATAGATAGATTTGATAACTTTAAAATAAAAGAATATAGAAATTCTATTTATTTTAATATTGTTAAGGAAGTGAATAATGAGTTTGGATTTTGGGATATAAAATCCGAAAAAAATGCAGATGAAGCTTATAGAGAAAATTATGAAAAGCTAAATGGTAAAAATCAATTTTCTGATGAAATAACAACTGATAAAAAAGCACAAGAGATGATTTATTTTAATAGAGAAAAAGAATTTAAAGAATGGATAAAGAAACAAGAGTTGACAAAGATTAAAGAAGAAAAAGATTTAGAAAGGGACCCATACAATGAAATAAGGGGGATACTACCAACTGAAACTAAATTTGAGTATTCTAAAGAAGAAACAAATAAAAAAATAAATCATAACAGAAGAAAAGCTGCCTTTACTGAAAAAGAAGATCAGAAAAGTAGAAGAAATAAAAAAATTGCAGGTAACAAAGGAGAATTATTAATATATAACAAATTATGTAGCGAGTATGGAAAAGAAAATATATTTCCTAAATCTGAAGCTTTTGTAGAATTAGGTATTTTAAAGGCAGGACAAGCTAGTTCAGGAGATTATGACTTATCTTATATTGATTTTAATGGAAATGAATATTTTGTAGAAGTAAAGGTAGGAAATGGGCAATCATTTGTAATAACACCAGGTGAACTAGAATTTGCTAAAAATAATCCAAATCAATTTAAAATATATTTGGTTTCAGAAATTGATTCTATAAGTCCAAAATTTAAAGTATTACCTCTAAAATTTTGGGAAGATGATGAATTTATACTTAAGCCAGTTATAGAGCGAATTGAAGTGGAATTTTAATTTATTTATAGGGGAGAAAGAAATAATGTCTAAGAAGTTGATTGAAAAATACTTAAAATATAGAAAGTTAAAAAACAACATAAATAAATGGCAAAATTTCTAATATTCAAGACTTAAGAAGAAAACCATCTGATGAATATGAAGAAGATACAGAAAATATGGATGAAAACGAACAATTGAGGGGATAGATTTATCCTCTCTTTTAAAATTGGAGGTGCCCATGAAATTAGTAATAGCAGAAAAACCATCAGGGGCTAGGAGTATTGCAGAGGTATTAAAAGCATATAACAAATATGATGGTTATTTAGAAGGAAATGGATATATGGTTACTTGGTGTATTGGACACTTAGTCGGATTAGCAGATGCAGATGTGTACGAAAATAGATATAAGAAATGGAAGCTAGAAGATTTACCTATCATACCTGATGTATGGGAAACTACAATATTTAATAATACTTCTAAGCAATTTAGTCTATTGAATAGACTTTTGAATGATAAAAGAGTTAAAGAAATAATATGTGCAACTGATGCAGGTCGGGAAGGAGAACTTATTTTTAGGCTAGTGTACAAGAAGGCTAATTGTAATAAACCAGTAAAAAGACTTTGGATTTCCTCAATGGAAGATTCTGCAATTGAAAGAGGATTTAATAATCTAAAGGATGGTAAAGCCTATGATAATCTATATAGCTCAGCATTAGCAAGAGCAAAAGCGGATTGGCTTGTCGGTATAAATGCGACTCGCTTATTTACAACACTCTATGGTAATCTTTTAAGTGTAGGTAGGGTTCAAACACCGACTTTATCAATGATTGTTGAAAGGGAACATATAATTCAGAACTTTAAAAGTAAGTCTTTTTATCATGTGCAACTTGATTTTGGGGAATTTATTGCAGAATCTCAAAGAATTGAAGATAAGAATAAAGCAAGAGAACTTTTGTCTAGAATCACAAATAATAGTGGAGTGTGTGAGGAACTAGAGGGAAAAGAGCAAGTAATAAAAGCTCCCCTTCCTTTTGACTTGACTACTCTACAAAGAGAAGCTAATAGATATTTTGGTTATACTGCAAAGCAAACATTAGACTATCTTCAAGAATTGTATGAGAAGAAACTGATTACTTACCCAAGGACAGATAGTCGTTATTTAACAGAGGATATGGAAGAAAATATTAAAACAATTATTGAAGATATAAGTGATAATACTAATTATACAAACTTAAATATAAAGAAGATAATAAACAATGATAAAGTTAATGATCATCATGCTATTGTTCCAACTAAAGAAATTAGAAAATTTAATATGAAAGAGTTACCATTAACATTACAAAATATATTTGGTTTAATATATATGAGACTAATATCATCAGTACTAGATGATTGCTTAGAAAAGAAGATCAGAGCTTCCTTTATAGTGAATGATGAGAAATTTGTAGTAACTGGCAAGAAGGTAGTTAAAGAAGGTTTTAAAAAAGTTGAAAATAGCTTTATATCCAAGTTCAAAGAGGCTAAATGTGATAAAGAGTTTAGTGAATTGCCCAATATTATAAAAGGTAGAGAATATGCTATCAAGAATAAAAATATAAGAGAAGGCAAATCTACTTCACCTAAAAGATATACAGAAGATACTCTACTCGGAGCAATGGAGAAAGCAGGCATTGAAGATATAGATAAAGATCTTGATACAGAAAAACAAGGCTTAGGCACTCCAGCAACAAGAGCAACAATTATTGAAAAATTAATATCAATTGGATATTTGGAACGTAAGAAAAAGCAACTTATCCCAACTCATAAAGCTTTTAGTTTAATAACAGTTATTCCAGATGAACTAAAATCTCCATCCCTTACCTCAGACTGGGAGAATATGCTTACAGAAATATCTATGGGTTATATGGAAGCGGATACTTTTATGGAAGGAATAGAAGATTTTGTGAAAGATATCATATCCAATTACTCCCATGTGATTAAAGAAAATCCGTTTCAAACAGACAAAGAAAAGATTGGAAAGTGTCCAAGATGTGGATCACCTATCTATGAATCTAAAAAGAACTTTTATTGTAATAATAATGAATGTAAGTTTGCAATGTTTAAGGAAGACCGTTTCTTCATTTCAAAGAAGAAAAAGCTGAATAAACAAATGGTTATAGAACTACTGAAAGAAGGCTCCACTTTTGTAACAGGATTTTATTCATCAAAGAAAGATAAAAAATATGATGCAATTGTTATATTAGAAGATACAGGCAAGTATGTAAATTATAGATTAGAATTTAAATAATTATTATTGTAGGCTTATATTAAGTTATAACTGAGTCAAAATCAGTATTGTTTGAAAGTCATAATATGATAAACTATAATTAGTAAAATTAAATGTTATGTCGTATAAGTAGAATTATGTGGCATAAATTATAAATAATTGAGTTTGTCACAATAATACAACTGACAAACTCAGCTAAGTTATATTTTATAGGCGATGAGAAAAACTATTAGAATGAATTACTTAAATATATATTTTAATTATTTGAAAGTCGGACTTATTGACTCAAAGGATATCTATAAAAAATATTCTTTGGGTCTTTTTTATATATATAATATTTTTATTTAGGATTCTTGATAGATTCCTATAGTTTGTTACGAAGTATATAGTGAAGGCATAAATAAAACAAAAATTTATCCTTAGGGGGTGTTATATTGAGAATAACGGAGGATAACTTTATTCAAGAGATAAAAAAAAGAAATGAGAAAGCTTTAGAATATGTCATAGAAAATTATGGCTGGATCCTTAAGACTGTTTTAAAAAAGCATTTATTTTATCTTCAAGATTATTATGATGAGTGCATGAATGACTGTCTCCTTGCGGTATGGGAAAATATAAATAATTATAACCCTGAAAAATCAAACTTTAAAAATTGGGTTGGAGGAATAGCAAAATATAAATCAATCGATTATACGAGAAAATATCTAAAAGAT
>NZ_JBJXRK010000021.1:0-44770 GCF_046224405.1 Gudongella ferriphila | reverse complement strand
CCTTTTTATAGCGAATATGTAAGATAGTCAATCAAGCCCGTTAAAACAGCCATCGAGAATATAAACCTTATGAACATTGTCAAGCGTCCTTTTTTCCATCGAAGATAGAATGCAAACAATGCTATCATTAATGGATACAGTGTAAATAACTTTTCAAGTGAAGTTTCCGAGGATGCCATTGAAAAGTTTAAGAGCGCCAGTAGTACCGCCATTGTAAGACTGAAGGAGCATGTTAAACATTTGCTCATGTGTTCACTGCTTTTGTAGAGATGAAGCTGTGTGAAAAACACCAGAATTACAACTAGAAAATTCATAATCATAGTAGTGATGCCATTCAAGTCAGCACCTCCTTTAGTTCAATTATACCAATTCACATATATATGTAAACCCTAAAATGATAATATGTTAACAAACATTGACAAAAGATTTTATTCCTAGTATAATTGTAAACTGTACCCAGGCAGGGTATAACACAAAAAGGAGGAGTTTTATATGAATGAATTGAATAATTATTACATAAAAACTAATAGAACTTTCACTACAATTAGAAAATTTGCTTGGATTTTTACTTTTCTTGTGGCAATCGGTGGTCTGTGGGAGCCTAGATTAGGTGTCCTTGTTGTGGGGATCATGGCAGGTCTATTGGGGACATCATTTTTTTCAGGAAGACACTGGTGCGGAAATTTCTGTCCACATGGAAGTCTTTTTGATAATATAATAAATCCCGTCAGCATGAACAAGAAGATCCCGGCTTTTCTCAAGAGCAAGTGGTTTATCGGGGCATTTTTCCTATTCTTTACCATCAACTTCTCTAGAAAGCTCTTTAGAATTGCAGCCCTTTGGGGATCATACAGCTTTATTGAGAGACTGGGATACATATTCGTCAATACCTATCTGATGGTATTGGTTGTTGGGGGAGCGGTTGCTCTACTGGTCAATTCCAGAACATGGTGCCAGTTCTGTCCAATGGGAACCCTTCAGAAGATATCCTATAGATTGGGGAAGGCAGTAGGAGTTGCTAAGCATACTGAGAAGAGAATAACAATAGAGTCAAAGGATAAGTGCCATACCTGTGGGAAATGTGCAAGGGTTTGTCCATTCCAGCTAACTCCGTATTTGGAGTTTAATGAGAACAACCAGTTTGATAACATTAACTGCATTAAGTGTACCACGTGTGTTGAAAACTGCCCTGCAAATCTTTTATCTCTGGAAACAGAACGCAAGGCTGTAAACATAATACAGATGAGTGATGTCAAAGGTTATGAAAACAGGCAGGAAATCCAATCCACACTTATAGAGATAAATGATCTTGATGGTGACTTGAGGGAATTTGTGTTCAGGTTTGAAAATCCAAAAAATGTTCACTACAAGGCCGGGCAGTTTATTCTGGTTAAGATTCAGGACAACCCGGTCCAGTACAGAGCTTACTCCATATCTTCAGCCAATGAGGATGACAGAATTCTTAAGGTTATAATAAAAAAGGTAAAGAACGGTTATGGAACTGAGATAATATTCAGATTCAAGGTAGGTGACGAGGTTACCTTGGAAGGTCCAATGGGAAATCACCTAGTACCTAGTGAGGATACGAAAAAGATGCTTTTTATTGCCAATGGAATTGGAATTACACCATTTATCGGGCTTGCAAAGGAAAGTCTTGCAAAAGGGGATTCAGTTGAATCTGTCAAGCTGTTAAACGGACAGAGATATATTGATGATTTTATATATCATGATTACTTCAAGGAGCTTCAGACGGAAAATGACAATTTTGAATATCTTCCTGCTGCCTCAAGAGAGGAGAAGGAGGGCTTCCATAAGGGATACGTAACTGGGCTGCTCAAGACCATGGATGTGACGGGGCATAAGGTATACATGTGCGGATCAGGTGCAATGATAAGGGAGTGCTACGATATATTAAGGTCTAAGGGGATTTCATCTGATGACATATTCTTCGAAAGCGAGGAAAGAATTCAACTTAGCGCATAGATAATAGAAATAGAAGCGAATATAATGCACCTCCAAGGGGTAATAATTTAGTGAGGATTCCGAGGAGGTGTTTTTATGTTGTATTTTGCTTATGCAAGCAATCTTAGCAAGAAGTATATGTCCAGCAGATGTCCACATGCAATACCCTTGAAAAAGGTAAGACTAAAGGGATATAAGCTTACCTTCAATGAGCTGGCCGATATAGTTCCCAAGGAAGGCGAAGAGGTAGTAGGAGGACTTTACCTTATATCAAAACAGGAGTTGGAAAAGCTGGATATACTTGAAGGACATCCAGACCTTTATGAAAGAATTATCGTTGAGGTTGAAGATGATGGCGGCAACCTATACGAAGCCTTTGTATACTCCATGGTGGACAAGAAGGAGCAGGCTCCGCCTGACAGCTACTACAATATACTCAAGGATGGCTACGAGGACTGGGAAATTGATAAGGAAAGACTTGAAAAAGCCAGAAGATTTGAATAAAAATTATCCCCTGGTCCAAGACTGGGGGAACTTTTATAATACAGATATAAAGGAGTGCTTTTATGTTAAAAAATTTAGGTGATATTAAACCTCAGGTTCATGAGGAAGCATTTGTTGCAGAGACGGCTTCTGTAATTGGTGATGTAAAGATAGGGAAGGGAAGCAGTATTTGGTATGGTGCGGTAATAAGAGGAGACATCGAAGATATAGAAATCGGAAAATACTCAAACATACAGGATAACGCATCAGTACACACTGAAACAGATATTCCAACTCGAATTGGTGACTATACTGTTGTGGGTCACAATGCAATAATTCACGGTTGCACCCTTGGAAACAATACCTTGGTTGGGATGGGGGCTATTATCCTCAACAATGCTGAAATCGGAGATAATTGTATAATTGGAGCAGGGACGGTTGTAACGGAAGGCAAGAAGATCCCTGATAATTCAATGGTTATCGGAATACCAGGGAAGGTGGTGAGAGAGGTAACGGAGGCGGAAATAGAGGGAATAAGAGATAATGCATTAAGGTACAACAGCTTGTTTAAAAAGCACATTGACTGATAAATGAATTGTTAGATTGTAAACCGGAGATAAATCTCCGGTTTTATTATTTGACAAAAATGATATTTATGCTATTATAAGTAAGTAAGCACTTACATAAGGGAGGGTAGCTATGAAAAATAATAGAACAAGAATGAACAGAGAAGAGAGGCAAGTCCAGATTACCCAGGTAGCAATAAAACTGTTTGTTGAAAATGGGTACAAGGGTACAACTACGGCTCAAATCGCTGAAGCTGCCGGTATTTCAGAAGTCACCCTGTTTAGGAATTTTGAATCGAAGAGGGAAATATTCCTTCATGGAGTGATGCCCATACTCACCCATACTTTAGAGGATAAACTTAAGGTGGATAAGGATAAGAGTCCGGAGGAGGTTTTGGAGAGCTTTTTGGTTGACAGGCTAGCCGTTATTTCTGAAAATCACGGAGTGGTAAGACTTGTGCTTATGGAAAATCAAATGAATCATGAGCTAGGGGATATAGACTTTATAAAGAAGGTTGGAGGTCAAATTCAAAAAGGCCTTCAGGAAATGGGATTCAAAGAAGGAATGCAGGACTTTACCATGAGATTGATAATGGGAAGCATCCTTTCTTTTCTATACCTGCCTGAAACAGATGAGGATACTGTAAGGGAATTTGCAGCTGAACTGGCAAGGACAATTGCCACAATTGATAAAAATAGATAGGAGAATCGTATGACCATAAAAAGGAAGATTATATCAATATTAATAATTGTTGCAGGATACTTGATTCTAAGGAATTCTTCACTATTGCCAATTGAGGCAAGTAATTCCAATCTGAGGACTGAGGAGCAGGGAATTGTAACCGAGCTACTTACCGTTGCCAAGGTTCAAATGGTTCAGGACTTGACCTATCTTGGTACGCTGGAAAGTGACACCAAGGCTATGCTAAGCCCAAAGGTAACAGGTAACGTAACTGATATAAACGTATCTGAAGGAGACATCGTTTATGAGGGAGAAATCCTGCTCCAGATTGACAGTGAACAGTTGGAGGCTAAACTAAAAACTGTGGAGCAGAGGAGGAATCTCTTATATGAAACCCTTTCATATCTTGATTCAGAGTTAGGCGGTTTTTACTCAACAAATCCTTTGGGCTCCAAGCTTCAATCTGCAAGATTATCACTTGATTTTCAAGAATCAGAAGTGGATAAATTAAGAACCTTGTATGAAGCAGGCGCTGTATCAAAATCCCAGTTGGATCAGGGAGAACATCAACTTCAATCCTTGAGACTTCAGGTGAAGGAATTGGAACAGACAATGAACTCAAATTATAACAAGCTTCAGCAGGAAAGGGATGTTACAGCAGCCCAGCTGGGAGAGCTTGAAGCATCCATAGACGAAATGGCGCTGTCTCTGAGGGATTCTTCCATAAAAGCCCCATTTGATGGTCAGATAACTCAGATAATAGCTTCAGTGGGAGAGCTTGCTTCACCGGGAAGAGCACTTGTAAGTCTGGATAATGTGCATCAGCTCAGGGTTGTTACACAGGTGGGTGAAACTGACCTTCAGAGAATCAGAAGGGGAATGGAGGTGGAGGTTACACTTTCAGGCCATGATGATCCAATTGGAGGAACCATTTCCTTCAAGAGTGGTAGTGTAAATCCCAATACAAGAATTGGGGAGGTAAGGGTTGATGTTGAACTACCAGCTGAGGAGGTTGTAATCGGCTCAAGTGCAAGGATAAGAATCCTTCTGGATTCAAGCAGAAATGAAATAATGATACCTTCTTCTTCAGTTAAGACTCTTGAGACTGGAATGGTGGTTTATGTCTACAATGGAAAGGGAAGGGTCTATGAAAGGAAAATCACCATCGGCAACAGTGTGGGCGGTCAATATCAAGTGATTGAAGGTCTGGCTGAAGGTGATGTCATAGCAGTGAGAAATATCCAATCATTAAGTGATGGATCACTTGTATACAAACTGGAGGAGGAGATTACACGATGAGTTTTGGCAAATTCTCCACAGGGAAGAAATACATTGTATTCTCAATCATAATCGGTATAGTAATTTTTGGAGTATACAGCATGTTCACCTTGAACACACAGCTATCTCCAGATACAAGTCCTCCTACTGCAACCGTTATGAGTGTATATCCCGGTGCAATGGCACTGGATGTGGCAACTGATGTTTCAAAGCCCATGGAGGAAGCTTTTGCCAAGCTGGATGGAATTGAAAACATCAGTTCATCAAGCCAGGACAATATCTCAATCATCAGATTGACATTTGATTATTCAACTGATGTGGATCAGGCCGCAATTGATATACAGAACACTATCAGCACCATCAGGAATAAATTGCCGGACGGTCTACAGGATCCTCAGGTTTTGAAGTTCAGCGTATCAGATCAGCCCATAATGACAATAGGTTTAAAGAGCGACTCCCTGTCCATGAGAGATCTTAGAAAGCTTACCGAGGATAAGCTGGCATATGAGCTTCAGCTGGTTGAGGGTGTAGCGGCAGTTAATATATTCGGTGGCTATGGTCAGGAAATACTGGTCAGTTTGGATGAGGCTACCGTCAGAGCATATGGACTTTCAATGGAAACCATAGTGGGTTCGCTTAAGGCATCCAATGTTAAGGCTCCAGGTGGCAGCATACTTTATGAGGATAGAGATTTGCTCCTAAGGGTTGAAGAAAGCCTCCTTTCCATACAGGAGCTTGAAAATATAAACATTCCTCTTGGGGATGGAAATTCTATACCCCTATCAGTACTTGGAAGAGTGGAATCGGGAACAGTAACCAGGGAAGGATCATATAGGCTTAACGGAGAGGATGCCTTGGCCATTCTGATTACCAAGAAGGCCGATTACAACACAGTTGATGTAATAAAGACTATTAGTGAAGAAATGGTGCAACTGGAGGATGCTTATCCTTATGTTCAAATGACTGTTGCTTCCGATGATTCCGAATTTACCAATCAAATGGTTACAAACATGGCCACAAGTGTTCTGATTGCCATTGCATTTACGATGATAATAATTCTACTGTTTATAAACAACATATCAAGATCCCTTGTAATTTCAATTTCAATGCCCTTGGTATTCTTGAGCACCATGGGATTGATGAAGCTCTTCCATATGGACCTTGACCTTGTTACGCTGTCTGCACTGATACTAAGCATTGGTTTTGTAGTTGATACTGCAATAGTGGTGGTAGAAAACATAAGCAGTCATGTGGGTAAGGGAAAGGAAATAACTAGAGCTGCTATAGAGGGCACAGATGAGATAGCACTTCCCAGTATAGCAGGGGCCACAACAACCTTGATAGTTTTGGTACCCCTGATGTTCATTACTGGCTTTGTCGGAGAGATGTTCAGGCCTTTGTCAGCAACCCTGATTTTTGCCATATCCTCATCCTTAGTGGTTGCTCTGATAATTATTCCATTGTTGACTGTGATGTTTCAGCCTTTGGAGTTTAAGAGGACCGAAAAGTTGGTTTCAAAGCTCTCAGGACCATTCAACAAAATAATGGATGCAGTTCAGGAAAAATATATAGCCCTTTTTCACATGACCAGGAAGGGTAAAAAAAGAGTATTGACTCTAATGGTTGCTTTGATGGCATTGAGCGTCCTGTTCCTAAGGTCCAATGGGATGGAGATGCTACCGAAGTTTGATAGTGGTGTTTCCTATGTGACAATAGAGATGGTACCGGGAACAACCCTGGAAAAGACAGAGGAGGCAGTAGGGAATATTGAGGATTATCTACTTGAGATAGAAGAGGTGATCTCATTTGATTCAAGAATCGGCTATGAGGAAGGAAACATTCAACAAGGTGACTTTGGGATCATGGGAAGCGACCAGGCAATGATAACAATAAACCTCACCTCAAGGAAAGAAAGAAGTCTTTCCATCTGGGACTTCCAGGAGGAGCTGAGGGATGAAATAGAAGAGATTCCTGATGTAAACAGGTATGTTGTCAAAGAGAAAGGTGGGACGGCTGTAACAGGTACCTCTGCTCCAATAGCCATCAAGGTTACAGGTGAAGACCTTGATGTGCTCTACCATCTTGCAGACCAGATGGTGAGTAGAATTGAGAATGTTCCGGGAACCACCAATATTTTTACCAGTTTCAACAATGACTACAGACAGATGTCTCTAAAGCTTGACAAGGAGAGATTATCAGAGCTTGGATTGACAAGTGCCTCAGTATCATCACAGCTGTATGGAAGAATGGAAGGTATTGATGCCACATCAATGACCCTGGGTAGGGATGATTCAATAGATGTTAGGGTAGGCTATAGTGGGGACTCTTCCCCTGACCTTGACTATCTTATGGACACCTACCTGACAACCCCATTGGGAGTAAGGATACCCCTTGGTGAAGTAGCATCAATAGAGGTTGAGAACAGGGCGAATATGGTAGAAAGAGAGAACATGTCCTATACAGTGAACATAAACGGGTTCACCGAAGACCGTGCATTCAGTCATGTTGTATCTGACATTCAGGGAGAAATTGACAAAATGGACCTACCAAAGGGCTATAGCATTGGGCTTGGTGGAGAGCAACAGACTCTGACCGACTCTGTAGGGGATATGGCATTTTTGATTTCATTGGCCATTGTATTTGTCTATCTGATACTGGTGCCACAGTTCAAATCATTTCTTCATCCTTTAACAATAATGGCTGCCATCCCCATGGTGGTAATCGGAATTGCACCTGCGCTTGGATTGACAGGAAAATATATGTCCATGCCAGTTCTTCTGGGACTAATATTGCTTGCAGGAACTGTAGTAAACAATTCCATTTTGCTGGTTGCTGCAATAAATGAAAACAGAGAAGCTGGAGTACAGATGGTAATTTCAGTAGAAGAAGCTATAAGGTCAAGGTTTAGACCTATCATGATGACCGCTCTATCTGACATAGTTGGAATGCTTCCACTTGCCCTTCAGTTGGCATTGGGCTCAGAAAGGTTTTCGCCCTTGGCAATAACAGTAATAGGTGGAATGCTTGCAGCCACTCTATTGACAATTATAATTATTCCCCTGATTTACATGACTTTGGAGGGAGCGGGAACGAAATTCAAGAAGATATTTGGAAGAAGCAAGGCTTCTGTAGAAATTGAGCCCAGTTAAAATTCAATCATTAAAAGGATGGGTATAAAGGTTGATAGAGGGTATAAAATAATAAGATATGCAATGATATTACCAATGGGGGGATGATTATGAACTATAAAGAAAAGTACCAATCCTGGATTGAAGATCCATTTTTTGATGAGGAAACAAAAGCTGAGCTTAAGGGATTGACTGATGAGGATGAAATTGAGGATAGATTTTACCAGGACCTTGAGTTTGGAACAGCTGGCTTGAGGGGAAAGCTTGGAGCAGGCACAAACAGGATGAACATATACACTGTCAGTATGGCTACAGAAGGACTGGCAAGGACAATTGAAAACTATGGAGAGGAAGCGAAGAATAAAGGTGTAGCAATAGCCTATGATGTGAGACAGTACTCAGACAAATTCGCTGAAATAGCCTCCAGAGTTCTAGCTGCAAAAGGTATCAAGGTGTATCTGTTCGATGATATAAGACCTACACCGATGCTTTCATATGCTGTAAGAAGACTGGGCACAAAGTCTGGTATCGTGGTGACAGCTAGTCATAATCCCCAAGAATACAACGGATACAAGGTTTATTGGGAAGAAGGGTCACAGATTCTTGATGATGTTGCGGATGAGATATTGGAAGAAATCGATGGAATAGACCATTATAGAGATATTGAAATGATGGATTTCCAGGAAGCCAAGGAAAAGGGTCTGATTCAAATAATTGGTAAGGAAGTAGATGATGAGTATTTCTCTGAATTGTTGAAGATGCCAATACATGATGACATAGACAAGGATGTAAAGATTGTTTTCACTCCTCTTAACGGAACAGGTAATAAGCCTGTAAGAAGAATTTTGGATGAAAGAGGGTTCAATAATATCATAGTTGTACCAGAGCAGGCTGAGCCTGATTATACATTTGCGACTGTAGGCTATCCAAATCCAGAGGATAGCAAGGCCTTCAAATATGCAAGAGAGCTGGGACTCAAGGAGAACGCTGATGTATTGCTGGCAACTGACCCGGATTGTGACAGGGTTGCAATTGCAGTAAAGAATGACAAGCACGATTACACATATCTAAATGGCAACCAGATTGGAGCTTTGCTGGTTTATTACATCCTCTCTGAAAGAAGCAAGAAGGGAGATTTGCCAGAAAATCCAGCCATTGTAAAAAGTATTGTTACTGGTGATCTAGGCAGAGCCATTGCAAAGAAGTATGATGTTGCAACCTTCGATACACTAACAGGATTTAAGAATATCTGTGCAAAGGCAAATGAATGGGACGAAACAGGGGCCTTCAACTTTGTATTCGGCTACGAGGAAAGTATAGGCTATGTTTACAAGGATCTCGTCAGGGACAAGGATGCTGTTGTCTCCTCCATGATGATAGCTGAGATGGCTGGTTTCTATAAGAAGGAAGGAAGATCCCTTCTGGATGTTCTTGAGGACATATACAAGGAATTTGGGTACTATTATGAAAAGCTTATTTCAATCGTACTTGAAGGAGTTGAAGGACAGGAGAGAATCAAAAGGATGATGGATGATATAAGACACCATTCGATAGATTCCATAGGGGAAATGATGCTGCAAAAGACAGTTGACTTCCTTAGGGATGAGACTGATGCCGGGAGATCAAATGTACTGAAATACTACTTGAATGATGGATCATGGTATGCTGTTAGACCATCGGGGACAGAACCTAAAATTAAGCTCTACATCTACTCAAAGGGAAAATCCAGAGAGGAAGCTAAGGATAAGGTGGAGCTGATTGAAAAGGTTGTTAGACACAGAATGGATTCAGTTGAATAGTACACAAAAAAGCGGGAGAAGGTTCCCGCTTTTTATTTGCCACAAAATAGCCGGTGGATAGGCTATATATTTTCAAGTATGTGATTTGCAAAGGCCTTTGCCTTGTCTCTGATGTTTGGAACATTGTTGATCGACCCCGGGTCATTGGCTGTTGCCATTATTGAGAACTCAGGGGGCAACTCAAAGGTTTTGTTCATGTTAAGACTGCTTATAAGCTGTTTGGCCAGCGCATCTCCGCCTGAATATCCAGAAACGATAACTGCAAAGATCTTCTTGTCATAAAACTTAGTCTTTCTGAAAAGTGCAGTAAGCCTGTTGATGGTAGCTACAATATTTGCTGTAATCATGTCATTATAGTTGGGGCAGAGAAGCATGATTGTTGATGAATCCTGAATTGCAGGATAAACCTCCTCCACAACCACACCACCATAGTAGCATTTAGCCTGTTTTCCAAAGTATTTGCAGGTTTTGTAGCTGCAGCCTCTGCAGTCAGTTATCGTGCCATTACCAAGATAGACTTCATTTATTTGGACTTTTTCCTGCAAATGCTCTTTTATCATTTCCCAAAGTGAATACGTATTCGATGTTCCTTTATTTGATGAATGAAGTACTGTAATTGTTCTATTTCTAAAATATTTCTGGGTTGAAAGAAGTCTTCTTCCAAGCTCTTCACTTTTCTGCAGACAGATTTCCTCCAAGGGAAGATCATAGATTTTTTTTAATGGAATGTAATTGTCCAGATTCTGGTTTGCTTCAATGACAGGTCTTCCAGGGAAGGTGCAGCCAAGCTGGTTTGCAATGAAAACGATGTCCTGAGCAGCTGTTTTTGTGAAATTGTCAAAACCGCTGTGTATCAGGATAGAAGCTCTAGCGTTTTCAAGAGAGCTCTTACCTCTCTTGACAAGCTCCTCCAAAATTCTGTTGAGCTTTGGATTTATTCCTATGGAATTAAGCTCAACTGCGAATAGGATGTTATGACCTTTCAGGTCGGGCAGGTTTTCATCGCTGCTTACAATATTGAACTCCTGGCCGCTTACTGCCCGGTCAATCATTTTTTGAAGCAGCGATGATGGTTGTGAAGGTAAAATTAGTGTAAATGGTCTCATATCATACTCCTTAGTTGGTTGTAGGTTTTCTCAAGTCTATTTTCTAGCATGGGGTGGAGGCTGTAGGAAGGTATGTCAAGACCGTTTTTTGTCAGTCTCATTTTTGCTCCCATAAAAACTTCGCCCATCATGGAAGAACCATAAAAGTATTCATTCTCAATTGTTGCTATAAGCGACAAAGCACCTGATGACAAGCTTGGAGCCACAAAAGGTTTGAATCCGAATCCTCTGATTTCCAAATTTGAGTTTAGGGTTTTCTCTGTCAAGAACAATGAATTTTCCTCATTGTAGTTTATCATACTATCAGCCACAATCAAACCCTTACCATGTGGACCAAAGACCTGGCCTTCCTTGAAATAATGCTCCAAAAGTGGATTTTTTTCAGCATGGAAGCAAGCTCTTGCATTCATGACACCCAGACCATAGCCAATTATTTGATTAGGTGCCAGGCCCCTGTAGTCCAGATTTCCGTTGACATCTGTGTTTGAATCAAGATAAAGTCCTCTGCAAAGAAGATCTACAGGATCACTTACAACAGCAAAGATGCCTTTAAACTCTTTTTCACGAGCAGCTCTTGCATGTTTCATTAGGATTTCCCTGTTGCCTTCAAACTGAACCATTCTAACATCAATATTTTCAGAGCCTACAGGAGGGATACCTCTTGAGGCACAAAAAACTACCATATCACAGTTAAACAGGTCTTCCTCGTCCACTGCCTCTACAGCTGGGAAGGACTTTTCATGGTAGGGACGCCGAATCTGACCAAGCTCGTGCTCCCATCTCTTAACCTTTTCTGGCGTTCTGTCATAGATGCCTATTGTCATATTGGAGCCAAGGAGTCTCAGTCCAATAAGCAATGTGCTGCCAACATCTCCCAGGGCGATGACATTGATCCTCCAATGGGAGGGGAGGTCATCCAATTCTTCTTTCCACCGAGGAAAAGATATGTTTATCGCCTTTATCTTCTCATCCCTTATTTTGTCTTCAATCCAGTCAGGAACATCGAAATTGTTTACATCTCTTTTAAGGATATCAAGTCCCTCTTTGTTTTCCTCAATCTGGGCAGGGGATTTAACCAGAAATCCCCTCCTTGAAGAGAAGGGATCCATGACCTTTAAATAGTAGATTGGGTCCTTCGTCTTGGCTAAATGATCTTCGGTTGTTTTATCCAGTTCTTCAATGTGGATTTTGGAAAACAGTAGTTTGTCTTTATATCTGTAGTAATACATTTTAATCACCTCGTGTGTCCTCTAAGAGTATGCTCAAGCCTCTTGAGGTAATGGATGTCCATCTCCAGGAAGGTAGATGGTTTTTGATGTCTCTTTTGAAGTACACTTCTTTCCAGGTCAGGATATCTTGGTGTAAAAATTACCTCCCCGAGGGATGCAAGAGTAAGGTTCTTTTCATTAATCTCCTGATATACCTCCTCGATGACTCTTAACAAGTCCAAAGTATTGTTAAGGCAGATTTCAGATAGATTATATATTGAGTCCTGCGTAATGTCCTTGATGAACCTGGGAGATACGTAAGGCAGTATAAAGTTTATACTTGGAATCAGGTTTGACTCAAGATAATCCTTGCGAACCATGTCGCCACCAAGAAATGGGTACTGGCTACTTTCATTGAACCACAATCTCAGGTTGGGAACAAAATATGCATATTCAACATCAAGATTCCTTATCTGGGCAATTTCCTTGCCCTTTCCTGATAGAATTCCAACGAACAATTTGGCAATCTCTATGCCCTCCTTCCGAAGAAGAGGCTCTACAATCTTTATTCTGTAGCCCTTGTGAAGTAGGTCATCCGTAAGCATTACTGGCCGTTCAAAGGATTTGATGGTTTTACACTGGCCCTCAAGTGACAGATAGTTGGGGAACTCACCAACTGTGAAGCTGTGTATGTCTGGTGCGAATATTCTTTCAGTGTGCAGCGTCTTTGTTACAGTATTTGGAATTATTGAGTTGTTCAGGATTATACCAAATGGCACACACATCTTTTCGCCTAATGATTTCTTTCTGTTATCCAATATTGATACACCATTTTCATCACACAGCTTCTGAATCAGCTTGCTGTAGACCATGTCCCTGTTGAAGGAAATGAGCAGCTCATTTGGATAAAGGTCAGCCAGGGCTCTCTTTAGCTTCTTTCTGGTTGCGGTTATAACCCTCTGTATTCTTGGATCGCTATCATAAGGTGCCTTTAATGTGTTTTCCAGGTCAAGGTTTATGCTTATGGGGTTGTTCATATCAACCATAAACATAGGTGAACCCATATGCTGGAAGGGCATTTGGGAGAAGCCTTGCATCAGCAGATATTCCTCTGCTTTCTTGTTTTCGCCTGAAATCATCGTATTGCAGTAGAGTGCATAATTGTAGTCTCTGTTCAAGGCAATGGATAGTGTTTCGTTTAGAACCATATCCATAATGTTGTCATTGTCATCCCTTGCATAAAGACAGGCTATAAAAGCAGTCCTCCCCTTGGCGTAGGTCCTGATGTATTGTGTCAGTTCCTGATCCTTGAACTCATCGTATAGCATGCTGTGTCTGACCCAGTAGAAGGCTGAAAAACCTAAGGGAAGTCCGGTTTCCATATCCTTCAGGAGTATGATTCTGTAACTTAGCTTGTTTCTAAGCTCAAGAATTCCTTTTTCCAATATACTGTTACCGAAATTGTCCATAAGGTAAATGAGAATCTCACTGCTTAGATTTCTGTGAATTTCAACATCCAGGGTTTTTGTCTCAACCAGGGTTTTGTATAGGGGTTCTCTTATATAGAGTCCGTAATTATAAATATAGTCAGCTGCCATTGGGTCGATGAGCTTAGAAATATCTCGGTTTTTGTCAATGTTGTCCCTGATCTGAGTTGAGCTTATGTCCTCATACTGGGTTGGTAGGGTAAGTTGAATTACCTTGCCCCTTATTCGGGAAATGGCTTCATTTGAAGCGGACAGATTACTGGTTACCGTTTGATCTGTTCTCCTGTCAAAGATGACATGAGAAAAGTCAAGAATCTCCCTGTTCTTCCTGTAGGCGGAAGCATTGGTAATAACGTCTGAACCGACAGCTATATATACTTCCCTGTCGCCAAATATTTCCCTAAGCTTTATCATGTCTCTATCTGAACCAATATTTATTGGAATTTCCTTCGGAAATAGGTATATTCCATCTTCCTTGGCAATACTCATATTAATGATATTTCTTCTAAATTGATGAGCTTCTGTCCTCTTCGACCAGGAAAACTCGTCAACAGCAAGGTATACCTCAAAGCCCTTTCGTCTTATTTCCTTTGCAATCTCCTTGTGGCCGAGACTGAATGGGTCGAATGAACCAGGGAAGAAAACAACATCCTCATCGGTGGTAATATCAAGGCTTCCATTTTCAAACTCAAAATCGGAGATATATCGGTATATATGGTTCAAGGATGCTGCATTGTTATAGAAGACAAAGTTGTTTTCACGGGAATCTTCTATAAGGGTGAGAATTTTCTTGCCAATACGTCTGAATACAGATTGCTTCTCAAGGTGAGTAAGTTTCTCTGAGTTGAAGACAGTTGAAGCGATTACCCTAAGAGCTTCAGTCTTTAGCTCAACATTATAGGATGCGATAGGGACCAGCAGCAGTCCAAGAAGCCTGTTCAGGCGTTTTTTATTTGTTTCTTCATCCTCCTGGAACAAGTCCTTGTATTTCGGATAATTTACAATTGCTGTGCCTATGGTGTTCAGCAATAGCATAATAGTTTGTGGTCTTGAAACTTTAATTTTCTCTTCCAGATCCTCGATTACTTCCTCCAGCTCCTGAGGGGGAAGGTATAGGAAAAGATGGCCCAAATATTCTGGTATGAACTTTGTGAACTGGTAGTTTTCCATTTCCAGAGCTCTCAAAAGCTCTATTGCAACATCATTACGCTGCTCAAGGGAGAGCAGGGGAATTATGTTCAGCAGGGTGTAGCCACTGTAATTTCTGACCCTTTCAACAGCACTTACCTTGAGTACGTTGCAAAGATGTATCGCTGTGTGAATGCCTGTCTCCTTTGGATTTTTCCTTACCTGGTCATACAGAATATCTATGTTTATCTTCTTTGTGGTCCAGCCGGTTGCAGTTTTCAGGTTCTCAAGAAACAGTTCAGAAACGTTGGCCTGGTCCTGAAAATAGTTTTCCCTGAAGTTACCCACGGTCTCCTGATCCATTGAAAGCTTGTTAGATAGGATGTACTTAAGATAATTTTCAGCGGGAATAGGGGACTTCAAAGGTCTCGCCTTAAGGTAATCCCTCATGGGGGAGTAAAGGTTTTCATCAAATAGCTTGGTTATTACTTCCGCTGCCCTATCAAGAGCACTCAATCTGATGTTGGATATATCTGAAGAAACCATTTTTTGAATATAGGAGTAGAAGAGATTTCGTCTGCCGGAATCCAATTCTTCCAAAGGAAGGTAGGTTACAGTCTGGATTAGGTAGAACTGAGATACGGGAATCAAATCCTCAGAACGCTGAAAGAAGTAATTCAACGCATCGAAATATTCTCCATAGCTTTCCTTGCTGCAGTTCTCAAACAGGGACTTTACAATGAGCTTAAGATTGTATAGCCATATGTTCTGTGAATCAGTCATCTTATGACTGGGAATCAATAGTGATTCAAGGATTTCCTTGAAAACTACAACGCTGGTCTCTTCAGGTTTTTTTCTTGCTATTGAGGAAGGTAGCTCCTTTCTGTACTCCTCGTCGTAGTTTGCAAGAAGCTTGCCTATAAGTTCAGCGGATTCCTTACGAACGTCCTCTTCCTTGTGTAGAAGAAGGTCTGTTAGAAAGCTTAGCACCATTATTTTTTGTTTTTGGGTTAGATAGGTTGAATATTCTTTAAGAACCTCTATATAAAGTCTCAAAATCCTCCAATTGGATTCGCCCCTTGCATCCTCAAGAATCTCAAGGAACCTTTCCTGGTTCATAAGGTTTGTCATAAGGTAGATGTTGTTTTCAATTGCCTTGTATTTAAAGGAATCTACAATATCCTCACCCCTAAGAAGGCTCCAATAGGTTTTTTCCTGTCTTTTCAGGATTCCATCAAGGGTTGTGTCTACCCCCATGGACTCCATATACTCCTCAAAGTCCTTTAATTTGCTGTAGACTCTTTTATATCTCATTTCCTTTGCTTCATCCACATTGTCAAGCTTATCAAGTATAACCTGGAATGACTCGTCAAGGTCATATGTAAACATGATAAACTTGCCATCGACTACTTTGTTTTTAACTCTAAAATCCGCATAGATAAGGATCAGAGATTCCAGTGGCAGAGTTTCCAACTCCAAATCCCAGGTTGAATGGTTTGTTGCAATATGACCAATTTTATCAAGTCTTAGCTGTCTAAACCATTGTTCAGTATAATAGTAGTGAAGGTATGGAACCCTGGGTTGTTCATCCTTAACAACACCATATTTTCCAACATCATGTCCAAGGCTGGCACCAAGAACTATCCCAAGATCCACCGGAAGCTCCAGCTCCTTTAACTGCAGAGCAACGTGCATAGCCACATCCTTTACGCTCATGACGTGATCAATTGTGTTGTAGCCGTTGATTTCCATGTCGAGCTGCATGATCTCATAAATGAAGAGCTTGTTGTAGGCCTCTTTAAAACGCTTGAATTCCTCTATTGAGTCAGAAACATCATAATCAAAATGATCCTCACCGTTTACGTACCTAAGTAAATTGAGAACCTCTTCGTAAAGAACAATCATTTCCATGTCAATTAGTTTACTTTCCTTGTGCGGAAATGACTTGAATAAGGCGTAGTCGTAAATTGTAAGAATCCATTCGTTCAAGTCCACAGACTTGAATTGAACGAGAAAATCATGAATAATCTCCATAAAAGAAAGGACAGAAATATTTCTGCCTTCCCTTAAAACTTCAATTTTATCTCTTCTGCCATTGCTATCCAGATATTCCCTAAAGCTTTGCTCAACATTCATGGCCTTCCTCCTTGTAAGGGTTCATGGATAATTTGATATCATTCCATGTTTAGAAATTCAGTCCTGATAAATGTGAAGGAGTTAAGTAGCTGCTCCTTGACATTCTCCTGGAGCTTGCCTTCAAATTGACATTTCATTGTCGCCACATCTCCTTCTCTTGTGACGGTCATATTGGCTATATTGATATCATTATTTGCAAGGATCGAACTAATCTTGCTAATTACTCCCTTTTGGTCAACGTATTCAAAAATAAAGCCAGGCTTAATTTCTGATTCTGACAATTCCAATTGATTTTCCGTGGAATCCTTATATATATTATCCATCATAGAATACCCCTCCTTTAGTTACTTCAATTATATAATTATGAGTGTGGCTTTTCAATGATGAATTGGCAAAGACAATTGCAAGTAACCGGTATATAAGGGTATAATAGAAAGCAATGGGGGTGTGCAAAAATGATACTGTCCGTAGATTTGAATCCTGTTCTTAACAAGTGGTTGGAAATAAAAAGTAATTCCAATGAGTCGAAATCCTTCAATGTTGATAAGGCATATATGATACCAGGTGACGGGGGTGCATACCTTTCATTGATTTTAAGCCTTATGGGTGAGGATTCTACAATAACTGGATTTTCAGGAGGACCAACTGGAAGTTTCATAAGAAATTATCTAAGAGATACCGGGGTAGTTGATTCCTTTGTTGAAATCGGAGATAAAAGCCCTGAGAGGTTAATCTTAACCTTCAATGATAGGGAAATTGAAGTCAGTCAGAAGGACTCTGAAATAAACAGGGAGGAAATTACATTTTTCCATAGAGAGATTAAGGAAGGTCTGAACAATTCTGAGATAGTATGCATGTGTGGTGGATACCCATCAAATATGCCCGAAGATATGCCAACTGACATTGTGCACCTAACAAGAGAATGGGGAAGAAAAATGCTGATATCCCCAAGGAAGGATACCTTGTCGGAGGTTGTTGAAGCTTCGCCATACTTGATTGCTCTGGATGTTGAAGGAATGGAGATACTGACCAATCTTAAGCTTGAGTATGAGGGTGAAATAATAAGGGCCAGTCAATATCTGTTTCAAAGTGGTATAAGCTATGTGATTGTAGACATGGGAGAAAAGGGTTTGCTGGTAATGAATAGCGAGACAGGGATCAGTATGAATCTTGACCATGAGGTCCTGAATCCCGGAAGATTTCTGCATGGTGGCATATTGGCGGGGTTTGCGACTGGAATGAGGAGGAAATTTGATTTTGAGACAACCTCAAGATTGTCTTTTGCATGTGGTTCACTTGATTTCAGGAATTATGAGGGGAAGCCTGATATGACTGATATCAAGGCATTAATGAAAAAAATAGACATAAGAAAATTTCACAACCAATAGGAATGGTGATATGATGGTTAGCTTTATACATTCTGGAGATATTCATCTTGGAATGAAATTTAACAGCTCCAGCTTTGGCGGAGTGAAGGGCAAGGAAAGAAGAGAGGAACTGTGGAGTACCTTTAGTCGTATGCTTCAACACGCAAAAAGTGAAGGTATGGATTTACTGCTTATCACTGGGGACCTTTTTGAAGGCAATAATCTTACCATTAAGGATATTAGGAGACTCAAGGATTCCTTTGAATTTGCAAAGGAACAGAAATTTGTAATTTCCTTGGGGAATCACGATATGGGATATAGGGACTCGGTCTATGCTGAAGCCGATTGGCCTGATAATGTTATGATTCTCGGGGAGGCAGGCCTTCAGCATGTTGAATTTGCAAATCTCTTTACTTCAATTTGGGCAATTGAAGCAAAGAGGGAAAAGGAAGTCTTGCTGAAGGAGCTTAGTAATATCAAGCCAACTCAGGGATATCACAATATCCTTATGCTCCATGGTGAGTTTGGGGCAAAGACAGATTATCCACTTCCCGATCTGAAGTTTTTAGAGGGGCTGCAAATGGATTATATTGCCCTTGGACACATACATAAACCACAGTTTTTGCACCATAACATTGCCTACTGTGGATCGTTGGAACCCTTGGATTTTGGAGAGACGGGCAAGAGAGGATTTATCCAGGGCAAGCTATCCCATAATAACAGCTTCAGTTTCATTCCCTTCTCAAGGCGGGAATTCAATGTTCTTGACTATACTTTGCATAGGGAAGCTACAATTGAGAAGGCAAGGGAAGAAATAATGGGTTTGATAGGTGATGATGGAAAAAATAATTTTCATAGGATAATTCTAAAGGGTGTTTCTCCAACATTTCTCCACAAGGAGGCATTGGAAGCAACCCTAAGAGAAGACCTCTACTATCTTGAAATGATAGATGATTCAAAGCCGGATATTGATATTGAACTATTGTTTGATGAAAATAGAAACAATATTATTGGAATGTACATAGAGAGCTTTAAAAATGAGGATATGGAAGATCCCATTGTAAGGGATGCTTTCTATGCTGGAATATATGCTCTTTTGGAAGGAAGTGACCGGCAATGATTATTCGGGAACTCCATCTTCATGGATTTGGCAAGTTCAATGACTTTACCCTTAGACTCCAACCAGGGTTAAATATCATATATGGACCCAACGAAAGCGGAAAATCGACTCTGCATAGCTTTATCAGTGGTATGTTCTATGGTTTTAGAAAACCGTATACAAAAAGAACCCTTTACTCCAATGAACACAACAGATTAACACCTTGGTCCGGTTCCAATTACAGTGGGTCTATAGTTTTTGAAAAGGATGGACAGCTATACAGGATATACAGGGTATTTGACAAAGGAAAAGAAGAGGTCAAGGTTTTTCATGAGTTGACTGGTGAGGACATTACAGACAGGACTCATATTGGAGAAAGCTCAAAGGTGCTACAACCGGGGGAATATTTTTTTGGAATAAACAGTGGGGTTTTCAGCAATACTCTATTTATTGGGCAGCAGAACATGGAACCTGGGGAGTCACTGGCCCATGAAGTCAGGGAAAGGCTGGTGAATGTATCCACTGGTGGAGATGAAAGCATATCAGTTGAAAGGGCCATACTTTTCCTGGATGAGGAGTTAAGGGAGATTGGAACAAGTAGGGCTTCAACTTCAGAGTATGGTAAGATTTTGGCTGAAATCAAAGAAACTGAAGAAAGTCTTAGAGCTGTGGAAGCAGATGTAAAAAAGTACAGGGATCTGGCGACAAGAAGGATGGCTATTATTAGTGAGTTGGAGTCAGTTGAGATGGATATTGCAAATTGTCAGGATTCCATAGAAGAGATGAATAGAATTAAGAAAATCAACAAATACCAGGAGATTTTGGAGCTGAGGGAGAAAAACAACCTTTTAGGTGAAGAAATTGAAAGACTGGTGATTCACGATTCAAAAAGTCGGGATGATTACAATGAGGCTGTAAAATTAAGTGAAGAGATTGGACTTGTAAATTCAAGGCTAGATTACATGGAGGAACAGCTGAATGGTATTGAAGAAAAGGCTACAAGGCTTTACGTAGACAGAAATCACGAGTATGGGGTTTCCGAGGATATTATTGAAGATGGGTATAAGTTTCAAAAACTGGACTATAAGTCCACTGATGACAGGGATTTGCCATCTCTTAAAAATGAGAAGGAAAAGCTCATGATCA
Organism: Gudongella ferriphila; assembly: GCF_046224405.1. Lineage (NCBI taxonomy): Bacteria > Bacillati > Bacillota > Tissierellia > Tissierellales > Tissierellaceae > Gudongella > Gudongella ferriphila. Next base: position 24,195 of record NZ_JBJXRK010000021.1, on the reverse strand, counting down.
ACCGAAGGGCTTTTGAATGGATCTTGATTATCTTTTCATTCATATATTTTTCAGTAACCATATATGCATCCATCCAAGGCAATTATTCAGTTCTTGCAATAACTCAAACGGTTTTGATTCCCATATTCTATTTTATTTATAAGGTAAGAACCCTAAAGGGTCGGACAGATATCCTGGAGGGTGAAATTGATGTTGAGATACAAAAGGTTCTTATCCTTGATAAGTACAGTGTGTCGAACAAATACGATCTTTATAAATTGTATGAAAGAGCCAGAGAAGAGGATACTAAAGCCGAACAGGAAAGAGTGCTATTGGATGAACTTCAAGGTTCAAGAGAAGCCATATCGGTTAGGAAAAATGACCTGAACACCGAGCTAATGGCTCTGCAGAGGCAGCTTGATGGAATATTTAGCAAAAACCAGGCTGAAGACATGAAATCCTTCAATGAAGGTTTGGAAAAGAAATCAAGGCTAAAGGAGATCAAGAGAGAAATTGAATACAATCAGGAGACTATAAAGAGAATTCTTAAGGAAGAAAGCATTGAAGAGCTAACGGTACTTTATGAAGAGAGATCTGATACCGGAAGTGCAATGTCTTTAACTGATATGGTTGAAACAATTGAGTCTCATGAAAAGCTCATTCAATACAAAGGTGATCTTCTAGTGAATCTTAATCAGGTGGAGGGCTCTCTAATGGAGCTTGAAAATTCCATTGAACAGGAGCTAACCCTAAATGAAAAGCTACAGAAATTGAGAGAAAAGGAATTCTCCTTGAAGTGTAGGAAGGAATCACTTGAAATGGCCAAAAGCAGAATTAACGATTTATCAGGTGAGATACACAGGGACTTTGTTCCAGCATTAAACAGGAGGGTGGAGGAGTTCATAAGCAGGATTACTGCAGGGAGATATATTGATGCAAAGGTGGACAGGAATCTGAATTTCAATCTGGTTCAGGAAGGAACAAATAGGTTGGTTCCATTGGAGAATCTAAGTGGTGGAACGTTGGACCAGATGTATTTTGGTTTGAGACTTGGCATTGTTGATGAGTTGATTTCAAGCAGACTCCCCATCTTTCTGGATGAATGCTTCTCACAGTATGATGATTTGAGGTTGAAAAGAATTCTGGACTTTATAATAAGCTTTGAGTATAGGCAGGTGCTACTGTTTACCTGTCAGACAAGAGAAGAAGAGGTGCTGAGAAGTACAGGCAAAAAGTACAATAAGATTGACCTGCAAAATAGTTAAGAGAGGTGCGTATATGATCTATGCAATTGGTGATCTCCATTTTGATCACTCTAAACAGAAGCCTATGGATGTTTTTGGTGAAAACTGGATAAATCACAAGGAAAAGATTATCGAGGATTGGAAAACGAAGGTCCTGGACCAGGATCTTGTGCTTGTACCGGGTGATATTTCCTGGGCCCTTAAGCTTGAAGAGGCTGTACCTGATTTGGAACTAATAGACAGCCTGCCAGGTCATAAGCTATTTATAAAAGGTAATCATGATTATTGGTGGGAAAGCATATCAAGGCTCAACGCTTTGAATCTAGATTCCATAACATTTATAAGAAACAACTCCTACGTATATGGAAATGTGGGGATAGGAGGAACCAGAGGATGGATGAGTAGGGATTCGGAGGGGTTTGACGAAGGAGATGAAAAGATATACAGGAGAGAGCTGCTTAGACTGGATGCATCTTTGTCAACAATAGAAGAAGGGATAACCAAGAAAATCGCCATGCTTCACTATCCTCCATTTGATGGGAAACTACGGCCCAATGATTTTGTTGATGTTTTAGTGAAGCATAATGTAGATTTATGCATTTACGGACACCTGCATGCTGAGGGACACAGGTACTCAGTTGAAGGCTTGATTAAAGGGATAGACTTCAAGATGGTTTCCTGTGATTTTTTGGACTTCAAGTTAAAAGAGATTGGCATATAGACATATTTCTTAAGGGGGACTGGAATGAAAATAATAGTGACTGATTCATATGATGAAATGAGCAAGGCGGCTGCTGAAATATTTGAAAAGGAAATAAGACAGGATTCAAAGATCGTGCTTGGGTTGGCGACGGGGTCGACACCCATTGGGACCTATGAGGAGCTGGTAAGGAAGTACAAGGAGGAAAAGCTTGATTTTTCTGGGGTCACAACTTTCAACCTGGATGAGTATGTAGGCCTTGATGTTAAGGATCCAAACAGCTACAGATTTTTTATGGAGGAGCATCTTTTCAATCATGTAAACACAAACAATGAAAACACACATGTTCCAGATGGGATGACAGTGAATCCAGATGAGTACGGGGAAAAATATGACAAGATGATTGAGGCTGCAGGTGGAATCAGGATTCAACTTCTTGGGATAGGGTCTAATGGCCACATAGCATTTAATGAGCCTGATGAGGAATTACCTGTAGGTACAGGGCTTGTAAATCTAACCATACAGACCATAGAGGATAACGCCAGATTTTTTAAATCCAAGGAACAAGTACCTACCCAGGCAATTTCAATGGGCATGGGCAGTATAATGAAGGCAAAAAAAATAGTCATTCTCGCCAGCGGTGAAGGAAAAGCAGAAATCATAAAAAAACTCCTAGAAAGAGGCAAGGTTAGCACAAGGATACCTGCTACATTTTTACTACTTCACCCTGATGTAACATTGGTTTGCGATAGAAAGGCATATTCATTGGTAGGCAGGTAGTCAGGAGGTACTATATGGTAAAGGAGTTGGAAGTGAAGGTTTTGGATATTGACATTGATAATATCCAAGCGTTGATATTATCCAAGGGCGGCAAACTGATAGGGAAGGAGAGACAAATCAACACCCTCATCGACTCTACAGAAAAACCGATAAAATCATTTATGGATGCATATCTAAGAATCAGGGAGAATCATGATCTCTTAAGTGACAACAGGTCCGTAACATTGACTCTTAAAAAGAATCTTCCTAACAATAGCTTAAGGGAAAATGAAGAGTACAATGTTTTAGTTGATGATAGGTACACTATGTTGCAAATTTTAAAGCAACTTGGTTTTGACAAGGCAGTAATTGGCTACAAGGACAGGACATCCTATTCATTTCTAGAAGGAAGAATTGACATTGACGTATGGGATGAAGAAACCTATCCTGATCCATATATGGAAATTGAGGTACAAGAGAAGAGGGACCTTGATACCATTTTGAAGGAACTGGAGATCCCCCAGGAGAAGGTATCAAAACTTTCAATAGTGGAGCTTCAGCAGAAGCTCATAAAAAGGCGGGATGATTCCAATGTTAAATAGGATAATGGTTGAAAGGGTTTTAAATGAGGCCTTGTCCAGAGGTGGAGATTTTGCAGAAATTTTTTTTGAAGATAAAATGACCTCCAATATCAAGCTGGTCCAAGGTGAAATAAAGGATAGTCTGTCGGGCAGAGATTATGGAGTTGGTATTAGGATACTTGAAGGAACAAACAGTGTATATGGCTACACCAATAGCTCTTCAGAGAAAGAGCTTGTTGATCTCGCAAGGTCCTTATCCTTGTCCATGTCTGGTGAGGCAACAGTTCGACCACAAACGATGAGAGAAACCCTATACTCTGAAAACAATTCAATCAAGATTCCCATATCAACTGTTGGAAAGAAAGAAAAGGTGGAGCTGCTAAAAAGTGCTTACCATGCCGCTAAGGGATACGATCAGGTAATCTCCCAGGTCACAACGGCTTATATGGAGGAAGAACAGAAAATTTTGATTGCAAATTCCGATGGACTATGGACAACCGATAGCAGAACCCGAGTGAGATTTGCAGTTTCAGCGACAGCAAGCCTTAATGGTGAGCTTCAACAGGGATATTATGCACCTGGTGCCTCAATGGGTTATGAATTATTCGAGTATGTTGACGTGGACAAGGTTGGAGTTGAAGCGGCAAGAATCGCTAAGGCGATGATCCATGCAGATTATGCACAAGGTGGTAAAATACCGGTTGTGATAGAAAATGGCTTTGGAGGTGTTCTCTTTCATGAAGCCTGTGGTCATGCATTGGAGGCATCATTTGTATCTAAGGATGCCTCTGCATTTGGTGGGAAGCTTGAGCAGGAGGTGGCGTCTCCCCATGTTACTGCAATTGATGACGGGACCATGATAAATGGGTGGGGTACGACGAATATCGATGACGAGGGGACACCTACCAGGAAAAATATACTTATCCAGAATGGGGTGCTAAAGTCTTACCTGGTCGACAAGATAAATGGCAGAAGGATGGGAATGGAATCCACAGGTTCGGCTCGGAGACAATCCTATAGGTACCCGCCAACCTCCAGGATGAACAATACCTATATAGCGCCCGGTCATATGACCCACAATGATATGATCGGATCCATAGAAAGGGGTCTCTATGCTAAGAATCTTGGAGGCGGAAGCGTGAACCCTGCTACAGGTGACTTTAACTTCGCAGTAATGGAGGGCTATCTTATCAAAAATGGCAAGATAGCAGGTCCTGTAAGGGGTGCAACTTTGGTTGGGAATGGTATTGAGGTCTTAAAGCTCATAGACGGAGTGGGGAGCAATCTGAAAATGGGACAGGGAATGTGTGGAGCAGCCAGTGGCTCAGTACCGGTGAGTGTTGGTCAACCTGCAATTAGGGTCAGCAGCATTACTGTCGGCGGAAGAAAGGAAGATGATTGATGGATTTTAATGCTTTTAGCAGCCTGGTTTTCAAAAAAGGGAGTGACAGGCTTGAGGAAATGGAGCTCTTCCATACTTCGAAAAGAACCTTGAAAATTGAAGTTTTTAATCAAAAGGTTGATAACTACATTGTATCTGACTCGGCAGGAGTTGCTCTAAGAGCAATTGGATTGGAGGGCTTGGGTCACTCATATACGGAAAGATTGGATGAAAAGTCTGCTGAGATACTTGTGGATGAGGCTTACCAGAATGGTAAATTCACCGATAAAGATGAAAGGCCATACTTCACAAAGGCCTATGAATATATATACCGTGCTGAAAACAATCCAGATTATTCACAGGACCTGAAAGTGGAAGAAAAAATCAATTTAATGATGGAACTTGAAAAACAAGCAAAGAACCTTGATGGCAGGGTAACCAAGATTCAAATGTGCTCCTATGAAGATGTTTTTACAGAAAGGAGGATAAAGAACACCTTGGGCTTGGATATTGAAGATAGATCATTAATGGGTTATATATATATTTCTGTGGTTGCAAAGCAAGATGATAATGTAAGTACTGGGAGCTCCTATGTTGTTTTCAGAGATCCCAAAAAGGTTGACACATCAAAGCTTGCCAGGGAAGCTGTGGAAGAAGCCATATCATTATTGGGTGCAAGACCAGTTAGTAGCGGAAATTACTGTGCTGTAATAAGAAACCGAGTTTTTATTGATATTCTTGAAGGCTTCATGCCAGCCTTTTCAGGCATAAACGTACAAAGGGGGTTGTCCTTTCTGAAGGATAAGGAAGGGGAACTGATAGGAAGCACAAAAATAACCATCACAGAAGATCCTTTTCTAGACGGAGGATATTGCAGCTGTGATTTTGATGATGAAGGCTACAGGACGACAAAAAAGATTTTGGTTCACGAAGGCAGGCTGGAGGGATTCCTGTATGATTCCAGGGAGTCCAAAGATAAAATTAGTACTTCAACAGGAAATGGATTCAGGAACTCGATAAAGGCAACTGTATCGACAAGGCCAACGAATCTGTTGGTGGAAAAGGGATCCAGGAAACCAAATGAAATCATCGGAGAAGTAGCTGCAGGGATTTACATAACTGAAATAGCAGGCCTGCATTCCGGGCTGGATTTTGTGTCGGGAGATTTCTCCCTTCAAGCCCAAGGCTTCATAATAGAGAACGGATCATTGGGTAGACCAATAAAAGGTATTACAATTTCCGGAAATCTGATTCAGCTTCTAAAAAGTGTAGAGGAAGTTTCTGATGACATACTTTTTGGCCTTCCAGGTAACGGTTGCTATGGGGCTCCATCCATAAAAATAAATTCAATAAGTGTTTCCGGGGATTGACAGTTCAATAACATGACACATTCAAGAGCTTAAATGTGTTTGTTTGAATCTCCATTAACATAACGAAAGCAAAGGAACTTGTATCTTACCATAGGTTCCTTTTTGTTTGAGTTCAAGAAATATATGTGTAATTCAGAGGGTTAAAAGTCAATAAATCAATATACTAACATGTGAATTACATAACGATGTTGGAAGGAATTTCTGCCCTTATCTGATTGTTAATTCTGAATATTTAAGGTATAATAATTCTGTTGACTTAAATTACAGTAAAGGAGTTGGTAACGTGGATTGCTGTGGAGCAAAGGAACTAAAAGGACACTTCCTTGATGAAGAAGTGGATTTGTCACTTATGGATGAGACACTGAAAAAATATAAGGAAGTAAAAGGTAGCCTGATTACAATACTTCAGTATGCCCAGGAAATATACGGGTTTTTACCCATGTCCGTACTGGAATACATATCTCAGGAGACAGGAATTTACAGCTCACAGATATATGGTGTTGCAACCTTCTACACACAGTTTCGACTGAACCCGGTTGGGGAAAATCTGATCATGCTGTGCAAGGGTACTGCATGCCATGTAAATGGTGCAGATGGTATTGAAGAGGCTATTACAGAAGAGTTGGGCATCAAGGATGGAGAAACTACAAAGGACAATGTATTTACATTGAACAATGTGGCGTGTCTTGGGTGTTGCAGCTTATCTCCAGTCATGATGGTAAATGGTGAGACATATGGAAGCCTGACACCACAAAAAACCAAGGATATCTTAAGGGAATTGGGAAAACAGACCCTTGAAGCGAAGGAGGGGAACTAGATGAAGGTAGTGGTTGGTCTTGGAAGCTGTGGTATAGCAGCTGGAGCCAGGAAAGTATATGAAGAGCTGGAGAATCAGGTAAATAAGCTTGGGATGGATATAGATCTTGAAATAACCGGCTGTGTTGGGATGTGTCATCTGGAACCCATAGTCGACATCTACGATGATGAAGGACGGATGGAACGATTTGTAAAGGTTTCCGGAGACAAAATTGTGGAGCTTGTTGAAAAAAAGCTTGCAAATGAAGATGACAGTACATATAGGATTTCTTCAGTAGATGAAGAAGCCATTGGCAAACAGGTGAGAATAGCAATTGAAAATTGTGGGATTATAAACCCTGAGAGACTTGAAGAGTACATAGAAAAAGATGGTTACAAGGCATTGGAAAAATGCCTTAAGGAAATGTCACAGAAAGACGTGATTGACGAAATTAGAGACTCCGGATTGAGAGGGAGAGGAGGAGCAGGTTTTCCAACTTGGTTTAAGTGGAATGCTGCAATGCAGGAAAAGAACACTCCTAAATTCATGGTATGTAACGCTGACGAAGGTGATCCAGGAGCATTCATGGACAGGTCAATCCTTGAAGGAGATCCTCACAGACTACTTGAGGGAATGGCAATCGGTGCCTATGCAATTGGTGCGGAAGAAGGCATAATATATGTTAGAGCTGAATATCCACTTGCAATAAAAAGACTTGATATTGCAATCAAGCAGGCAAGAGAATCGGGATACCTTGGTAAGAACATCATGGGAACAGGCTTTAACTTTGACATAAGGATCAAGGCTGGAGCGGGAGCATTTGTATGTGGAGAAGAAACGGCCCTGATAGCTTCCCTGGAGGGCGAAAGAGGGATGCCAAGACTTAAGCCTCCATTCCCGGCACAAAAGGGTTATTGGGGTCAGCCAACCAACATAAACAACGTTGAGACCTTTGCAAATGTGCCTTGGATAATCAGAAAAGGTGGAGATGCCTTTGCCGCCTATGGTACAGCCCAGTCAAAGGGAACGAAGGTTTTTGCATTGACCGGTAAGATCAAAAAAGGTGGACTTGTAGAGGTTCCCATGGGAATGCCAATCAAGGAAATCATATATGGTATCGGCGGTGGAATACTTAACGACAAGGAGTTCAAGGCTGTACAGATGGGAGGACCATCAGGTGGTTGTATTCCAGCTTTTATTTCTGATACAACTGTTGACTATGAATCGTTGGGCAAGGTAGGAGCCATTATGGGTTCAGGTGGTATGGTTGTAATGGACGAGTCAACCTGTATGGTTGATATGGCAAGATTCTTCCTTGATTTTACCAGAAAGGAATCCTGCGGAAAGTGCATCCATTGCAGACTTGGTACAAAGAGAATGCTTGAAATCCTGGAGAGAATTGTAAGTGGAGATGGCAGGGAAGGGGATATTGAACTGCTTGAGAGCCTTGCAGTTGAGGTTAAGGACGGATCTCTTTGCGGACTTGGACAGACGGCTCCAAATCCTGTATTAAGCACAATAAGATATTTCAGAAATGAATACGAAGCTCACATAAATGAGAAGAAATGTCCGGCAAAAGCCTGTAAATCCCTTATTACCTATGAAATACAGGATAATTGCATTGGCTGTGGAATGTGTAAGCGAAACTGCCCAGTTGAGGCAATAACAGGTGAACCTAAGCTGATTCATGAGATTGACCAGGACATCTGTATCAAGTGTGGAAAGTGCTATGAGGTATGTAAATTTGACGCAATAACAATAAGTTAAAGGTAGGGGTGAAATATGTCTGTTATACATTTGAACATAAATGGAAAAGAAGTAAAAGGTAATGCAGGTCAGACGATACTTGACATTGCAAGAGATAATAAAATTGATATCCCTACCATGTGCTTTGATGAAAGGGTAGAGATATATGGATCATGTGGAATGTGTGTTGTTGAGGTAGAAGGAGTACCGAAGCTTCTTAGATCATGCGCAACAATGGCATCTGACGGCATGATAATTAACACCAACACTGAAAGGGTAAAGAGTTCTAGAAAGACGGCGCTTGAGCTTCTTCTTTCAGACCACGTTGGTGACTGCAGGCCGCCATGTGTACTGGCTTGTCCGGGCTATACCGATTGCCAGGGCTACGTGGGACTTGCCGCCAATATGGAGTACAGGGAAGGCCTTAAACTGATTAAGGAGCAGCTTCCACTTCCTGCATGCATAGGAAGGGTTTGTCCACATCCATGTGAGGATGCTTGTAGAAGGCAGCTTGTTGAGGAGCCGATTTCCATAGCATATCTGAAGTCCTTCCTTGCCGATATAGACTTGGCAAGCGACGATGTATTCATACCTGAGCTGGGAGAACCCACAGGCAAGAAAATTGCCATTGTAGGTGGTGGCCCAGGGGGACTTTCAGCAGCATACTTCCTAAGGGTTGCAGGACACGAGGTAACAATATATGAACAGATGCCTGAGATGGGCGGAATGCTTAGATATGGTATTCCTGAGTACAGGCTGCCAGGAAGTGTTATTGACCAGGAGGTTGCCATCGTTGAAAAGATGGGAACAAGATTTGTAAACAATGTCAAGGTTGGTGAACAGCTTGACCTTTCCTATATCCAGAATAACTTCGATGCTTGCTACATATCTGTTGGAGCCTGGAAGAGTACTCCATTAAGACTTGAGGGAGAAGATCTTCCCGGGGTAATAGGAGGGATTGACTTCCTCAGAAAAGCCACAGTTAATGAGGATATGAGAATCGGTGAAAGGGTTGCAGTTGTTGGAGGCGGAAACACGGCTATGGACGCCTGCCGTACTGCTGTTAGACTTGGAGCCAAGGAAGTTTATGTGCTCTACAGAAGGACAGAGGCAGAGATGCCAGCTGAGCTGATTGAAATCAAGGAAGCCAAGGAGGAAGGGGTACAGTTTAAGTTCCTGGTTTCTCCATTGGAAATAATAGAAGAAAACGGAAGGGCAGCCAAGGTTAAGCTTCAGAAGATGGAGCTTGGCGAAGAGGATGCATCAGGAAGAAGAAGACCAGTTCCTATTGAGGGAGAGATCGAGTACATCGATGTTGATCTGGTTATAGGAGCCATAGGCCAGCAATCAGCATTGGAAGGCTTTGAAATCCTGGAGAAGACCAAGAGGGGAACAATAGCAGTTGATGAAAACAGCTACCAGACAAATGTGGAAGGCATATTTGCCGGTGGAGATGTAATAAATGAAGGTGCGAACATTGCAATAAAGGCAATTGGAGACGCCAAAAGAGCCGTTGGGGTTATTAATTCATATCTGGAAGGGCATGTAATCCCATACAGAAGACCTTATGTAGTTGAAAGAACCCATTTGACCAGTGAGCACTACAGCGACAGGAAGAAAGAGTACAGATCAACAATGCCTCATCTTTCACCTGAAGAAAGAAAGAATAACTTCAGGGAGGTCAACAAAGGATTCTCGGAGGAGGATGCTGTAAAGGATGCCATGAGATGCCTTGAATGCGGCTGCCATGACGTCTTTGAGTGCAAGCTGTATAATTATGCAAATGAATATGATGTCGAACCTGAGAAATTTGACGGTGAGGTTCACTATAGGGAAGAGGACGACAGTCATCCATTTATAGTTAGAAACACAGACAAATGTGTCCTTTGTGGACTTTGTGTAAGAGTATGCGACCAGGTCATGGATAATGGCGCACTTGGACTTGTTGAAAGAGGTTTTGATACAATAGTAAAACCTGCATTGGATCTGAAGCTTGCGGAAACAGGTTGTATCGCTTGTGGACAATGTGTCAGCGTGTGTCCGGTGGGAGCCATCCAGGAAAGACTACAGATTGACAAGTCTGTGCCTGTTGAAACTGAGATAACCAAGACTATTTGCTCCTTCTGTTCCGTTGGTTGTAACATTGACCTTGAGACAAGTGGAGACATGCTGTACAGGGCAATCCCCGACAAGGAGTCAGATGTCGATAAAGGATTACTTTGTGTCAAAGGTAGGTTCGGATACGATCAAGCCAAGCAGAAGACAAGACTGGCCAAACCTCTTGTAAGAAGAGAGAATGGTGAGCTGGGCAATGCATCATGGGATGAGGGCCTTAGGATGACCGCCAAGACCATGCAGTCACTTAAGCTGCAGTATGGTCCTGAAGCAGTTGCAGTTGCAATTTCTGACAGATACACCAATGAAGAGATATTCATAGCCAAGGAATTTGCACAAAAATTCCTGGGCACTGAAAATGTAACATCCTTCAACAGAAATTATGGAGGGATTGAAGAGGTTCTGGGATATGATGCATCAACCAGTACCTTCAATGAAATTGAGCATGCAGAGTTTATATTGGTTGCAGGAGCTCATATGATGAAAGACCACACAATAGCTGCCTTGAAAGTGAAGAAAGCGGTTGAAAATGGTGCCAGACTCGTTGTTGTGAACGAAGGCTACGATCAGATAAATGACTGGACTGAGGCCAGCATTTGTCCTGACAACAACCTTGACCTGCTAAAGGGTATCCTTAAGGTAGTATTGGATAAGGTTGAAGAACCCAGGAATGTTTTGGGTTATAAGGAACTCAAGGATAGCTTTGCAGACTTCAAACCTAGAAATGCAGCAATAGACATAGCAGAAATGTACCTTGAGTCAAAGACGTCAATGATAATATTTGATGAGAACATGTTGACAAGTGAAGCAGCAAAGCTTCTTGCAAACATAGCTGTTGTAGCTGGAAGAGTTGGCAAGCCAAGAAGAGGTATAATCCAGCTTAAGCCTAAGAACAACAGTCAAGGATTGGCAGATCTTGGAATCAACAAGCCAAGCAATGAAATAATCAAGGGAATTGAAGAAGGAACAATTAAAGGACTTCTGGTATTTGGAGAGGACATTCCACTTGAGTACCTTGAGAATCTTGAATTCCTTGCAGTGCATGACCTCTATCTGACACCTACAGGTGAAAGGGCGGATGTGGTACTGCCTGCTGTAAGCTATGCTGAGTCCACTGGATCAGTAACCAACTCAGAAAGAAGAATTCAGAGAACATACACAGCAATACCTCCATTGACTGGATATTCCAACTGGGAAGTTGTAAATGAGATGATGTATATACTTGGAAGGACTTCAAGATACAAGAAGATAGAGGAATTGACTGAGCAGATTTCAAAATCAGTGCCTGAGTACACTGACCTTTTCAAGTTCAAGGAAGCTACCTACTGGCCAATATACGGCAAGGAAATACTCTACACAGAAGGCTTCGCATTTGATGATGGGAAGGCAAGGCTTGCATCAGTTGAAGAAGGAAAGATGTTTGACAAGCGAATTTCTACAGATTTTGTGGAAAAGGAGTTTGCAAAGGTAGTTGAAGAGATTTAAACAGGAAAGGTGGGACTTTGTTCCCACCTTTTTGCTGCCAATATTCAATTTTTGTGTTAAGCTATATTTGTGAAAAAACCTCGGAGGTGTGGTATGTTAAAAATTGACGGACTGACAAAGTCTTACAACAAAGGAGAAATAAGAGCCGTTGACGACATTAGTCTGGAGATCGGGGATGGAGAAATATTTGGTTTTCTGGGACCCAACGGAGCTGGTAAAACAACTACCATAAAAATGATTGTTGGACTTCTGAAGCCAGATGATGGTGAAATACTTCTTGACGGAATGGATGTTTGGGAAGAGCCGTTGAAAGCCAAGTCCAGAATAAGCTATGTACCGGACAACCCTGAAATTTATGACAGGCTTAGCGGAATTGAGTACCTGAATTTCATTGGGGACATGTATGGGATTCCAATAGGTGAAAGATCTGAAAAAATAAAACATTTCACCAGTGTATTCAACATTGGGAATGCCCTTGGTGATATTATCAGCAGCTATTCCCATGGTATGAAGCAGAAATTGGTATTGACAGCCGCACTTATGAGTAATCCTGACCTATTTATACTTGATGAGCCTATGGTGGGGCTGGACCCAAAATCATCCTTCAATCTGAAGGAAATTATGAGAACCATGTGCAATGAAGGAAAATCTGTGTTCTTTTCCACCCATGTTATGGAGGTTGCAGAGAAGCTTTGTGACCGAATAGCAATCATAAACAAAGGCAAGATCATCGCAATGGGGACCATGGAGGAGCTTAGAAGAACTGCTCAGGAGAAGGAATCTCTCGAAAATATATTCCTGGAGCTGACTGAAAATGAATAATAAACTGCTGTCGTTGATAAGAACTGATTTAAACATAACCTTTGGATTATCATCGCTTATGTACAATATTAAAAATAAGAAGAAGATATTTCCAATGGCAATAATAGTCTTGGCCTTGATGTCTCTGCTACCATCCTACATTCTTATGGTAAGGGCTTTGGACTCTTTTTATGATGTATTCAGGCAAATGGGTCAACAGTCATATTTTCTTCACATTGGATTTATGTCGGCTCAAATGATAGTTTTGGTGCTGGGAATTATGTATGTCATGAGCAAATACTATTTTTCCAATGACCTTCCCCAGCTTGTGCCTCTACCAATAAAGCCATCAGATATAATTGGGTCGAAATTTGTTTCTTTGATGGTCAGCGAGTATTTGACAAGCCTTCCTGTCATACTTCCATTTATTATTATATATGGAAGGGCTGGGAATGAAGGATTGCCCTATTGGGCCATGAGCTTAATAGCAGTTGTAGCACTACCAATTCTCCCTTTGGCTGTATCATCGGTTCTAATCATGGTATTTATGAAGTACACAAACATTAAGGGGAAGAAGGACCTCATTAGGACAATTGCAGCGGTATTATTTATTATATTCGTTATTTTTGTTCAGATAAAAATAAATCAGATGACATCTCAGAACCTAATGGACAGTGAAAACTTCATGTTCAACCTTGCAAGAGATGCAAATCTGTTGTTGAATAGAGCTGGGGTGGCTTTTCCTACTGCCATGTGGGCTGCATTGGCATTGACCAATGGATTTTCACCAGCTGGTTTTTTCTACATTCTCCTATTTATGGGAACTGGTATAGCTGGATTCATACTCATGATGCTGTTGGCAGAAAGAATATTCTTTGATGGCCTGATTGGGAACATAGAGGTATCAGCGGCAAAGGGTAGGGGAGGAAAAGTGGATTCAACAAGCATTGTTAAAGCAAGGAATCCCATTATAACAATGGCCAAAAAGGAACTTCTGATGATTTTCAAGACTCCTGTGTACCTTATGAATTCAGTAGGTGGGGTTATAATCCTTCCCGCCCTTCTGGCAATATCAATGCTCACTGGTGGCGATGCATACGAACCGATGAAGGAGATGATCATGGAGAGCAGGGAAATACTGATATTAGGCTCCATTGGAGTAATAGGATCCTTTGGAATCCTTAACTCATTGGGAGCGACAACCTTTTCCAGAGAAGGAACAAATATGTGGATACAAAGGACACTTCCCATAAAGCCTAAGGTTCAAATATTGGGAAGAACTCTCTCATCAGTCATTCTCCAGGTATTGGGAGGAGTACTGCTCATTTTGGGAATTTTATTCATGGTTCCATTGAAGGTCTCTGAGGTAATAATAATTCTGTTATTTGGAATCAGTGCCAGCATTCCTTTGACCATGATAGGGATGGTGGTTGATATTACAAGGCCCATGACGGGGTGGACAAATCCTCAGCAGGCAATGAAGCAGAACCTCAATGTGATTATTTCAATGGCGATCGGCACCCTATATATATTCGGTGCAGGCTTTCTTGGATATATTCTTCTTCCGGACCAGAGCCTATTGATGATTTTAGGTATTTATGCAGTCATAATATTTCTTTCAACAGCATTCTTATACAAGCTGCTGGAAAATCTTATCCAGTCAAAATTTATGAATATGGAATAAAAAAAGGAAGGTCTCAAATCTGAGTCCTTCCTTCATAGTGCTTATATAAGCTTTGAGTAATACTCAACAACAAGCTGATCCTCTATTTCAATTGGTACTTCTTCCCTTTCAGGAAGTCGCTCGAAGGTACCTCCGAAACGATTTGCATCCTTTGATAAATAGGGTAGAGAGCTTGCTAGAGCATTTTCGAAATTCTCCTTGAAAAGCTCAACGCCTCTGGATTTTTCTCTAAGGGTCACGCTGTCACCTGGATCACAAAGGTATGAAGGTATGTCAACCTTTCTGTCGTTTACCAGTATGTGACCGTGAACAACCATTTGTCTGGCTTGTCGAATAGAAGAGGCAATGCCCAATCTGTACACAAGATTATCCAGTCTTGATTCAAGAATTTTCACAAGAGCATGACCAGTTTGGTCTTCACTTTTTTTTGCTTTGACGACGTACTTGACGAACTGCTTTTCCATAACACCGTAGTATGCTCTAAGTCTTTGTTTCTCAAGTAGCTGCTGTCCATATTCCGTCAGTTTTCTGTCTGCTCTGGAAGTGCCCTTTACGGCCCTGTCCATAGCCTTAGGATGTCCATAAACATTTAAACCAAGTCTTCTGCTCAGTTTGAATCTGGGTCCTTTCATGTTAGCCATTAATTATCATCTCCATAAAGAAATTTGCCGCGATAATTTTTAAGCCATGGACATTATACCACATAAGTGACGAGGTGTAAATGATAATATATATCAATTACTTCAAGGCATCCTTAGCTTTTTTGTATGCGATCCTTGATTTTTCAATAGCTTCAATTGCCGCATCAACTCCAGCCCAGCCACTCACTATGACTTCCTTTTCTTCGAGACGCTTGTATTCGGAGAAAAAGTGTTCAAATTCCTTTTTCATATGAGCACCCATATCTTCTACTGTTTCAATTTCAGTAAACCTCGGGTCGTTTCTTGGAACTGCAATAATTTTTTCGTCCTTACCCTTTTCATCCTTCATAAGGAACATTCCTATTACCCTTGCATGAACAAGGCAGCCTGGGAATGTTGGATTGGCTATTAATACCATGATATCAATGGGGTCGCCATCCTCTGCCAGGGTGTCAGGTATGTAACCGTAGTCAGTAGGGTAGAACATTGGAGAAAAAAGTGATCTGTCCAGTTCAAACACCTTGTACTCCTTGTTGTACTCATACTTGTTACTGCTTCCTTTTGGAATCTCTATAAATGCCTTTACAATATAATCCATTTAAAACCCTCCCTTCTGTCATTCAATTATAACAGGATTTTGATAAATTTCATCTTATTTTAGTAAAATAATCAAAGTGATACTATTCCAAAAGTACTAAATTTTGAAATGATAATTCGATTTGGAGTTCACTCAGATTTTTAAAACAGCTGTAAAAATAACTTTTAAATGTTATAATTAGAAGGAAATAACAAGAAAGCACGGGGGAGGAATTGGATTGAAATTATACATAAGTGCAGACATTGAAGGTATCACTGGTGTAACACATTGGGATGAAACCTCGAAAAACAAGGGGGACTATTCACAATTTGCAGATCAGATGACTGCTGAAGTAAGAGCGGCATGTGAGGGAGCAAATGAGCTCGATGAAATGGAGATTATAATTAAGGATGCCCATGACAGTGGAAGAAATTTGGATCACAACGGGCTCCCTATGAATGTCAGACTGATCAGGGGGTGGGATGAAGGGCTATTTTCAATGGTACAGGAGCTGGATGATTCCTTTGACGGTGTGGCATTTATAGGATATCACTCAGGTGCGGGTATGGACGGAAGTCCTCTGTCACATACATTGACCACTGGAATTCTTTCCATAAGTATTAATGGGAAGCCTGTAGATGAATTTATGCTTCATGCATATATTGCGGCCTATCATAAAGTCCCTGTAATATTCCTATCTGGTGACAAGTCGTTATGTCAGGAGGTAATAAAGATTAATCCATTCATAGAAACTGTTGCTGTCAAGGAAGGAAGGGGTAATTCCACTATCAATATTCACCCTGAACGAGCAATTGAACTTATAAAGGCAGGGGTGAAGAAGGGACTGGTCAAGGAGAAGGGCGACCTGATGATTCAACTTCCGGAAGAATTCAATGTTGAGGTTGAATACCCAAGACATTACGAAGCCAGGAGAAATTCCTTCTATCCTGGAGCTTCTCTTTTAAATAGCACCACAGTAGGCTTTACAACAGACGATTATATTGAGGTATTGAGATTCCTACATTTTACGGTATAACAACAGGGAGAGAACATGACGACAATAGCTATCGATGATAAAAAAGTAAGGAAAAAAATTCTTTCCATGGCTTTGCCCATAACCGCTGAAAACATTCTTCAGATGACTGCCGGGGTAGTGTCAATGGCGATGGTGGGAAGGATAGACTCTGTAGCAGTTGGAGCAATTGGAATGAGTAATATCCTATTTAGGATTATATGGGCAGTTCTAAAGGGAATAGGGACGGGGAACTCGGTTTTCGTTGCACAGAACTTTGGAGCTGGGGATCACGGGAAGCTAAAGGATACCACTGAACAGGCCTTTATACTTGCCCTTGGTGTATCCGTGCTCTTTCAGCAGCTTATATACTGGAACACTGAGAGCTTAATTGGTGTTTTCAACCCCACTCCTGCTTTATTGGCTGGTGGGGCAATGTATCTTAGAATATTGTCCTGGAGCTTGCCATTTACTGCAGTCATTTTATTGACAGCAGGGATTTTGCAGGGGATGGGAAATGCAAAGACACCCATGATAATAGTTGGAGTTCTCAATGGAGTAAACATAATACTCAGCTACATCCTGATATTCGGAAAGCTTGGACTGCCTGAAATGGGACTCAAGGGTGCTGCAATCGCCTATAACATATCATATGGTATAGCAGCTTTAATGGGTCTTTTCGTATTGTTTGGCAAGAATGGAACATTTGCAAAGCTTGGTGGCGGCTTCAGATTAAAGTTCAATAGGGAACAGGCAATCAGACTAATAAGGTTTGCCATACCCACATCATTCGAAATGAGCTTCTGGCAGTTTGCCTCCATAATCATCACACGAGCTGTACTGACCTATGGTGAAGTTGCCTACGCAGCATACCAGCTTGGTCTACAGGCTGAGTCCATATCATATATGCCAGCTGCTGGCTTTGGAATAGCCGCATCAACATTTGTGGGACAATCAGTAGGTTCAAGAGACAATGAAATGGGGAGAACCTACATGAAGCATCTAATAAGGCTTTCTCTTGTTGTAACCTCAGTGGCTGGGGGTCTGATGATATTTCTGCCATCACAAATCATGAGGGCTTTCTCAAATGATCCTGAAATTATAGCAGTAGGAGCAGTTTACCTGTTTATAATGGGTCTATTGCAAATACCACAAAACTTGGCAGGTCTTCTGAATGGAGCACTTAGAGGAGCTGGATATCCAAAGGCTTCAATGATAAATGTGGGAGTGGGACTTTGGGTTGTGAGGGTGCCGCTGGTTCTCTTAATGACATACGTTATGGATGCAGGGATTGAGTGGATATGGCTGATGATGGGGGTGGATCTGTTGGTCCGCTTCATACTCGCAGTCTTAACATATAGGAGAAAGGATATATTCAATTCAGGCAAGGAAGAAGTGGGAAGCGTTTACCAATAGGAGGGTTTTATGGTCTTAAGGATAAAAAATGTTGATATAGTAACCGTTGATGAAAAAAATCGAATATTAAATAATAGCAACATCTATATTGAGAATGGAATAATCATACATTTGGGTGATGAAATTCCAGGGATTGAAATAGATGAAACAATTGATGGTAGAAACAAGGCAGCATTGCCAGGACTTGTAAATGCACACACCCACATGGGGATGAGTCTATTGAGGAATTATGCAGATGATTTACCCCTGCATCAATGGCTAACTGAAAAGATATGGCCTGTTGAGGCCAATCTAAACGGTGAGGATATATATTGGGGCTCTTTGCTCAGCATGGCTGAAATGATTCAGACTGGAACAACTACCTTCTGTGACATGTATTTCTTTATGGATGAGGTGGGCAAGGGGGCAGCGGAGTCTGGACTCAGGGCAATGATAACAAGGGGAATTGTAGAGGACAGAAATGATCCCGACAGAAAACTCAATGAGAGCAGGGAACTTTTCAACCGCTACCACAAGACCTCAAATGATAGAATACGTGTCATGATAGCCCCTCATGCTCCCTACACCTGCAGTCCGGAGTTTCTGGTAAAGGCCAAAAACTTGGCAGATGACCTTGGAACAGGTATCAATATACATTTGTCTGAAACAAAAAGAGAGGTTCAGGAAAGCTATGAAATATACGGCAAATCTCCCATAAGGCACGTCTATGATCTTGGTGTTTTGGATGTGCATACTCTGGCTGCACATTGCGTACATGTAGACCAGGATGACATTGAGCTTATGGTTGAAAAGGAGGTCCATCCGGTAAACAATCCTGGAAGCAACTTCAAATTGGCAAGTGGATTCGCTCCGGTTCAAAGCATGCTTGAAAAAGGTCTTAATGTATCTCTTGGTACAGATGGAGCTTCTTCAAACAATAATCTTAACATGTTCAAGGAGCTGAACCTGGCAGCCTTGGTAAACAAGGCAGTGGATCAGGACGCATTAAGCATAAAGGCGGTGGATGCATTAAGGATGGCTACAATAAATGGAGCCAGAGGATTACAATGGGATAAGGAGATTGGATCCCTGGAAGTCGGGAAAAGGGCGGACATCATTCTGGTGGATTTAGATAAACCGCATCTTGTTCCAAGACATAATCTCGTGTCTGCATTGGCTTACTCAACCTATGGAAGTGATGTGGACACAGTAATAGTTGATGGAAGGGTTTTGATGCATAAACGTGAAATGAAGACAATAGATTTGGAAAGGATTAAGTACATGGCTCAAAATAGGGCTATGGATTTGATAATTAGATAATGGTGTTTCCAATGGAAAGTCCAAAGGAGACTGCACTTTAAAGGAATAAAATTTCCACCTTCATTTTATTGACATTGAACTTGAGCAGGAGTACAATAAAGGTGTAAATTAAACATTTGTCATAAATTTAATATGAAGAGAGTGATTGGATGGAATTGGAGCTGTACTTGGATGAATTGGAAAAAAAGCTGATTAGAAGCTTTGATATATTAAGGAATCATAGGGTCGACAATGAAGAATATGACTTGTTCGCAAGGTATCATTTAAGGGCTGAAAAGTATTTCCTTACCAAGTCAGCTAAGATATATGCTATGGAGAATAATGAATATATTCTTGTAAAAAGAGTAGAAAATCTCGATACCAATGAGTTCAAGAGATTTACAGATAATATGGTTAGGAGCATTGATGAACTGGTGGAGCTCCATGACGAGCATATGTCAAGCATCATTACAGGTGTAATACTGGTGGATAAACCACTTAATGAAATAGATGGCAACGTATTAAGGAGCATTGAGAAATTCAGGTATCACAAGGGCTTTTCATTCGGATTCAAGGGTTGGGTTGATATTAGGATAATACTGACCTCCCTTGAGGACGGATCAAATATAGCTAATAAGAAAGGAAGGGAGGTAAGCGAGATTTACGGTTTTACCAGGTAAATTATACAATTTTAGGCTCTGTAAACTAAATATGAAAGATTAGCACAATGTTTTCATAGAATTGCTCAAAATTGCTTCAGATTTCGCCAGGAAGATGATAAAGGATCATCCTAGTCCTGGTCAAGGGTAAAATGAACACGCTTACGCGCGCCCTTGACCACTCCAAGGCCGCTCCTTTGAAAACAAATTAGGCGAAATCAAACACAAATCAAGCTATGAGAAGATACCTTCTCTTTTGCTTCTTAGTTAGGCTTAGTCCAGCAACTTGAGCTGGTGTAAGACCACCAAGAGATGAATGTGGCCTAACAAAGTTGTAGAAGAACACAAACATGCTGATCAGATTATTGGCAGAGTCAAATGAGTTGAAACCCTGTTTTGTCTTGTACCAAGCCTTGAACTGATGATGGAAAGACTCAATCAGATTGTTGGAGATATCATCCTTGAAGCTCTGTACTCTGATATGCTTGACATCAGAGCCAAGCACAGACTTGGCAGGCACCTTGTAGGCGCTGTAACGGTCACTGACAATGGAAGAAACCTTTCCCATACCTTTTACAGAATTGAAGATTGTAAAGGCCTGAGCAGAGTCCCTGTAGGGTGATAAGTGAAAGCCAAGGACAAAACGAGTTTCAGAATCAACCACAAACCAAATGTAATATCTTTTACCAGAAATCTTAACTACCGTTTCATCGGCATGCCACTCATCAGAATCAAAATTCATCAAAGGCATAAGCTCCAAAGAAAGATTATTGAACAAGGGAGCAAACTTTTTACACCAGTTGCTGATGGTGGTATGGGAAACCTTGATATTATTGGTAATCCTAAGTATCAAGGCGATATTCCTGAAGGAATCCTTACCAAGATAGAACATGGAAAGAGCCGAAATGATGATATGAACAGGATATCGCATACGCTTGAAATCATTCTTACCAGCAAGCTTAGAGACAGAAGCAGGTAATATGGCCGAAGGTTTTACAACAAAGAAAGAGTGGTTGCACTTTTTATCACAGCACCTGAAATTAGAATAATGCTCATGATCATGGTGAAGAAAAGTAGCCTTGGAGCACATAGGACAATCTGGATACTTGCGATTGTCAGAATCCCTCTTACTGGGATTATCAGGTGCGAATTGATGGTTACACTTACGGCAGAGATACTTTTGGAAACCAAATTTATCTTTACCGTAACGATAAAATGAATGATTATTGTTGCACTTTGGACAACTGATTGATACAATTTTTTGCATGAGGACTTCATCCTTTCTGGGAGGTATTTGTTTTCCGCAAAAAACATTGTACCACAGAGGGTTTGGAGTCCTCAATTTTCATTTAAGTTTACAAAACGCAATTTTATAGAAGGAGGGAAATTATGAATTCATTATGGTTAATTATTTTTAGTATTGTCGCATTTCTAATTGCCTACGCTACATACGGTGCATGGTTAGCGAAACACTGGGGTTTGGATATCACAAAAAAAACGCCTGCCCATACCATGAACGATGGTGTGGATTATGTTCCCGCTAAGGCACCAGTTTTGTTGGGGCACCACTTTTCATCGATTGCTGGAGCAGGTCCAATAGTAGGGCCAATTGCAGCATCAATGTTTGGATGGCTTCCCGTTATGCTTTGGATTGTTATTGGTTCCATCTTCTTTGGTGGCGTCCATGATATGGGTTCACTGTTTGCTTCAGTTAGACATGGAGGTAGATCCATTGGTGAAGTAATCGGGCACACCATGGGTTCCAAGGGTAAAAAGCTATTTGCTCTATTTGCATGGCTTACCTTGATACTTGTTGTTGCAGCATTTACAAACATAGTAGCTTCAGCATTTGTATCAACACCTGAGGCTGCAACATCATCAATACTGTTTATCGCTCTAGCAATCCTGTTTGGAGTTGGAGTATACAGGAGGGGAGTCAGCTTAGCGGTAGGAACCGTTATAGGTGTAGCACTATTGGCTTTGGCTGTCTGGGTTGGAGTCATGTTCCCATTAAGCCTGTCTGTGAACACCTGGATGATTATACTACTGGGTTATATATTCGTGGCGTCAGTAACACCTGTTTGGATACTTCTACAGCCTAGAGACTACCTTAACTCATTCCTGCTTTACGCCATGCTTGCAGGTGGAGTTATAGGATTGTTTGTAATGAGACCCGAAATTCAGTTGCCAGCATATACAAGCTTTAAGGTTGGAACAAACTACCTGTTCCCAATATTGTTTATTACAATAGCCTGTGGAGCCATTTCAGGCTTCCACTCACTGGTTGGATCAGGTACAACAGCCAAGCAGCTTGACACTGAGGCTGATATTAAGTTGGTTGGCTACGGTGCAATGCTTATTGAAGGCGTACTTGCAACACTTGCAATTATCACAGCTGCATATCTTACAGCTGACAAGCTTGCTGAGGTTACCGCAGCAGGAGGAGCCCTTAATGTTTTTGCCGATGGTATAGGAACATTCATGGCATCATTGGGATTCCCACAGTTGGTCGCAAAGAACTTCGTTACACTAGCGATTTCAGCATTTGCATTGACTTCATTGGATACTGCAACAAGACTTGCAAGATTTATTTTCCAGGAATTTTTCACATCTGATATAGAAGGTGCAGCTTCAAATGGATTCACTAACACCTTGACAAACAAATATGTTTCAACACTTATAACAGTTATTATAGGTGGTACATTGGCATTTAGAGGATACCAGCTTGTATGGCCGATATTCGGATCTGCAAACCAGCTGCTGGCAGCACTAGCCCTGTTGGCTCTTGCTCTGTGGCTTAAGAGAACTGGAAGACAATACAAAATGGCTGTTTACCCAATGGTATTCATGTTTATAGCAACATTGGTCGCCCTTGTCCTATTGATGATGGCAAACCTGGCAAATCCAATACTTTTGGTATTTGCAGTGGCATTGTTCATTCTTGCAATTGTCTTGATACTGGAGTCCAGGGCAGCCTTTGCAAGTACAGAGGAATTGGACTGATGGCAATCTGAAAGGTATGAGAGAGAAGCCTAGGCTTCTCTCTTTTATGTAAGGGGATTATTATGGATAAACTTAAGAAATTTATCACAGATTTCGGACTATTTTTTAAGGGTGCTACTGATTTTAAAGGTAGGGCCTATGAAATGCTCGAAAGTGAAACAAAGACGGAAATGGATAATTTTATTTTGATTTGTTTTTCCGATCAGCTAGGAATGCCCCTTCCAATAAGCTACTACACCTTGGAACTTCTTCCGTATTTGGTGGATGAAATAGAGGATTGGGACAAGCGTATGGGAAAAAGAAAAAGCGTATGGGAAGAACGATGGTCAAATTATGATCTGGATCCCTAAGATGACGGAGGAAGAATATGGCTAAAATTATTTTTTACGGTGGAAAGGGTGGGGTCGGCAAGACAACCTGTTCCACTGCCAATAGCATTAATTATGCTGAAAGGGGATTAAGAACTCTCCTTGTATCAACGGACCCGGCACATTCTATTTCGGATGTTCTTGGAATTGAGATTGGTAGAAGCATAGTTAGAATAAGAGACAACCTTGACGGACTGGAAATTGATCCTGAATATGAAGCTGAGCTCTATATTGAAAAAATAAGAGCTAATATGAAGACAATTTTGTCAAATGTAATAGTGGAAGAAATCAACAGTCAGCTGGATGCTGCCATTGTATCACCTGGTACCCATGAGTCAGCACTATTTGACAAGATTTCAGATATAATAATAGACAAATATGATGAATACGATATTATAATCTTTGACACTGCTCCAACTGGTCATACCCTACGTATTCTGACTCTTCCAGATCTTTTGGAGGGTTGGATGGGCTCCCTTGCCAAGAAGAGAAAATCAATTGTGAACATGAACAAAATGGTCACAAGAAAATATGATGAAAAGGATCCGGTGCTTGAAATCCTTGAACGTCGTCAGAAAAGATTCGGAGAGATCAAGAAGA